>NZ_SDPW01000001.1:2135035-2440040 GCF_004135645.1 Senegalimassilia faecalis
ACCGCATCGCGTTCGTGCGCATCTGCTCGGGCAAGTTCGAGCGCGGCATGGAGGCGTTCCACGTGCAGGGCGGCAAGAAGCTGAAGCTGGCCACGGGCACGTCGCTCATGGCCGACGACCGCGCCACCGTCGACGAGGCGTTCGCCGGCGACATCGTGGGCCTGTTCGATCCCGGCATCTTCAGCATCGGCGACACGGTGTGCAAGGGCGAACACGTGCAATTCCCGCCCATCCCCACGTTCTCGCCGGAGCATTTCGCGCGAATCACGCAGGTCAACACGCTGAAACGCAAGCAGTTCGTCAAGGGCATGCACGAGCTGGCGCAGGAAGGCGCCGTGCAGATCTTCCGCGAGCCGGGCTTCGGCATGGAAAGCGTCATCGCCGGCGTGGTGGGCGTACTGCAGCTTGACGTGCTGGAAACGCGCCTGAAAAACGAGTACGGCGTGGAAGTGCGCCGCCAAGGCATGCCGTACACCGACATCCGCTGGATCGAGAACGACCCCGACGAGTTGGACACGTCGCGCCTGAACATCACGCGCGACACGAAGCTGGTCGAGGACATGCGCGGAGGGCGGCTGCTTTTGTTCACGAACTCGTGGAACGTGAAGTGGGCAACCGATCACAACCCCGAGCTGAAGCTGGCCGAAGTCGGCAACGTCAATTTCTAGTAGATTGGTCAACATTGCGCAAGGCCGCGACCTGGGGAAACACGATTAAAACGAGTAGCAAGGGCGTGGACATAAATATCTAGCATGTTGGTTATCTTTTAGCAGCAATGTACACGCAATTGCAAGGATATTCTTCTAGTCCTTGCTTTCCGCAAAGGCAAAGGCGGCAGCCATCGGCTGCCGCCTTTTTCGTGCCCCGACCCCCAGCATCATCCGCGGCAGGTCCTTCTTGCCACAAACCAACGCCCAAGCAAAACCCAAAATGCCGCCAAATGGCACCTCGAATTCCTAGTGAATCCTTATCATTCGCGAAGTGTGTAGGTTAGCGTGACGAGCGGCTTCAGAGCTTTGCTCAGGCCAAGACCGAGCAGCCGAAACGTGCACGCTGTCCCCGCCTTGGTGGCGCCGTGCTCATAAATCTACGCACTTGACGATACTTCGAAACTCGATTCCCGAATGATTGCTCAACAGAAGGTGCGCGATGTGCGTAGGTTGCCGCACGTGCCTGCACAAGCCGCCCCAGTCCAAAAACCGCCACCAGGGCATTTGCGGCGCGCCGGCGAGGAACTCTCGCGTCCGTCGCCTCAACCTACGCACTTCGCGCACCTTTTGACAAAGCAAGGGCGGCACAGCGATGCGCCCTACGCACTTCGCGAACGTTAGCGTTTTACTAGGATTTCAATGGTCTCGATTTTCTTTCCCAATGGGTCTTTTCGCCGTCCTGCATGCTATAAACGGTTTAAACGGTTGAACGAAAGAAGGTATCACCGATTGGAAAACGCGAAATCACATGATGTGCAAGACGACGAGCAGCGGCAACACGTTAACTCACTCGAAATTCAACAGCTAGCCGAAGAGTTCGCGTCGTGCCGAAAAATCCTGCTGGCACTTGGCGACGAAAACCGCCAACACCTCATCGTCGAGATGATTGGAATCGGCAAGTGCAGTGGCGTTCGCGTAGGCGAGATCACGGAGCGCACGCATCTTTCCCGCCCTGCCGTGTCGCATCATCTGCAAATCCTTAAGGACGCGGGGCTGGTCAAGATGCGCCGCGAGGGCACGAAAAACTATTACTACTTCGACGCCGACGCAAAAGCCATGAACGGCCTGCTTCACATGCTCATGCACACAAAACGCATCATGGAAGACCAGCCCGATCGAAGCTGCATCAAGTAGCACGGGCACGCGCTGCAATCAAATCCTTCGATTCTACCCTGTTTACCTGCGGTTATACCGCATCAAAGAAACGCAGCCACAACGTAAGACGAGGCGGGCACCGTACCCCTGATACGACGAAAAGAGCGAATACCATGGAACTTATGGAAGCAATCCAGCAGCGCCACAGCGTGCGCCAATACACTGACGAGCCCATCGCGGCCGACGCGCTTGCTGCGCTGCAAGACGAAATCGCGGCGTGCAACCGCGAAGGCGGGCTGCACATCCAGCTTGTCGTGAACGAGCCGAAGGCGTTCGACAGCACCATGGCCCACTACGGCAAGTTCAGCGGCGCCAAAAACTACTTGGCGCTGGTGGGCCCGAAAGGCAGCCAGCTTGACGAGCTGTGCGGCTATTACGGCGAGCGCCTAGTGCTGAAGGCGCAGCAGCTGGGCCTGAACACTTGCTGGGTGGCCATGACGTACAAGAAGATTCCGGGCGTGTTCCAGGTGGGCGCCAACGAGAAGCTGACCGTGGTCATTGCGCTGGGACATGGGGAAACGCAAGGCGTGACGCACAAGGTGAAGTCCGCCGCCGAGGTAAGCAACCTGGGCAGCAGATTGCCGGCGTGGTTCAAGGCCGGCGTCGAGGCAGCGCTTCTGGCGCCCACGGCCATGAACCAGCAGAAGTTCAAGCTGACCTTGGAAAACGGCAAAGTGTCGGCAAAGGCAGGCATGGGCTTCTACGCGAAAGTGGACTTAGGCATCGTGAAATACCACTTCGAAGTGGGCGCCGGACGCGAGAATTTCACCTGGGCGTAAGACGAAATCTCGCATCGGCGCAGGCCAAAACGGCAAAGGGGCGGGCTGTTTTTCAGGGCAACCCGTCTTTTTTGCGCAGCCCTATCAAGCGTAATTCCCCCTCGCTGGCAAATCCAGCTTGGCAAGTCACACCACCATCGCCCTCGAAATGCCCCGCGACATCAATCGACGCGCGTCAGCAAAGCCGCTTTCGCCGACAGCAGCCGCCCCGCCGGCACGCCGCACCGCCGTCGCCTTCCCGCAAGCGAAGCGCCGGGCCCCGCTAGCGGCCGAGCGCCGCCGAGAGCGCGTCGATCGTCTTCGTCAAATCGGCGTTGATGCAGATGGATCGGCCCCCTATCTCGCGCGGCGCCACCGCCTCGCCGTAATTCGCGCACACGTACGTGGCCTGCGAATTCTCCAGCACGGCGCGCCAAAACGCCCACAACTCCTCGCTGGTGGCGTACGGATAGAACCCGCCCGAGTACATGTCGGTGAACCCGTAGCGCGCGTGGAAGTCGGCGAAGTGGCGCTCGAAGCGCTCGCCGGTGTAGGTGAACCCGGCCGCCGTGGAAAGCCCCGCGCCGACACCCACGAACACGGCATCGGCCGCATTAATCGTCTCAGCCGTGCGTGCGATATCGCGCTCGAACGTTTCCGCATTGTTTACCCAGTTCATTGCCTAATTCCTTCCGAATTTCCTCATTCGCAACTCACCCTATATTCTTGCGGGGCCGACATCGGCACAAGCTTTTTTGCCACCAGCGCGTCGAAGACGCAGCGCCAGCCCCTACCTCGCTCCGCCAAAGTGCCGCGCGGTTCGCGGCACACGAACCCGCCGCGACGTGTACTTCCGAATGGCGAAACGCCGCCGCGGCAAATCCGTCAGTTGCTAATCCATTTCCATCCAGCATTGCGGGTCAGGGGCGTACCTGTTGCCCGTGTAGCCCGCCGCCACGGCCGGGCAGCCGCGACACCACCCGCGCAGCTTGCAGCAGTTGCACTTCTCGAACTTCGAGAACTCGCGATGCGCTTCCATATTCTGCCCCGTGAACAGGTCGAACATGCTTTCCTCGCGCACGTTGCCGATGCGGCTTTCCATACGGCGGCACGCGTACACGTCGCCGGTTGGCAGCACCGTCATGTGCGCGATGCCGCAGTAATAGCCGTCGTAGATCTTGCCGCACGCCGCGCCCTCCGGGATGGTGGAGCGCCCCTGCTCCCACTCCAGCAGCGTCCACAGGTGGTCTTTTTTCTGGAACGTGGTGGTGCAGCCGGCGGCGGCAAGCGCGTCGATGCGCTCCTGGCAAGCAAGCAGCAGCGCGCGATACTCCAGCGGTTCCATGTGGAATTCCTCGAAACGCTGGGCCTTCGTGGGACAGTAGCGCCCAAACGCGAACACGTCGGCACCGATGCGGGCGGCCAAGCTGATCATGTCGGGCAGCTCAGCGGCGTTCATGCTGCTCACCGTGCTCATAAGCACCAGCCACATGCCGCTGCGCTTGATGCAGCCGGCCGCGCGCAGCGTTTCGTCGAAGCTGCCGGGTTTGCGGAACAGGTCGTGCGCGGCGGCGGTGGCGCCGTCTAGGCTCAGCTGGTACTTGCGGCAGCCCAGTTCGCGCATGCGGCGACACACCTCGTCGGTGAGGTGGAAGGGGTTGCCCATGATGCACCACTTCGCGCCGCGGGCGTGCAGCTCTTCGGCCAACCGCCAGAAATCGCGATGCAAGATGGGGTCGCCGCCAGTGATGTAGGAGTACGGCTCGCGGCCGACGCGGTCGCAGAAGTCATAGCAGCTGTTCAGCACAAGCATCATGTCGTCTCAGCTCATCTACTTGCACGTCATGCGCGCGTCCTCGCTGAACAGGCAGCAGTGCTTGCAGCGCTGATCGCACTCGTCGGTGATGTGCCACTGGAGGGCGAACGTGGGCCGTATAGGTCGGTCACCATTTTCAACCGGTACGGAAACGTTCTCTCCCGCTGTTTCGCAGGTACTGCACATGGAGGATCCTTCTTCGTTTTCCCTGGTTAAATCCGTTCTTGCGAATTGCAAACGACTTTATTCGCCGGTTCGCTCGATGGCCTGGACGGGGCAGGCTTCATAGCATGCGCCGCAGTGCAGGCAGTGCTCGGCTTGGATGCAGAACGGGTCGCCCTCCTCGATGACGCCTTGCGGGCAGACGCCCTGGCAGGTTCCGCAACCGATGCGGCTATCCGTGATGCGGTAGCCGCGAGCCTGTTCGATGGGCGCCGCGCCGTCAAGCCGGTGCAGCCTTCGGGTCGGCAGAGCCGCAAGCAGGCGCCGGGTCCGCGGAGCCGCACGCGGTGCCGCATGCGGGAGCTGAATCCTTCGCGCCGCAGGCCGGAGCCAGGTCGGTGGTGCCGCAGGCCGGCGCGCCGACGACGTCGTTCAGATTGCTCATGTCAGTCTCCTTCTTCATCGCAACGCCTCCCAGTCGGGCGTCTATAATGCATTTTCAGGAAACCCGCGCGGCGGCGGAAGAAGGCACTAATCTATTAGGTACGCATCTTTTGGTAAGTACCCCTTTCGCCAGTGCGAAGGACGCAAACGCCTGCTGGCACACAACACGCGCCAGCGCACGCCCTCGCATATGCCAAGCGCGCAGCAATGCCGAACCGCCTGGCCGGCCGACACGCCAGCGCAAGCCAGCCGGGCTCGCGCGCCAGCGCAGCAACCAACACCAGCACGCTGGGCGACCTCGCGATATGCTCGCCGGCCAGCGCATGCGCGCCCGCAGCGCACGCATGACAACGCCGTCGCGCGCCGCTGGTACGGCATAGACCGCAAGCCTTCGCAAGCCGCCCGCACGACGCAAGAAAGGAACGCCATGCTCACGAAAGAGGAACTGCCGCCCTGCCCCGTTGCCACCACGCTCATGCTCATCGGCAACAAGTGGAAGATCTTCATCATCCAGCAGCTGATGGACCGGCCGTTCCGCTTCGGAGAGTTGCGCCGCGCCATCCCCGGCATCAGCGAGAAAGTGCTCACGGACAACCTGCGCGCCATGGAGAAAGACGGCATCATCACGCGCACCGTCTTCCCCGAAGTGCCGCCGCGCACCGAATACGCCTTAAGCGAGCTGGGCAACACCATGCGCCCCATCATCGAAAGCATGGCCACGTGGGGCACCGGCTACCAGCAGCTCGTGCGCGAGCAGTAACGCGCACGAGGGCATCGCAATCCAAGCCCGCTTCCGCCGAGTTGCCCTTGACGCGTGCGGCCTCTAAGCATCAGGGCCGAAAACCACACGTCTTAGGCTTCGCAACCGCACGGCCAGGCGCCTTCGTTTTCCGACGCGCTCTCGCAAAACGCACTGCCCCGCGGCTTCGCGCGAAAACGCCACGCAGCGAATGCGCGCCCCCGTCGCGCAGCAGCACCCCCCGCGCGGCGAGCGCCTAACAACCCCGCATGCAAACGGTTGGGCGCATCACAGCGCCCAACCAAAAAGGTCCGAGGCACATGCCCCGGACCCTCTCGTTTTCGCTTCGTTTTCCCTCTTCACAGGCTTAATAGCCGAACAGCTCCGCTGCGTATTCCATGCGGCAGGCAATGCGCACGCCGAACGGGCAGTTGCGCTCACAGCAGCCGCAATCCAGGCAGTCGCCCGCGTGCGCCGACAGCGCCGCGTAATGGCCGGCCACCGATTCCGGCACCTCGTCGTGGACGCGCGCCAGATCGTAGAACTTGTTGACTTCCGCGATGTTGATGCCCACCGCGCACGGCTGGCAGTGCCCGCAGTAGATGCACTGGCCGAAATACGAGTGCGCCGGCGCGTGGGACAGCACGCGGCCGCAATTGCGTTCCCAGTCGGTTGCGGTTTCGTACGCCACGCATCCGGCCAGCTCATCGACGTTGCGATAGCCCGCCAGCACCGACGTCACCGCCGGGCGCGCCAGGCAATAGTCGATGCACTGCACCGGCGTCATGGCCACGCCGAACGGCGATTTCTCCGCATCAAGCAGCCGCCCGCCAGCGAACGGCTTCATCACCGCCAGCCCCACGTTGCGCTCTTCGCAGCGATGGTGCAGCTCCTGGCGGCGCGGGTCGATGTTCGACAGGTCGTCGCTGTAATGTTCGGCGAACATGGTGCTGATGTCCTCGGACGGCGGCAGCATGTCGAACGCAGGGTTGAGCGAGAACATGATCATGGCGATGTCGTCATAGTCGCATGCGGCAAGCGCCACGTCGGGGTTGTGCGTCGACAGGCCGATGTGGTCGATGTGGCCCGCCGCGCGCTCGGCGCGCACGTAGTCGATGAACGGGCCCGCCATGATTTCGGCGAACTCGGCCGTCGAGTCAACGTAATGGATAAGCCCCAGCTCAATGTGGCCGCCGAAGCAGTCAAGCAGGTATTCCCACGCCGGCACAACCTTGTCCATGTCGCGCGTGCGCACGTATTGGCCGTCCTGCCAAGTCGAGCCGAAATGCCCCTGCACGATCCACTGTTCGCGCTGCTCGCACACCGCATCGCCCAGCACACGGCGCACGGCCGGATCGGCCATCCAGCAGTCAACGATGTTCACGCCCGCCGCGGCCGCCGCGCGCGTCACCTCGCGCACCGCCTGCGCGTCGCCGCCCGGCATCCACTCGGCGCCGAAGCCGATTTCGCTGACTTTCAATCCCGTCTTCCCCAGCACGCGATAGTTCATGTGTTCCTCCGTGTACCTTTCGATTCTCTCCGCACACCAGGATACCGTCCATGCTCGCGCGCCACAACAATCCCGCGTATACTAATGTCCCATGGACATTGCAAGCAGGACATATCCTCTGGGCGTTTACCGCCTGGTACTGGTGTGCGCGGCCGCCATTTGGGGGCTGGGGTTCGTCATCGGCAAAGGGGCCATCGCAACCGTTGGCGCAACGTGGTTCACCGCCATTCGGTTCTTGGGCGCGGGCATCGTGCTGCTTATCATCCTGTTTCCCCACATCAAACGTCACTTCAACGCGCGCGTTCTTAAAGCAGGGTGCATCATCGGCCTGTTTTCGTTCCTGGGTTTCTGGACGCAGTTTTTAGGGCTCGGCATGACCACGCCGTCGAAAAACGCCTTCCTGAGCGCATGCTATTGCCTGACCGTCCCGTTTATCTGGTGGGTGGTTGCGCGGCGCCGGCCGGCAACAAAAACCCTGATCGCCGCCGCCGTTTGTACAATCGGCATTGCACTGGTGTCGCTGACTGACGGCTTTTCCATCAGCCTCGGCGACGGCGTCAGCGTCCTTTCCGCGTTCCTCTATGGCGCCGAGATCGTTGTCATCGGGCTGGTCATGCGCGACAACGACGTGCTGACCGTCACCGTCATCCAGCAATTCACCAGCGGCGTGCTTGCCCTTGCGCTTGCAGCAGCCACGCAGCCGGCACCTACCGCCGCGCAGGTGGCAACGCCCCAGTTCATCGGCGCGATGGCCTACGTGTGCGTGCTTTCGGCAGCGTTCGGCGCCGTTGCGCAAAACCTCGCGCAAGCACACGTGTCGCCCGCCGAGGCCGGCCTGCTCTGCTCGCTGGAAAGCGTGTTCTGCGCCCTGTTCAGCGTGGCATTTTTCGGCGAGATTCTTACGCCAAGGATGGCGCTGGGCTTCATGCTGATTTTCGGTTCGATTGCCATCACGCAGCTGGGCGACAAGGGTAGCCCCGAACACCAGGAGACAGCCGAAAGCGCGCCCGACGCATCGGCGGACGCCGCGAACGGCAGCACCCCTAACTCCCACCAGCGAAAACGCAATCGCGGCCGTATCGCCCGCTAGCATCGCGCAACCCAAACCAAACCCCCAACCCATCGCCAATCACCACAAACGGCAGCAGCCGTCGTGCCCTTTGATTCCCCAGTAATTCCCTATCATTCGCGAAGTGCGTAGGTTGTAGCCACTCTCCGCCCTCGCGCCAAAATCGCGACGCCATTTCCCAGGCATTTTGTCAACCTGCATCCACCGCCGCATACACCTTGACGCATCACCTACGCACTTCGCGAATAATAGGAGCCAGCTAGGAATTACCGCTCGCCAACAGCGCCCGAAATCGCAGTTAAAGCCCGCGCAGCCTTTTCTGCCGCGGCGCGCAAATGCGGGTATAATGCCATGCAAGCAGCTATCACAAACCCCGAACGCGACGCGCATAGCAAGCTGCCGGCGCGCCGAAGACATGTTTTCAAGGAGAGAGAAGCATGACGAAGTTCAACCACGTAATCATCCGCCGCCCGGGCAAGTCGCTGTGCGACGGCATCACCAGCGCTCCTGAACTGGGCAAACCCATGTACGAGCGCGCCATCGAGGAGCACTACGACTACGAGCACGCCCTTGAGCAGTGCGGCGTCGACGTCACCGTCCTGCCCGCGCTTGAGCAGTATCCCGACAGCTGCTTCGTTGAGGATCCGGCCGTCATCACGCGCTGCGGCGCCATCATCACCAACCCCGGCGCGGACAGCCGCAACGGCGAGAAGAACGAGATCGAGCCGGTCGTGCGCCGCTTCTTCGACGACGAGCATGTCAAGCACATTGAGGCCCCGGGCACGCTCGACGGCGGCGATGTCATGATGGTGGGCGACCACTTCTATGTCGGCCGTTCCGCGCGCACCAACGAAGAGGGCATCCGCCAGTTCTGCGAAATCCTGGCCGGCTGGGGTCTTGAGGGCTCCGAAGTGCCGCTTGAGGAGGTGCTGCATCTGAAGACGGGCGTGAACTACATCGAGGACAACAACATGCTGGTGTCCGGCGAGTTCATCGACAAGCCCGACTTTGCCCAGTACAACAAGGTGGTCGTGCCCGAGGACGAGGCCTACGGCGCGAACTGCATCTGGGTCAACGGCACCGTCATCGTGGCCGAGGGCTACCCCACCGTGCTCAAGGCCGTCCAGGACCTGGGCTACAAGACGCTGGTGGTGGACACCTCCGAGTACCGCAAGATCGACGGCGGCCTGTCCTGCCTGAGCCTGCGCTTCTAATCGCGCGCATTTCACCTGGGGAAACCGATTTCCGCGAAGCCCGCTGGCGAAAGCTAGCGGGCTTTTTTCGCCGCGGGCCGTCGCGTGTCATGCATGTGGCACGCGACGGCATAGCCCCTGGGGCGAGTTTGCGCGTCACACGCATGCGGCACACGGTCGGCGTAGCTGCGGGGGCCGCACAGCTGCAACCACGCGAACTCACCCGCACGAACGCAACCCGCAAGTTGACGATTTTGTGTACCCAACCGTCATCCGTTACTAAAGCGTTACCATAGTCAACCCTTGCAACCGCAAGGCAACAACTGAAAACGCGCATGTCCCGCCCGGGGCAACCTGGGCGGGACATTTTTTGTCTCCAAAGCCCGGCCCGGGCGGCAAGCGCGCCCGCAACCGCACAACCAGCAACGAAACGGAACCCATGCAGCACGACAAACTCAAGCCAATCCTGTTCAGCGTTATCAAACACACCGATAAAGAGGAGCTGCGCCGCCAAATCCCACGCGACATCGTGTCCGGCATCGTCGTAGCTATCGTGGCGCTGCCGCTTTCCATCGCGCTTGCCATCGCGTCAGGCGTCGGCCCTGAGCAGGGGCTTTACACGGCCATCGTCGCCGGCTTCCTTATTGCGCTGCTTGGCGGCAGCCGCGTGCAAATCTCTGGTCCCACCGCCGCGTTCGCCACCATCGTCGCTGGAATTGTTGCCACCGACGGCATCGACGGCCTTATCGCGGCGACCATCATCGCCGGCATTCTGCTGGTGCTCATGGGCCTGCTGAAGCTTGGCACGCTCATCCGCTTCGTGCCGTACACCATTACGACGGGCTTCACGGCCGGCATCGCCGTCACCATCGTGATTGGCCAGGTCAAAGACCTGCTTGGTCTCACGTACCCCGCCGGCACCACCACCATCGAAACCGCCGACAAGCTTGCCGCCATCGGCGCCAACATCGCCACCATCAATGGGCAGGCGCTGCTGGTCGGCGCCGTGTGCCTTGCCATCCTCATCGTGTGGCCGCGCGTGTCCCGCCGCATCCCCGGCTCGCTTGTGGCCGTCATCGTCGGCGCGGCCATGGTTGGCGCCTTCAACCTGAACGTCAACACCATCGGCGACCTGTACACCATCAACACCGGCCTTCCCACGCTTCACGTTCCCCAACTTGACCTGGTCCTTTTCCGCGATGAACTCGCCAACGGCATCACCATCGCCATCCTGGCCGCCATCGAGTCGCTGCTGTCGTGCGTCGTCGCCGACTCCATGATCAGCTCGCACCACCGCTGCAACATGGAGCTGGTGGCGCAAGGCGTCGGCAACATCGGCTCCGTGCTGTTCGGCGGCATCCCCGCCACCGGCGCCATCGCGCGCACGGCCGCCAACGTGAAAAGCGGCGGCCGCACGCCCATCGCCGGCATGGTGCACGCCGTCGTGCTGCTGGTGGTGCTGGTGTTCCTTATGCCCTACGCCGCGCTCATTCCCATGCCCACCATCGCGGCCATCCTGCTGCAAGTTGCCTACAACATGTCGGGCTGGCGCAACTTCGCGCACCTGTGCCGCACCGCGTCGCGCGGCGCCGTGGCCACACTGGTGCTCACGTTCGCGCTCACCATCGTGTTTGACCTGGTCACAGCCATTGCCGTGGGCATGCTGATCACCATGGCGCTGTTCATGAAGATGGTCAGCGAAGAAACCGAAGTGAAAGGCTGGAAATACTACTGCGACGAGAACTCCGAGGTTACGCACCTGCGCGAGCTGCCGAAAAGCGTGCGCGTGTACGAGATCAACGGCCCGATGTTCTTCGGCATGACCGACCGCATCTCCGACATCTCGGTGAAGGATTTCACGAAATACCTAATCATCCGCATGCGCGGTGTGCCGTCGCTTGACGCAACGGGCATGAACGCGCTTGAGAACCTGTACGATTATTGCAGCGAAAACGGCGTTCGGCTCATTTTCAGCCACGCGAACGAGCAGCCGATGAAAACGATGCGCCGCGCCGGATTCGTCGACCTGATCGGCGAAGAGCACTTCCGCCCGAACATCGACGACGCCATCGCCCACGCCCGCGCGCTGCTTGAGGCCGAACGCGAGCAAAAGCAGGCCGCAAAGTCCGCCGCGTAACGGCAAGCGCAAGGGCGTAGGGGCCACAAACGGCGCAAGCGGAACGTACCATCTGCCGCAGCACGGCAGATTGACGAAGGCAGGCAGAGCGATTACCCCTCGCTTACCCGCCTCGTTGCCGCAGGTGAAACAGCAAGAACGCCAGGGGGGGTCAATGCCAAAACGAGCTTCGCACGAGTAGCCAACCCCTTTCGTTTCTCAACCTCGCGGGCTTCCTCCTTTCCCAAACCCCTCACGTCAAATCGCTCATGACTGCCCACCAGCACGCGAAACCTTGCCGCTCTGCTCGCAATGGGTAACGCGTTGGCAACCGTTTCGCGTCGCGGCGCCGAAGCCCGCAATCATCGCGTATAGTTCGCCCATGGAAGAAACCTTATGCGACATATCAGCGTTCCACCTGCACCGCACACCGCCGCAGGTGCTCGCGCTAATGCCCACAGTTCCCGCAGCTCAAACCGACAAAACCCGCAACAGACTTAAGCGCCACCCCTTGGTGCGGCACGTGGTCGGGCCAACCATTCACTTTATGGTCACCAACCGCCGCAAGCGCTCGAGCGCAAAATGCATCCGATCGCACCTTGCCTCCACCGAGCTTCCATTCGGCTGCGTTCAGACTACTGACCTTGGCATCAACGTTACATCGCCCCTGTTCACGCTGCTGCAACTAGCGCAACATCTCTCGGAAGAGCACCTTGCGATGGCCATGTACGAGTTCTGCGGCACGTTTTCCGTGTTCAAACCCTCGACCGAAATCGAAGACCTGCTTGCCACCGCGCAACAAGCCGGCACACTGCCGGCGAACAGCTGGCGGCGAGTCACCGGACAAGACGGTAAACCCACCAGCCTTTGGCAACGCAGCCCGCTCATCAGCCTTGACGAGCTACGCCAGTTCGCGGTGGCCACGAAGGGCATGCGCGGCAACCGACGCTTCGCAAAAGCGGCGAAAACCGTAACGGGCGCAACCGCCTCGCCCTTTGAGGCACAAACATCCATTTTGCTGACCCAATCCCGCCGCAAAGGCGGCGAGGGCTTCCCGGCATTTACCAATAACCAGCGCATTGCGCTTTCCCCCGCCGCATCTATGCTGGCAAATCGCAGCACCTGTTATGCCGACCTGCTGTTTGACCAGCGTAAAGGCAAGAAGCCGCTCATTATCGAGTGCCAGGGGCGCATCGCGCACGACAACACCGCGTCGGCAGTGTCCGACGCCAACCGCACCGTAGCCTTGCAGCACATGGGCTACGAAGTCGTGTTGCTTTCATACGAGCAGATTGCACTGGCCGATCGGTTCGACGCCGTCAAGCGGCTCTTAGCAAGCCACCTCGGCATCACCTACCGCCGCAAAACTAAAAACCTGCGCAAACGAGAGCACGACCTGCGCCGCAACATCTTCATCAACTGGGAAACACTAGCCGCCTAACCACGCCAAGTTAGCGTCCGCCTGCGCACGCCCGGCGCCCACACCGCCGGCAGAGAGCGACTCCTACCCCCCACCACGCCACAAATAAGAAGCATCTGCGCTTTCGAACGCCAAACATCTCAAGCAGATGCTCCAAGAACGATTATTAGCAAAACGCCTAATCAGAACGCTACTGAGGCAGCTCTCTTCTATTCCGCTGTTCTCGGCAATCCACGCATCAACATGCTGGCAGCCTCCATCATCAGCAAATTCAAGCCAATGAAGCGCCACTTTGCTTTTCTCGCGCCACATTCAAAAGCAGAGATGCCAAACAAACCGCAACGTTCCCCCTCGTTCGGCCCATTCCTCTCTATGTCAAATTCCCACCACTTTCCTTTCGTTCGCGAAGTGCGTAGGTATTTCAACCTCCGCTCGCGATACCCGTTTCCACATCGCCGCCATCTGGCCTTTTCCCGTAAAGCAACCTCGCCAAACCCCTGTATATGCGCTTTCGCGAAATCAACCTACGCACTTCGCGCATCTTTTGATGCCCGGAGTGCACCCGACCGCCTTTCGCGCTCCATCAACCCCAGGCAACGCCGTCGGTGGCACGCGGATAAGGCCCTGGCTAACACGATTCCCCATTTGCCCGCTCGACAAAAAGCGCGATAATCAACCAAAGAAAGGGGCATATCATGAATGAGTGCGAATATGAAGCAGCGGCAGGCTACTGGACTAGCAAGGAAAACGATGCGACGCGTATGCCGGATGAACAGCTCAAAGAGGCCATTGACGACTTTCTAACCTCGCATAACACCTGTGCGCTCGCCTGCGCCTCGGGCGATTTTGTGCGATGCACACCGCTTGAGTACGCCTATCGCGATGGCGCGATTTGGATCTTTTCGGAAGGCGGTCTGAAATTCGCGGCGCTCGAGCACAACAAGAACGTGTGCCTTGCTATCTACGAGCCGTATGCCGGATTCGGAACGCTTGCAAGTGCCCAGGTCACTGGCGTTGCGAAAATCGTCGACCCCGACAGCGCAGAGTTCGCCGACGCCGCCAGCGCGAAAGGCATCAAGCCTGCCATGCTCGACAAAATCAAAACTATGCTGCACCTAATTAAGGTCACGCCCACCAGCATCGATTACCTGGCCAGCAACCTTAAGGAGCTGGGCTTCGATTCGCGGCAGCACCTCGATTGCTAGCTGGTGCTGCCCGGCCAATCGCTCGCTACTGTTGCGCGCGATTGGCCGAGCGCATACAATACCGGCAAGCGACAAAGAAAAGCTTTGTCGCAATCAATTTCAAGGGGATGTCTTTTTGGTCCCTGTTCTTTAGAGAACGCTAAGCAAATAGCCTGGTCAGAAGGCTGCGATAAGCAGGTCTAAGGTTTTTGCGGCGTTCTTTTGACCCCTATGTCAAAACCAAGCTATCAACCAATGAGAACAGGACACCATCATGCATTTCCCAAAAGCGAACAGCTTCGAGTCTGCAATCGTACAATCTAAAATCATGGGTCCCACCCCGCTAAAGCTCTGCGAGGAGTTGCTCCTTGAAGCCGACCTCCCTGCAGGCAGCCGCATTTGCGACCTCGGGTCGGGCACCGGCATTACCAGCGTTATGCTTGCGCGCGAATACGGCCTGGATACCTATGCCGTTGATCTGTGGAGCGACCCTGCGGAAAACCACGCGTTTTTCCGCAGCATGAAGGTTCCTGAACAGGGGATACATCCCGTGAAGGCCGATGCAACGCAGGGACTGCCGTTCCCGCACGGCTTCTTCGATGCCGTGGTGAGCATCGACTCCTACAACTACTACGGCCGCGATGCGCACTACCTCGGCGAAAAGCTGCTGCCCTACGTGAAGCAAGGTGGCATGCTGTACCTGTCTATCCCCGGCATGGTGCGCGATTGCCATGACGATTTGCCTGCATGCCTGCTTGAATCTTTGACACCTGAGCAGCTTGCATACATGCACGATATCCCCTGGTGGCGGAGCATGATTGGGCAAACCCCCGGCGTTCAGATTCTCGACATGCACCCCATGACATCCACGGCAGAAGCCTGGGCCGATTGGGTCGCCTGCGACAACCCCTATGCAGCAGGCGATCGCGCAGCCGTTAAGGCCGGCGCGCTCGAGTGCCTCAACACCATCGCGATAACGCTTCGCAAGCAATAGGGGCAAGTGGGCCGGCAGGGTTTCCTGCCGGCCCACTTTTTTCATGCTGCGCATTTTGAGAAATGCGGTTTCGTAGCAGTTTAGCTACGTTGAACCCCGGCGGCGGTAGCCATCGCGGCGAAATTCGTCGTGCCGGCACCCATCGATCTTGCCATTTGCCCTTGAGAAAACTTGGACGCAACAAAACATGCGTGAAGTGCGTAGGTTGCGAAAGGGAGAGCACGCCGACCACCGCACTTCGACGCCAAAACCGCAGGGAAACCGCCCTTCGTGTCGAAATCTCCGAATGAACCTACGCACATGGCGCCCGTTCGAAACAAGCCGACTAAAATCTTGATGCCGAACGAGGTTTACCTACGCACTTGACGCACGTTCGAAACGAAGTCTTTACCTTGCAGGGATTACAATGGTTTTTGCAGGCAAACCGCCGCTGCCACCCAACTGCTCTGCGCTCAAGCGTGGGTTCGCAGCAGCGAAGCAGCCCGCCCCAAAGCGAAATCATCGACCTATCGGCGAAAGAGAGCATCTGCGCCGGAAACGCTCAAATGCAAGCGCTCAGCAAAAGGAGAACCATGGACGCGAAAACTGCACGCATCGGATTCATTGGGTTTGGAAATATGGCCCAGGCAATGGCGAAAGGCCTGGCAGAGCACGCGAATGTTGCAGGCGATCGCATCACCGCCTGCGCCGCGCATTACGACAAGCTTCAGGCCAGCTGCGCCGCGCTGGGCGCGACGCCGGTGCACACCGCAGCCGAAGTCGCCGAAGCAAGCGACCTGATCATCGTTGCCGTGAAGCCGCACATGGTTGTTGACGTGCTTGCACCGGCGCGCGAAGCGCTTGCGGGCAAGGCCGTGGTCTCGGTTGCCGCCGGGCTGCTGTTCGACTTCTACGACGAGCTGCTCGGGCAAGAAAGCCACCACCTGTCCACCATCCCGAACACGCCCATTGCCGTTGGCTGCGGCGTAATCGCCTGCGAGCAAAAACACTCTTTGACCTGCGACGAATGGGACACGTTCACGCAGCTGTTCAGCCCGATCGCGCTCATCGAGCCTGTGGCGGGAAACCTGCTGTCCACTGCATCGGCCGTTGCCGGGTGCGGGCCGGCCTTTGCCGCCATGTTCCTTGAATCGCTTGCCGACGGCGCCGTGAAGAACGGCCTGCCACGCGCCACCGCGTACCGCCTGGCCGCGCAGATGATGGCCGGCACCGCACAGCTGCACCTGGCAGAGGGCACGCATCCCGGCGCCATGAAGGACGCCGTCTGCTCGCCGGGCGGCACCACCATCAAGGGCGTCGCCGCGCTGGAGGCGGCTGGCCTGCGCAACGCCGTGATCAGCGCCGTAGATGCCACGCTGCAGTAAAGGCAAGCGCGACCTGCGAAAACGAAGATACCAACAAGCGCAACCGTAAAGACCGGTTCAAACCGCAACAGGCGCCCTGACAGCCGCACGCATTGCCCTTAAGCCACCGCACAAACTGCAAAGCATTTCGGTTTCGTTTCGGTCTACATGCACCCCACGTAACAGCGCAAGCAGGGGTAAAATAAACACGTTTGTATATTGAATCCGTTCGTGCGCGAAGCACCAAGCCGCACAACCAACCGGCAGGCTGTGCGCGGCCGAAGGCGCCACAACCTGGCCAAACACCAGCGCCGCTACGCTATGCCCACCAAGGCACGTGCACGAGCACCAAGCAAAGGAGCAGCCCCATGAGATTGGGTCCCCAAGAAACCGTATGGATTGCCGGCGCCGCCGGCCGCATGGGCCAAGCCATCGAGCACGCGCTCGACCACAGCCGCTACAAAGTGGTCACCACCGACGCCGAAATCGACGTCACCGACCTGCACGAAATCATGAACTACGCCGAATCGTATCGCCCCGACTTCGTCATCAACTGCGCCGCGCTGGCCAGCCGCACCGAGGCGGACGAAGACCCCGACAAGGCCTACAAGGTCAACGCGCTCGGCGCGCGCAACCTGGCCATCGCCAGCAACGGTGTGGGCGCCACGCTGGTGCACCTGTCCACCGACGACCTGTTCCCGGAAAACGCCGACCATGCGTTCAACGAGTTCGACGTCACGAACCCGCCGCATGTGTACGGCAAGTCGAAGCAGGCCGGCGAGCGCTTCGTGCGCGAGCTGTGCCAGCGCCACATCATCGTGCGCTCCAGCTGGGTGTACACCGCCCAGCCCAACGACCTGCTTGGCCGCGCCCTCAAAGCGTCGGCGCAAGGCAAAACCGTGCCCGTCCCCGCCAACCAGTTCGCCTGCCCCACGTCGGCCGACACATTCGCGCGCTTCGTCCTGGCCGTCATGGAGTCAGACGAGTTCGGCACGTTCCACGCCGCCTGCACGGGCGTGACCAGCCGCTTCGAGTTCTTCGAGCGCGCATTCACGCTTGCCGGCCAGCCCACGGGCAACCTGCGCGGCACCGCGAACCCGCGCCAGGGTTACCGCATCGAGCTCGACGACATGATGGCGCGCCTCACCGGCGTTTTCGCCATGCCCACCTGGGAAGACGACCTTGCCGCCTTCACCGCCGAACACGACCTGGCCGCGCTGGCCTGCGCAGAATAGGGGCGCCGCATGTCCACCAAAATCAACATGGGCGAAAAGCCCAAGCGCTTGCACATCGGGCTGACCGGCGCCATCCTCATCGCGCTTCTGCTCGGCCTTGTCTGCGGCGTGATCTTCCACTACCTGGTGCCGGCCGGCACCATCCGCGACGACGTGTTCGTCAATGGCATCTTCTACATGGTTGGCCAGGGCTTCATCCGCCTGATGCAGATGCTGGTGGTGCCGCTGGTGTTCTGCTCGATCGTGTGCGGCGCGTCGTCCATCGGCGACACGAAAACGCTTGGCACCATCGGCCTGAAAACGCTGGCGTTCTACCTATGCACCACCGCGCTTGCCGTGTCCGTAGCGCTGAGCGTGGCGAACCTTATCAACCCCGGCCGCGGCGTGGACATGTCCAGCCTGGTCGCCGGCGACACCTCGTCGCTTTCAAGCAGCACGTCCACCGACGTCTCGTTCGCCGACACGCTGCTGAACATCATCCCGAAGAACCCCATCCAGGCGCTGGCATCGGGCGATATGCTGGCCATCATCTTCTTCGCCCTGTTCATCGGCATCATCCTGTCCATGATGGGCCGCAAGGTCGAGGTGGTGCACCGCTTCTTCGAGCAGTTCAACGATATCATGATGAAGATGACCTCTCTGGTCATGTACGTGGCGCCCATCGGCGTGTTTTGCCTGCTGGCACGCACGTTCGCCAACATCGGCTTCGACGCGTTCCTGCCCATGGTGAAGTACATGCTCGGCGTGTTGTTGGCGCTGGCCGTGCAGTGCCTGGTGGTGTACATGCTGCTGCTGTTCCTGCTGGCCCGCGTGAACCCCGTGAAGTTCCTGAAGAAGTTCATCTCCGTGATGATGTTCGCGTTCTCCACGGCCACGTCGAACGCCACCATCCCGCTGAACATCGAGACGCTGGAGAAGAAGATGGGCGTCGACCGCCGCATCTCGTCGTTCACCATCCCGCTGGGAGCCACCATCAACATGGACGGTACGTCCATCATGCAGGGCGTGGCCGTGGTGTTCACGGCGCAGCTGTTCGGCGTGCAGCTGGGGCCCATGGAGTATGCAACGGTTATCGCCACGGCAACGCTGGCGTCCATTGGCACGGCTGGCGTCCCGTCCGTGGGACTTATCACGCTGTCGATGGTGTTCAACTCCGTGGGGCTGCCGCTTGAGGGCATCGCACTGATCATGGGCATCGACCGCATCCTGGACATGACCCGCACCGCCGTGAACATCACGGGCGACGCCGTGTGCACCACCGTGGTTGCCAAGCAGGCCGGTCGCATGAACCTTGACGTGTTCAACGACCCGCACGCAGGTCAGGAGCTTGACGACGTGAAAGCGGCGTAAACGGAGCGCCCCGCACGAATCCCGACCGAATAGCACGGGCCGCATCGCCAACGCCTGGCGATGCGGCCCGTTTTCTGTTGCAAGTTTTCACGCTCCGGCGGCTAGCGCCAGGCGCCAACCGCGCCTACTCAGCCGGTTCCTTCGCGTTCGGCGCAACCATCACATGGCTGGTGAACTGTGGGTCGTCGCGCCACGGGACCACCTTGTCGCCGGCAAGCGTGGCCGGCAGGTCGATGATGCGCTGGTTCGACGAGCCGCGGAAGCGCAGCGTGATGTCGTGGTGCGCCTGCACGAACGGACCGTCCACCAGCACATCGATAGCAGCCAGCAGCCGATCGGTCACCTCGGTATGGCGCGGGCTATCGGGATTGCGCAGGTCATCCAGCGAATCGCCCGTGTAGCACCAAATGGACTTGCCGGGATACGTCTGCCGCACGCGCTCCACGAAGTCCACCAGCGCGCGCTGGTTCTCCGGCTCCATCGGCTCGCCGCCAAGCAGCGACAGGCCATCAACATATTCCGGCGCCAGGCTTTCAACGATCTTGTCCTGCACCTCGCGCGAGAACGGCTTGCCCGCCGTGAAATCCCACTGGTCGGGGTTGAAGCAGCCCGGGCACCCATGACGGCACCCCGACACGAACAGGCTGGTGCGCACGCCCTCGCCGTTGGCGATATCGAAATATTTGATCTCCGAGTAGTTCATGCTCCCCCGCTTTCGAAGATTCGTTTGCAAACCAAAGGTTTCACGCTCCATCATGAAGCTTTCTGCCGCCGGGCGCAACCTACCCGCCGTTTACTGGCCATTTTGCGCCATTTGGGCAGGCCGCCGCGCCAATTCGCCCTCGTGAGCCTGCAGCAGATCGCACAGGTTCACATGCAAGCCGCGATAGTCGGGGCACGCGCGCTCAAGCACGGCAACACTGCTTTCGAACGTGAAGGATGCGGTCGCACCGACAACCCCAAAAACATCCATCGCATACTCCTTTCCCAAAATGCGGTTAAGGCTTAATACCACTTTGAACAGGCAAAACAAGACTGATAATCAACGGAGGAATCTGGTAATGTATGAAACATCTCAAAGCAGCAAAACCGCTGTTTGTCCACGTTTCGGTCTGTGCTATGGTGAATTGCGAACCCCGCATCCGACCGAAAGGACCCCTATGAAAAAGCTGCTCTACATCGACAGTTGTGTGCTGCGTGAAACTTCGAACACCAGGAAAATCGCCGATGCGGTGGTGGCAAACTTGCAGCAAACAGGCGAATACGTCACCGAGCAACTGGTGCTTGAGAAGCTCGACCTGCGCCCGTTCACGTCCGAAACGCTCGCCCATCGAAACCAGCTGCGCCACGCGGAAAACTACGACGATGCCATGTTCGACCTGGCCCATCAGTTCGCCGAGGCCGACGTCATTGTTGTTGCGGCGCCATTCTGGGACGGCAGCTACCCGGCGCTTTTGAAGGTGTACCTTGAGCACATAAGCGTCACGGGCATCGTGAACCGCTACACCGACCACGGGCCTGTCGGCCAGTGCCGCGGCCAGAAGCTGTACTACGTCACCACCCGCGGCGGCCTTGCCACCGACGAACAAGATCTTGGCTGGCAAAACATAAAGGCCCTGTGCCACGTATATGGCATTGACCAGGCTGAATGCATCAGCGTCAACGGCACCGACATCCCCACCACCAACGTCGAGCAAGCCGTAGCCGACGCTATTGCCAGCATCCCCGAGCGCATCGGCCGCTAAGCTACCAGCAACCACATAACCGCACATGAGGAGAGGCGCCCACGGGCGCCTCTCCTCATGTTCACGCCAGGTCCGCGCTCATCAAAACGCCCAACACCACACCCAATCGCACCAATTGCGCCAACCTCACGACGCATCACCCCCCAAGTCCCAGCACAAACTATCGCGAAGTGCGTAGGTTGAACAGCATATGGCAGCAAGCCCCCAAACACGCCAATCTGCGACCTGGCGTTTTGCTAGCACCGCATGCCCACCCTGCAGACAATGCGCTTCAACCTACGCACTTGGCGATAGTTCCCAATAGCAGCAAAAAATGCGAGCCACAAGGCAAACGCCCTAAGCGCCAGGTAACTAATCTCCTTTTCGAAGTCGAAGCCAAAAACGCAGGCCATCATCTCGCATGCAAACTATCGCCAAGTGCGTAGGTTGGTGACCACAATTGCTCAACCCACTACGCCGGCAACCGACAACCTGGGGTTTTCCCGGCGCCGCGCGCCGGCTCTGCCGACAGCACACCTCAACCTACGCACATCGCGGTAGTTTCAGCAAAAAATGAGGGCGCGGCGGAGGCAACAACCTCCGCCGCGCCCTCTTGTGCCGCAGCGTTGGAACTCAACAGCCGGTGAACACCTCGCGAACAGTCGCGCGCTCTTAGCAGGCAGGCATTCACCTCGCAAGCCAAGCGTTACGCAACCTGCCATTCAAACAAAGCACGTACGCAATCGAGCACATGCACGAAATAGCCGTCAGGTCGCGAAGCCGCCACTTTGTCGTAAAACCGGCCAATCCAGCAAAGTGGATGCTCGCGCGCAAAGCGCTCAAGCTCCTCAACCTGCGCATCCGCCGAACCACACGTCGAGCGTTGCGCATCCGCAATACGCCGGCACAGCTCGGACAAATACAGCAGCTCGATTCCCAGATGATCCTCGAACTGGTTGCTGGAACCGCATTGCGCCAACCCCACCGCGCGCAAGCGCTCGCGCATCTGATATGTTGCCTCGCCGAAACCAACATGCGATCCCACCGGCCCATTTGCCGATTCCCACGGAGGCGCCGCCGGCGAAGGAGGCCCGACAAACAAATGTGTGAACTCAACGGAAACACGTTGCACCAGCTCATCGCGCGAACAATCACCTGCCGCCCGCTCTGCCCACGCAGCGCAATCCAGCGCCGGGCGCGCAATCGCACCGCCAAGCAGTCCGGCCAAATCATGCCAAAACGCCGGGTCAAGCCCAACCGTTTCCGTGCGATTCATGGGGCTGAGCAGGCTGTTCCCGAAAAACGCGTACAGCTGCCCTAAAGTTCGCCACTCATCGCAATCCAGCACTCGCATATCAAGCTCCCTTGCTATCACGAATCATTACAGCCCTACGCAATAAGCCGTAGAATCAACACCCAGCAGCGCGCCAAACGAAGCTTTCAAGGCGCCCCGCCGTATCGGGCGGCACAAACCAAACAGCAGAAAGCCTCACGCAAATGCTCCCACGCAACCGCCACGCTCCGGGCGCCAAGCGGACTGCGCAAGCGCAGCCCGCAGCCAATCCTTTATGCAGCCTTGACCAGCTTCTTCGACAGCACTGCAATGCCCAAGATGCAGAAGCTCACCACAGCAATCACCACGGCAACCTCAACGGGCGTCGGCGCATAAGAGCCGGTCAGCGCCCACATGCCAAACCCATCAGCACCGCGCGCCGCCGTAGAGCCCGATGAAATGCCCGGCGCTCCGTACACGTTGGTCATGGTGAAGCTGGTGAACAGCAGCCACACGCGCTTGCACAGCACGCCCGCCATCACCAGCGCGCTGGCGGCAACCACCACGGCGGTGCGCTGACGGCGTTTCGCGGACGCCAGCAGCAGAAACGGCACCAGCAAGCCACCCAGAATCTCGAACCAGAAGAACGGCGCGGTTGCCCCCGAGGTCATGATACCCAGCAGCTCGGTAGCGCCCGCCGCACCCGGATACGCCACAGTCAAAAGCTCGCAGCCAATGAAGAACGCGTCCACCGCAATGAAAGTTGCCAGCAGTCGCGCCAGGTCAGCAAACAGTTTCTCGCCGCAATCGAACACGCCGGCCTTCTTCGAGGCCGCCAGCACGCACATAAGCAACGCCAGGCCCGAGTCCATTGCCGACGCCACGAAGATCGGCGCCATGATGGCCGAATACCAGCCTTCCTTCGCGATCTCCAGGCCGAAAATCCATGCCGTCACGCTGTGCACCAAAATGGCAACGGGCAGAGCCACGTACGACAGCATCTGCACCTTGCGCTCATCGCCGCGACGCAGCCACACGATGTCCAGGACGTTGATCACCAGGTACGTGGTGATCACGCACATGTCCCACGCCAGCGGGCTCGTGAAATTCAAGTGCACGAACATATTCCAAATGCGCTGGATACCGCCCAGGTCGATCAGGATGAACGCCCCGGCACAGCAGATGCACACCGTGGAAGTGATGACGGCCGGCATGGCCACGCGCTTGAACGACTCGATATGGAACACGTGCGCCGAGCTGGCCACAATCAGACCACCCGCCGACAGGCCCACGAAAAACATGAAGCACGTGATGTACAGGCCCCACGACACGCCGTTCGACATGCCCGTCACGCACAAACCCTGCGTCAGCTGAAACACATATGCGCACAAGCCGATCGCCATCAGCGCCACCAGAACAGCCGCGCCGGCTTTACCTTTTGCAGAAAGCTTCATCACGGCACCTCCTTACTCGTTGTAGTAGAAGACCTGGGGCTTCGTGCCCTTTTCCTCCAGCAGCAGATGCACGTTGCTGCCGGCCTTGCTGCGCAGCTGCGCCAGCTCCGACGTGGGATCGTCCAGGTCGCCGAACACGCGTGCATGGGTCGGACAGCACACCACGCACATGGGCGCCTCGCCCTCGTCGGTGCGCTCGCGGCACAGCGTGCACTTCTCCATCACGCCGCGCGTGCGCACGGGAACGCGCGCATCGCCCCAGTTGAAACCGCCATCGCGCTGGGGATCTTCCCAGTTGAACACGCGCGCGTTGAACGGACAGGCTGCCATGCACATGCGGCAGCCGATGCAGCGGTCGTACTCGATTTCCACGCGGCCCGCATCGTCTTTGTACGTGGCGCCCGTCGGGCACACCTTCATGCACGCGGGATTCTCGCAATGTTGGCAAGCCAGCGGCACGTACGTGCGCGACAGGTCCGGATACGTGCCCACCGCGCCATCGATGGCGTCGCAACCCTCGGTCAGCACGCGGTTCCACAGCATGCCGTCGGGCACGTTGTTCTGCATCTTGCACGCGTTTGCGCAGGTGTGGCAGCCGATGCAGCGGTCAAGGTTGATTCCTATAGCAAGTTTGGTCATGGCATATCACCTACGCTTTCTTCACTTCGATGAGCGTGTCGTTGAACGGAATGGGCGCGCCGGTGGGCAGGAAGGCGTCGCGCGGATTCACGTGGTCGTTCGTAACGTTTTGCGTGTTGCCCTCCTCGATGTACTTGCTCCAGCCAGCCTCCCACGTGCGGCTTGACCCGGGACGAATGGCGTTGTTCGCGCGGGCCGTGCACTTGAACGACCCGCGGTCGTTGAACGCCTCCACCAGGTCGCCGTCGGCGATGCCGCGCGCTTCCATGTCAACCGGGTTCAGCTCAAGCGTGGGCTTGGCGAATTGCTGCAGCCATTTCGCCGCCTTGAAGTGCGAATGGTTCGAGAAGCGCGTACGCGTCTGCGTGAACTGCAGCGGGTACTTGTCGGCAAGCGGGTTGCCCGCGTACGCCTCGTTGTTCTCTTCCCACGTCGGCCACGCCTGGTCGCACGCCGTCCACGCCTCGTAGTACGGCTCGATGCGCGTGGTGGGCGTTTCGAATACCTGGTCGGTATACGCGCGGCGCGGCTCGTCGGTGCCAGCCATCTTGATGCTGCCGTGGTTTTTCACCAGAGCATCCAACGTAATGCCCTGTTCAGCCAGGTCCTCGGAGTGCTCGATCTGGTAGCGCACCAGCTCTTCGGCCGTTTTCGGCAGGTAATCGCCCACGCCCATCTCCTCGGCGATCAGGCGCATCACGTCGAAATCGGGCTTACTATCGAACAAGGGATCAATGCACTTTGTCTGCAGGTTCACGTGGTTGTAGTCGCTGCGCACGATGGAGTGCTCCACGGTGTCCTCGAACTTGCTGCACACGGGCAGCACGATGTCGGCATAGCGCACCGTGTCCTCGTAGTACATGCCGATGTGCACGATGAAGTCCAGCGAATCGATCCACTCGCGCGTTTTGTTCATGTTCGCCCAATACTGCTGGAACGTGTTGCCCAGCGAGATGATCACGTGCACGCCACCGTTGTCGTTAGGGAAGCGATCGGCGCGAACATCCAGCTCAGCAGGCTTAAACTGCTCGGGAAGCTTCCACTCGCCCAGCGCCACGCTATAGCCGGCGCCGCCGATGGTGTGCCCGATGCCGCAACCAGGCTTGCCGATGTTGCCCGTCAGCGCCGTCAGCACCATGCCGGCATGGCCGATGATGTCGGGGTTGGAATACTTGTCCGAACCGCCCTGGCCGAACGCCAGAAACGCCGGGCCCGCCGTGGCGTATTTGCGCGCCACTTCCTGAATGGTTTCCGTCGGCACGCCGGTGACGCCCTCGGCCCATTCACACGTGAAGGGCTTCTGGTTGCGCTTCAGGCTTTCAAGCACAGTGATGACTTTTGCGCCGTTGACCTCGTATGTTCCCTCAAGCGCGGCCGTCGCAACCGCTTCAGCGTACGGCACGGCGGCATCCGCAGCGCCATCCCACACCAGGAAATCGCCCGGGTCGACCGGCTCGCCGGTTTCCTCGTCGGTGCCCCACGGCGCCCCGGTACGCAGCAGCTTGCCCGTTGCCTCGTCCAGCAAAAATGGGAACGACGTGTGCTCGCGCATGTACGCTTCGTCGTAGAGCTTGTTGTCCAGGATGTAGCTGGTCATGCCCAGGTAGAACGCCGCATCGGTGCCCGGCTGAATGGGAATCCACTGGCTGGCCTTGCTGGCCGTGGTGGAGAAATGCGGGTCAAGCACGATGATGTCGCAACCGGCCTTCTTTGCGTCCAGGAACGTGTTCGACTGCATCATGGACGACTCCAGCAGGTTCGCGCCCGCCACGATAAGCGTCTTCGTGTTCACCCAGTCGCGCGATTCGCACGTGCCACCGCCGAACACATCGCCGCCGATGGCCGGCGCCGAGCCGTTGCCCGTGCCACGGTCGATGCCGGGCTCCACGCCGGTGGCGCAGCCCAAAAGCGCCGGCAGAAAGCCGAAACGCGGTTCGTTCGACGCAGACATGTACACGGACTGCTTGCCGTATTTGCCCCACGCCTTGCGCAGCTCGTCGCCTACCGTCTTGATGGCTTCATCCCAGCTGATGGCCTCGAATTCGTTGTCGCCGCGCTTTCCCACGCGGCGCATGGGCGTTTGCAGGCGCTCGTCGCTGTAAACATGCTGAATCTCGGAGATGCCCTTCATGCACACGTGACGATAGTACGGGTCAACCGTGTCGTTGGGCTGGATCATGGCCAAGCGGCCGTCGCGCACCGTGCACTTCAACGAGCAGCGGCCCGTGCACATGAACTGATGCAGCGTGTAGACGGTTTTCTCTTCGGCGGCCTGCTGCGGCGCGGCGCCAAGCCACGCATCGCAGCCGGTCATCGCGCCGGCAGCGGCAAGTCCCGCCGCCCCGGCCGCGCCGACTTTGAGAAAGTTCCTACGGGTAAGGCTTCGGCTTGCGTCTTGCATTCCCGTCATCTTTCCTCCTCGGTTTTCGTCCGAAAGCCCCACCACAGCTGCACCGTTTGCGCCGTTTGCAACCAGCGTCCATGCGGCTCGCGGCAGGCTCCCCCATTGCATACCACGGTTGGCCAACCTTTCGAGCCGTATATTACTCTGTTATTGAACTAGTTCAATAGTTCAATGGGTATTTTATTGAAGAATAGTGACTACCTGGGAAAATTTGAAAGCATCAAGCATTCATTAGCTTGCGGTCACCGATATTAACCGGTTTTGGCAACCTGTTTATCTCTGCGACAACGCGAAAAACGGTGCACCTCGAAGCGCTACTTACCCGAAGTCTTCCCCACGTCCACGAAGCCATCGGCCAGGCTGCTGGGCGCCAACAGCACGCCCTTGCCATCGCGGGCACTTTCATACGAAAGGTTCATGGCGCGCAATTCCATAGCGCCGGGTTCTTCGTTGTACACGCGTGCCGCTTCAACGTACATTTCAGAAATGTCGCGCTCCACATCGGCCAAAAGCACGCGGGCATCGCGCTCGCGTTCAGCCTGCGCCTCGCGCGCAAGCGAATCTTGCAGCGCCTGGGGAATCTTGATGTTGCGAATTTCCACCGATATGACGCTGATGCCCCACTCCTCGCACTTGTTCGTCATAAACTCCTGCAGCTCATGGTCAAGCTGTCGACGACGCACGGACAGCTCCGCCAGCGTCACCTGGCCAATTGCATCGCGCACGGCGTTTTGCGCTGCGCGGCGCACAGCCTGCGGAAAGTTCGCCACCTCAAGGCACGCCTTCTCAGAATCGAACACCATCCAGAATAGAATTGCGTCAACATCAACGCTGACCAGGTCGGATGTCAATGCCTGCTCGGCGTAAAACGCCGTGGTGATGGTGCGCCTGTCAATATGCATGGCAACCGAATCGATAAAGGGAACGACCACGTACACGCCCGGGCCGGCAACCTTACGGAAGCGTCCCAGGCGTAACAATGCCACGTGCTCCCACTGAGCCGCAACGCGCACCGTCGACGCCACGGCAACGCCCGCAGCCGCAGACGCCAGCACCGTGAACACGCTCAACAGCGGAAACGTAACGGCAAACACCAACCCGAAGCCCACCCCAAACATCAACAGCGCGAACCCGTACACTCCCGCGCGGCTGGCATCTTTTTCCGTGACGATGTTGTCGGGCGACTCATGCGGCGTGTCGGCAAATACCGTCTCGCTCCGTTCGACCCCGCGACGCGCGCGCATCTTTCGCGATTTCCTCATACGAACATCCCCCCTGCTCGCTTCGCCACCGCCTCGGCGGCATCGGCTTCGTTCAAGCCCAACTCCTTGCATTGCTCGAAAAACTTATCTATCAGCAGGTCTATAGCCGCTTTTGCATCAGCAGCCTCATAGCCATCCGAATTGATTTCCGCAACGAACGTGCCTTTGCCGCGGCGGGTGATGACATAGCCGTCCTTCTCGATATCGCGATACACCTTGCTGACCGTGTTGTAGTTCACCTGCAGCGTCGACGACAAATCACGCACCGTGGGCAGCTTTGCACCCGCCGGAAACGTGCCGGACACCACCAGATACACCAAGCGGTTGCGCAGCTGCATCCAAATGGGTACACCGCTTTCCTCGTCGATGGTGATAAGGCTTTTGTCTGCCACCAGGGGCAACGCGCTTGATTGCTGCGTGTGCGTTGATGCCACCATGCTGCGCCTCGCTTCGTCGTGCAGGGCATCAAACAAGCGCCCCGCTTTACCTATTGAACTAGCCTATTATGTCACATTGACCGTAATGGCGGAATACGCCGCCGCAAGCACCACGCAATATCGCAGGCACACGCCGCCCGCAAGCGTAGAGACCGCGCCCGCAAGGCGCAGCACAGGCACGCGCACCAGCCGATTCGCCATGTCGCACGCAAGCGGCGCCGCGAACCCGCACAACACAAGGCCGCCCCAAAACAACCCGGCCAGATCGCCCGCAAACAACGTTGCGCACGACGATTGAGCGGCACCACCCGCAAACCAGCGAGAAAGCAAGAACACCGCAAGCGCAGCAAACTCAACTGCGCGCGAGGTGCCCGCTGCGCGTGCCAAGTCGCGCAGCCCGCGGGAGCTTCCCACCAGCACAAACGACAACGCCTCGACAAGCGCTGCCCCGCAGCTAACAGCCGAAGCAACAAACAGAAGCACAAGCCAAGGCGTGTTCCAAAAATCGATTGACACCATAGACGAAAGCAACACGCCGGTATACGTCATAACACCCGCGCCAAACACCACGCCCGCAAGTTCAAGCACCCGAAACAAGCCCGTCGCCGACCGTCCAAGCAACAGCAACGCCGAAACCGCAACCGAAACGACCAGGCAAAGCATCAATAGCCAGGCGCCCACGGACATAACCGAACGCAGTGGATTCTCGAACAAGTACAAGATGTCGTAAGGATTTCCCAGGTCAAGGAACAGCATCAGCGCCGCAAAAGCAAGCAGCACCGTGCAGCCATGAAATCCCGCCCGCGACCGAAACGGCACGCTGTTCCGCGCAAGTACGTGCGCGCCGCGGATGTCGATAGCTGCAGCCCACAAAAACGCCCCGGCAGCCGTGCCCGCCAAGAACAAGTACCAAATAGCAAAATCGCTGAACACGCATTCCCCCTTGCAGTCCAAGCCAGTATAGCAAGGCCCACCCCGCACCCCAAACGCAAACCCAAACAGGCGATTCACAATGGCAACCAGAGCAAAATTCGCCGGACACGCCAATGAGGCAAAGGCTATGCGCGCGTCCAAACGCACATCAGCGAAACCGCCCACCACTCAATCTATCGCCAAGTGCGTAGGTTGGATGGCATGCGGCAGCATGCAGCCAAAACCGGTAATCCGCGACCTGAGGTTTTACCACCGTGGTGCGCTGGCCCTGCCGGCAACGCGCCCCCACCTACGCACATCGCGACACTTCGAAGCACGCAGCCCGGAAGCGGGCGGGCGGCACAGCCCGACCGCAACCCTCCCCACAACACAAAAGCACCCCTCGCGACTGTTGTCGCGAGGGGTGCCTCGTATCGCTGGGCTACACGCCCGGTTATGTCAACGCAAGCTAATGCACGCTGCAGCTAAAGCAGGGGTCGTAGGCGCGCACGAGTTTCTCGACCTCAAGCTGGACCTCGGGCTTTTCGGCACCATCGGCCACCAGCTTCTCGGCAAGCACGCGCATGTCGGCCTCCAGGTTCGCGCAATTCTGCGCCGTGGGCGTCATGATGGCGGCATGCACCACGCGCCCGGTCTCATCAAGCTCCAGCTCGTGGAACAGCGCGCCGCGCGGCGCCTCCGTGAAGCCCGTGCCCTTGCCAGCACGCACCCCGAACGCCACCGGCTGGCTGTCGCCCGCAAACTCGCCGTCGGGCTCGGCCAAGCGGCGGCACAGCTCAGCGCAACGCGCCAGCGCGTCAAGCACCTCAACCGCCTGAGCCACGTTGTTCAGATACGGGTTGCGCTCGGGCGGGCGCAGGCCGGCCTTAGCCGCCGCCACCTTCGCCTCCTGCGACAACGCGCCCCACGACGCGTTGATGCGCGCCAGCGCGCCCGTGAAATACGGCGTGGCCGTTTGGCGGCAGCGCGCGAACAGCGCCGCCGAATGCGACACCTCGTACTCCTCGATCTGGCCAGCCGCGCCCGCAGCCTCATCGGCGTCGAACGTCACGCCCGCGCCCAAAAACCGCGCATCGCGCGAGTCGCACACCGGGTAGCGCCCGTCGGCAACCATGGCCAGCATGTCACCCTGCGTGGCGATGGCCGGCACGGTGAAGCTGCGGAACAGATCGACCACCTGGCGCGCGAACTCGCGCTCGGCGTCCAGCTTGTCGGCCATGGCCAGGTACTCGTCGCGCGTGGGCTCGTGCGTGAAGCCGCCCACCACCGCGGTGATGGGGTGGATGGAACGCCCGCCCACCAGGTTGCACAACTGATTGCCCAGTGCCTTCAAGCCCAGCGCGCTATCGAACAGCGCCGGGTTCGCCTGCGCCAAGGGGAACACGCTTGCCATGTCCAAAAAGTCCGGCGCCGCGAACACGAACAGGTGCGACGCATGGTTTTGCAGGTAGCTGCCGTACACCAAAAGCTCGCGCAGCGCGCGCGTGCGGTCGGTCACTTCCACGCCGAACACGCGCTCGATGGCCAGAATGTCGGTAATCACGTGGCTTGCCGAGCAGATGCCGCACACGCGGCTGGCAATGTAAGGCACGTCGGCGAACTTGCGGCCCACCACCATGGACTCGAACAGGCGCGCCGGCTCCACCACGTTCATCTCGCACGTGACAACCTGGCCGCCTTCGATGGTCAGATGCACGTTGCCATGGCCCTCGACGCGGGCGATATGGTCGACCGAAATAGCGGTTTTACTCATAGCTCTCCCTTATTCGCGGCCATCACATACGGGGTTGACCTGGTTGAACAGCTGCAGCGCCTCGTCAAGGTCGCCCGGTTCGATGCCGGCGCGCACGCACGCGGCGCGTGCAGCGTCCAGGTTTGCATCAGGCGAAAGCCCGCGGCACCCATTGCACGCACGGCCCAGATTCACGCATTTCGCGCCGCACCCGGCCACGGTGACCAGGCCCAGGCACAGCTGCCCGGACTCGAAGAAGCAGTCCGTGCCGTTGCGCTTGCAGTCACCGCACATGGTGCCCGTATGCTCCAGCTTGTTCGACCCGTACAGCGCGCGCTGCAGCACGTCCACGAAATCCATGGTGTCAACCGGGCAGCACCGCACGGTGAAGTCCACGTCCACCACGGCCGAAACCGGGCGCGGTACCACCATGGAGCCACACGCCGCCGGCACGTCCTTGTACACCTGGCCCGGACGCGCGAAGAAGTTGCGCGCCGCAATGCCGGGGATGCCCGCCGTAGCCGCGCACGCGCCCAGGACGATCACGCACTTCGCGCGCTCGCGCAGCTGGCGCACGCACGCCTCGGACTCCTCGGTGGTCACGGCGCCTTCGACCACTGCAACGTCGAACTCCTCCGGCATGGGGTCGCTTGACGCAAGCTGCCAATACCGCAGGTCAATCTGCCCCAGCACATCGGTCAGGTACGCCTCGACGTTCGTGATCTGCAGCTGACAGCCAAAGCAGCTGGCAAGCCCGATCACCACAACGCGCGGCAGGACGCGCTCCTTGCGCTCTTCGTCAACGCTTCGCATGTTCGAACCTCCCATCTACATCGACCCCTGGATGTTCTTCGCTTCCCAATAATTGAACACGGGCCCGTCGATGCAGCAATACTGATGGCCGATCTGGCAGTGCCCGCACTTGCCCATTCCGCACTTCATCTGCCGCTCGAAGCTCATGTAGATGTGGTCGTAGCTGATGCCCTTCTTGCGCATCTCGGCCACGACGAACCGGTACATCACCGGCGGGCCGCACACGGCGCCGAACGTGTTCGCCGGGCTGATCTCCAGATGCTCGAACGGCTTCGTGACCAGGCCAACCTCGCCATCCCACGTGTCGTCTGGGTTGTCGACGGTCAGGTACAGGTCGAAGTCCTTGCGGTGGCGCCACATCTCGAACTGGTTGCGGAACATCACCTCGGAGGGGTTTTTCGACCCGTAAATGATGGTGACTTTGCCGAAGTCGCTGCGCTCGTCGTGGATGTTGTTGATGAGGCTGCGCAACGGCGCGATGCCCAGGCCACCGGCAACCAGCAGGATGTCGTGGCCCTTCATGTCCTCGAACGGGAAGCCGCGGCCGAACGGCCCGCGGATGCCCACGATATCGCCGCACTGCATCTGGTGCAGCACCTCGGTGAAGCGGCCTGCGCGGCGCACGCACAGCTCGATGAAGCCGCGCTTGGACGGGCTTGACGAAATGGAGATGGGCGCCTCGCCCACGCCGAAGATGGACAGCTCCACGAACTGGCCCGGCTCATGACGAAACGCCTCGCGAATGCGCTCATCGATCAGGCGAAACTCGAACAGCTTCTCCGTTGCGGTCAACTCGGTGATGGACGTGATGCGCGCCGGCCACGGGCGGTACGGGTTCGCCGCCATCATTTCCGCGCCGGTCATGGGCGCCGGCCCGTCGTGGTACGGCGAGATATGCACAGGTTCGAAATCGGTGTTAGCAGGCACCTTCCGCCCCCTTCTTCTCGAAAAACTCCAGCACGCGGATGGGGTTGATGTCGGCCTTGCACGCTTTCACGCAGCGGCCGCACCCCACGCACAGCATGCGGTCGTACGTGGCCAGAAAACCGTTGAGCTTGTGGTACATGCGATGACGCACGCGCTCGCGCCCCGTGGGGCGGAAGTTGTGACCACCGGCCACCATGGCGAACTGCGGTGATGTGCACGCATCCCACACGCGCTGGCGCTCGCCCGCCTGCCCGTTGGGATCAAGCACGTCCTGGATGTCGAAGCAGAAGCACGTCGGGCACACCGCGGCGCACGCGTTGCAGGCCAAGCAGCGGTTGCCAAACTCTTCCCAGAACGGATCGGAATGAAACGCGTCCATGAGCATGGCCACGTCTTGAATCTCGGGGATGTCAGGGTTGAACGCAGCCTGGCGCGCACGCGTAGCATGGCGGAACTCGATGCGGTCCTCGTCGGTAGCGTCGCGCAGGTCAACGGCAGATTCTAAAATGTTGGCCGCTTCCACGCTTGAAATGCTGACCAGGAATTTGTCGCCCAACCTGTGCAGGAACAAATCATAGCCAAAGCGCGCTTCGTCGGCATCCCACAGGTTGCAGAAGCAATCGGCGTCGGGCGTGCACGACACGCCCACGATAATGGTGGCCTCGCGGCGCGCCTTATAGTACGGGTCAGGGTAGCGACCATCGCGAAACACCAGGTCAAGCCTGTTGATTGCGTTGATGTCGCACGCGTGCGCACCGAAAATGACGCGCGGGGTAACCTCTTCGGTGAAGTCAGCCACCTCGTTTTCTGCCGCGTCATAGCGCATAAGCGTCTCTCGCGGCGGCAAGAAGTAGCGTTTGGGCGATGCGAGCGTGGTGTCGTAAGCAAGGTCCATTTCCTCAGGCGAGGAGATGGGCTCGAACGAATAATGCGCATCGCGCTTCACGGGAGCCACAACCTCGTAGCTTTCCATGAATGCCGACACCAGGGCGGGAAGCTCGCTGGCGCCGAAAACTCGATAGAGCATGCTTTCATCCGTTTCTCGTCTTAAGCGAATGCTTGTAGCTCCAATACTTTTCAGGGAATGCGGACCTGATGCCGCGCGACCCACCGTTGCCGCAGCAGCATGCCCGCAAGCAAAACGAAAAGCCCCCTGCCCGCCAAGCGAACAGGAGGCTTTGCTCACAAAGAAGTCCCTTTAAGACTTACGCAAAGAAGATGCCGATTTCGCGCTCAGCGGACTCCGGGGAATCGGAGCCGTGAATCACATTCTCGTCCATAATCAGGCCGAAATCGCCGCGAATCGTGCCGGGGGCCGCTTCCGCCGGATTAGTGGCACCCATGAGCGTGCGCACCTTGGCAACAGCGCCCTCGCCGGAGATGACCATCTTCACGACCGGGCCGGACGTGATGTAGGAGATCAGGCCGTCGTAGAACGGCTTGCCCTCGTGCTCGGCGTAATTGGCCTTGGCCTGGTCAAGCGTCACCATGCCCAGCTCCATGCGCTCGACGGTCAGGCCGGCGCGCTCGAAGCGGTTGACGATCTCGCCGATGTGGCCGTTGCGCACACCGTCGGGCTTGATCATGCTGTAGGTCTTCTGGATAGCCATGTTCAATACCTTTCTTCCATCTGTTTATCCCAAGCGCCCTTGCGGGCGCAGGTTACCGTAAATCGTAAAACGTACGTTCATCAAGTGAAATGCCGCTGCATCGAGCGTTTTGCGCACTGGCACAGCCGCGCGCACGCCGTTAAGCGAAAGCCGGCCGGTAAGCAAACCCGCCGCACGCCCTACCTAACGAAGCGCCGCCCACGCTAGTTCTGGCTGGGGAAATACAGCTCGACGTTGCTGACTTTCCAACCGATCATGTCGCGCACCATGGACACCTTGTACTGCATCTGCCCGCCGCCCTCGGTAGACGCGGTGACGTAAGCCGTGGAGTCGGTCATGCTTTTCTCCACCGCGTTGATGGTAGGCGCGGAATCCTTCACCAGCGCATCGGTCATGGATGCGGCCGAAGAATCGCTGACCTCGGCGGAATACAGCGAAGAGGCGTTATCGGGGTCGGCGAACAGCTGCGTGACCACGCTGTCCTGGCTGGGATAGCCCCAACCCTGCGTGTACATGAACACGCCGGCGCCGAAGGCCACAAGCACCAGCAAGACGATGACGACGAGCACCTTCAGGCCCACGTTCTTGCGCTTGCGCTCCTGCTTGGCCACGCCGCGCGACCACTGCTCAAGCTCTTCGTCGGAAGCGCTGAAGAAACGGTCGTCGGCAGCTGCGGTGTCGTACTGGCCTGCCGCTTCCGGACCGTACGGGTCGGTGTAGTAGTACGGGCTGGGCTGGGCCTGCGTACCGTAAGGGTCCTGCTCGGCGTACATGCCCGAACCGTCAGCCGGCACATCGATGCCCGACGTGTCCGCCGCGCCCGCCGCTGCGGGTGCCGCACCGGAAACAGGCGCCATGACCTGCGTGATCTCGGACGTGCCCTGGGCAACGGCCGCAATGGCGCGCTGGTAGTCAACGCTGGCGGAATCGGACAGGAAGTACGTCTTGTCGGCGATGGACTGCTCGAAGGCGTTCACGGCCTTCTGCATCTGGCCCGTGGCCACATAGGCCTGGCCCAGGTTCGCGTACAGGCGGTTATGCATGGTGGGCTGCATGTCGAACTGCAGCGCGCTTTCGTACGATGCCACGGCGTCGGCCGGACGGTTGAGCGCCATGAAGCACACGCCCAGGTTCAGCAGCGCCTTCGTGGGATCGGGGTTGGCCTCGTCGAGCGCCGCGTTGCGGAACGCCATGCCGGCCTCGGCGGACTTGCCCATTTTCAGCAGCGCATTGCCCATGCCCGTGTAAGCCTTATACGACGAATCGTACTTGGCGTCGGACACGGCGGCCTCGAAGTTCTGCACGGCGTTTTCGTAGTCGTGCAGCGCCGCATAAGCCATGCCCAGGTTGTAGTGCACCGCGCCGCGCGCATCGTAAGCCTCGTCGGCGATAGCCTGCGTATACGACTGGATAGCCTCGTTCGGCGCCTTCAGCTTCACAAGGCAGTTGCCGATCTGGTGGTGCAGCTGGCCCGCCTCACCAGGGGCGACAGGGTTCGCTGCATCCTGCAAGCACTGCTGGTACGCCTCAAGCGCGCCTTGATAATCCTTCTGCGCGTAGGCGCTTCGGGCTTGCTGGAATAGCTGATTGTTCATCTGGATCCTTCGTTATCTCGACCGAATGCACGTACAAGGTGCGGCCGCTATTCGGCGGCATTCTCGATTTCGATGCCTTCGATCACATCGCCCACGCGCAGCTGCGCGATGACGTCTTTGCCCTCAATGGTCTGGCCGAACACAGTGTAGCCGGAGTCGAGCATGGGCTGCGCGCCCAGGCACAGGTAGAACTGAGAGCCGGCCGAATCGGGGTTCTGGCTGCGAGCCATGGCCAGCGCGGCGTCGGCGTGATGGTTGTTCGGGTTCGTGGTGTACTCCTGCTTGATGCAGTAGCCCGGGCCGCCCGTGCCCAGGCCGGCGAACGGGTTGCCCGCCTTCGCGATGACTTCCTCAGGCGTGAGGTCGCGCGTGTTCGGGCAGCCGCCCTGGATGACGAAGCCGGGGACGTAGCGGTGGAACTTCAGGTTGTCGTAGAAGCCCTTCTGAGCCAGCTCAACGAAGTTGCCCACGTGGATGGGGGCGTCCTTACCCGCCAGCTGCACGCGGATGGTGCCCTTCGAGGTTTTGATGACGGCGATTTCCTCGCCCGTCGGCTGATATGCGGGAGTGTACAGTGCCATGAGGCTTCCCCTTTCTTGCTTGGCGCGCGCCGGCATGCGCCGACCCGCTTTCGCGAAAACGCCCGCGCGAGGGCGGGCGTACGGTAACTAATTTCACACGACATTCAGTGTAGCAGCTTGGCATGCGCAGGTGCGCAAACCTGAAAACGCCGACGCGGAAAAACCGTAGAACCCACAAACCGAGCCGGTCAGCGAAAGAAGGCCACAGCGGCGACGCGGGCGGCGTAAGCGAGCGCGAAGGCCCCCGACAGCGCAAGCGTACGCCAAGCTGCCAAACGGAGCTGCGGCACAAGCGAACGCGCAGAAAGCGTGCAGGATTTCGAACTTTCCGGGCCTTTCTTCTTCGTTTTCGAGCCGAATTGGGACGTTTGGTACAAGATTTCGAACTTTCTGAATCCGCTTGCACCCCAACACTCACGCGCAAGCTACGGAAAGTTCGAAATCCTGCACCTTTCGTCGCGCGAAGTGAAGAAGCGGCGAATGAATGCAGCCGTTAGCAGCAAACAAGTTCTACATGACGCGTCCCACCTCGGAGGCCATCGGCATTGTCAAGCAGCGCTTCGCCCGACAATGCGGGCGAAGTACCTGAACGTCACGCTTGCAACGACACGCTAGTGCCTCGAGTCCCTGTTGGAGATCATGTGAGCCTCTTCATCATCTTGTGGAGCTGCGGACGTCCCTGGACATCCTTGTCCGACGCGCACGCCGTGAGCCTCGGCAGGCCCCTCAAACCTAAAGCGCTAAACGGCTATCAGCTCGTCCCGCTCAACCTGCAGCTTGGTCTAGACGCATATGTAGATCACGCGCCTAGCAAGCCCTACCTCCTTCACCATCACCGCCTCTCGCATATGAGCGTTCTAACGATTTCGCAGGCACAGAAAACGGCCTTTTCCCCTTGTGGGGGATTGCCCGAGTCGGGACCGACGCGAATCACTTACTCGCGTCGAGCACCTTGGGCTTCATCCGTGATAAGGCATCACCCCACGGCTTCGGCAGGGACTTGTCTGCATAGGCTGCGAGCGTTGCATCGAGGGTCTTCGTCACCCAGCGACCACCTCCTCGCACCAGCCTCCTCAGCGCCAGCACCGTAACTCTCATCCGCCTGCCGTCCTCGCTGAGCGCAGTAATAACCTCACCGAGGTCATCCTCAACGATGAGGTGTTCCGTGCCGAACTCGTCGACAAACGCACGACCGAGCATCGACCTCTTCCTGCGCGGAGTACTCTCGTCGTCGACCTCAGCCAAACGCGGATCGAAGTCACGCAGCACGTGTCCCGAGAACAGCCGTTGCAAAGGTGCGACGTTGCGGGACAGCTTGTAGGCTCCATGCTTGAGGTCGACCTTTATCATCTCGGCTCGCTCGAGAGCCTCAATGCCCTCGGCGTCCACCGGGGCCAGCATCCCCAACGGGGACGGCGCAAGCACGTCGACATCGTACTTTGCAAGCGCGGCATCGCATCTCTCCTCGACGCTCGCCGCGACGAGCTCGTTACCGTACAAGAGACATCCCTGTTTCACGCTCTCGAGCAGCTTCGGGAAGGACGCAAGCTGGTCGACCAACCCATACGAAGGCGAAGAGTAGAACGCCAGCGAGCCGTCGGCGGGATTCACCATGATGTGGTGATCGAAATTCACGTCCACGATGAGACCGTGGATAGTTCCATAGAATCCAAGCCGCTTCAGCTCGCGCGAGACCTGCTCTTGCCTCTCCCGCAGCGGCTCAAGCGCGGCGAGGTACTTGGCCACGACGATGTCGAAGTTGTCGCAGACCCAATCAATGCTCCCACTCAGGGCGACCTTCTTCGTCTTACCGCCGTTGGCGATAGAGATGCCCTTGTCGCTCACGAGGAAGAACCCGTAGTAGCCATACGACTTGATAACGTACATCTCGTTCTTCTTGCAGCTTTTGCGAATCATTTTGCCCGTGCCCACGTACTCGCCGATGAACCGGTAGAAACTGGAGTACTCGGCGGGCGTCGTCGGGTAGCAGCCGTCTACAAGATCGGCATAGGGGTTTCTCACGCAGCCTGCAGTAGCCGTCCTGAAGCGCATGTCCCGCTCGGGATCGAAGCCACCCCTCTTGTGGCAGCCAACCTGATTGTCGGCGTAAAGAATCACATTCTCTTTCCTAACGTACCTGTTCTGATGCGTGTGCCCCGAGAAGTAGACAGCATCCCTGTCAAGGCGCCCGAGGCAGCCCTCCACGGGGTAGTGTGTGGCACATACAAAGCATTTATCCGTCTCACGCGCATGCTCACGCGCTGCCTCGTAACCCGCCACGAAGAGTCGACTCTGCTCAGCCTCGTACGCCCTCGCACGGGCCTTGGCCGCCTCAAGATCGTCCTCAGCGCCGGGTACACCCTGCTTGACCTTCACGAAGAGCTCGCGGTCGACCATCATCGCGTCGCAGCACACGAGATTACCCGCGTTGTAGCATTCGTTGAGCACCGCGAAGCCCGTCCCGCCATAGATGACGCATCTGTCATCCTCCACGTACTCGTTCTGCAGGACGGTGTAGCCCATGGGCTCGAGCCTCTCCTTGTAAAACGCGACAGCGGAGTCGACGTCGGGGAAACCGACATATTCGTGATTGCCGAGAATCACGATTCCAAGATGTTCATGCGGACGATAGTGTCCGCCCTTCTGCATGTTGCACCAGTTATCGTACCTCCGTATCAAATACGTCCTGAAGCCACGCGAATCGTACGGACGTTCAGTCTCGGTGAACGCCATATGGGACTCGAACCTCTCGTCTTCGAGCCGGCGCTCGAGATCAGCCTTGACAAACTCAAGCCGGCACACCTCGTCCTTGGCGGCTGCGGCGTCCAGAATCCTCTCTCTCGCGGAGTATGGCAGCCCATCCTTTTGCTCACGCTTCTTATAGTAGTCGCTCGCGAGGTACGCCTTGATGCGATCAGCGTTGCCCTTCGGTGCAATGACGCGATTGTAGCTCAAGTACTCGTCAACCTTGGCCTTTAGCCGCTTGAACTCGGCCTCCTTCGCTGCAATATGCCCGTCAAGACTCTTGAGACTGCGCTCGGCGTTCAACCGCCAGCGCATCGACTTGCGGCCGTATCCGTATTTTTTCGCCAGTTCGGCCCTGAATCGTCGGTATTCGCGGTACATCACGTTCAGCCGATAACGCCTGTAGAACTCGACGGTCACCTCCTTGTCGGACGAGACATCGCCCAAGAAAAATGACTTCGGCGCAATCCAGCCACGATGCAAGACGAACTTCGGTTCGGCGTGGGATTCCGCAAGGGTCCCCGCCGCCCCGTTGATGGCCTTGCGCAGGTCTTCACCGTAATACTTCACATGATGCAGCAGGTGCACGTCCGAAATATATTCGATATCGATTGCATCCCCACAATCCTTCGCGCCGCCGTAGTACGACAGCGGCTCGTATTCGGCGCTCTGCGCAGCAAGATCGAAGACAGAACCGCTTGCGGCCAGTTCGGTCTGCTCATCCACGGCCATGCCACCACCTCTCAATCATGTCTTGCCATGCTACTACTCGGGCGCATCGGTGCGGACCAGCTTGCCGTCCTCTGCCTTGTACGGGCCGGGGATGGCATGCGCCCGCGCGTGCAGGTCGTGCCGACTACGTACGACCCACTCACGGGGTTCTCGCCGACGAACAGCATCGGCGCCGCGTGCTCGAGGTTGTAGATGTAGGCGACTATCGCGGGCATCTCGGAGAGCTCACAGTCAATCTCGGCGGTGAGTTTGGCCACCACATCGTAAATCGGCAGCGTCCAACCCTCGTGACGATGTCCGTCAATGAACGACTTGGCGGCCGTGTGGCCTACGTCACGCCCCGCCAGGTCGCCCGTCCACATGATGCCGCCCATGGGGGGATTGGCCCTTCAGATATCCCTTGCTCATCTTCCCATCCCTCCTCTAGGTTCTGGCACACCCACTCGTGGATTATCGCCGCTATCGTGATTTCACGATAGGCCGACATCGGCTTGAGCGCCCGCTTGTCGGCCACGGTCAGCAACAGCAGCAGTGCCGCGCCGTCGCCTATCGTTGGCCGACGACAAGCAGACGGCCCGTTCGATCTTTTGCTCCTCGGCCGCACAGCCGATGGCATGTTTCTCGAGCATATTCGCCGCAGCATTGCCTCTTTTTTATAAATCAACCAGTCGCCCTGTTTCACTCGAGCACGAGCACCGTCGCCTCGCGCTCGGCGTCGGCCACCCCATGCCACCTTGGCGGCCTCGCCGCGCCTGTCGATGTCGATCACCGACACGCCGGCATCCCCTGCAAACGTCTCGAAATGCGACAGCATGACGGCCACCTCACCAGCTATTCATCGCATGGGCAATCCCCGCCCATTAGCAGCGGCCGCGCAACATCCACGCACGAGAGGCTCAGCGAGAGCGCCGGACACATCGACCATGCAACCTCTGCCCCGTCCACCTCACGCGTCGTGTGCAGCGTGCTGTCCTAGCCGTCGAGACGGTAGAAACTCGTGAATATCCAAGCGCTCGAGCGAGAGCGCTATCTCGTCAACAGCAAGCGACTTGTCCACGCCGCCCTTCTAGTTGCGCACAAAGATTGCCCTCATTGGAGCGTCACCATTCGTTACGCAATTTAATCAATTATAGGAACCGAGCTCCTCGGACTCAATGCCCGTTTACGACCTCTAGCTTATCTTTTTCAGAACCGTCTTTCAGCCCACAGCCAGACATCAAACAGGCTTATTGTCTAGGCGAAGGTTCAACACAATCTGCGATTGCGCATATAAAATCGTCAGAAGAAGCCAACACGAGGAAAGCGGGATGGCCGCGTCCGCGTCCCAACGAAATCCTACAACAATTGTGGCAGTTTCCAGCAAATCCCAACACTCACGCGCAAGTTACGGAAAGTTCGAAATCCTGCACCTTTCGCCGTGCGAAGCGAAGAAACGGCGAATGGAAGCGCTCTCTAGCAGCGAACGAAGCAGCTGACGAGTTCTACGTGGTACGTTTGCGGAAACAGGTCGACGGGTTGCACGCGCTCGAGGCGGTAGCCCACGTCCTCGAAACGGCGCACGTCGCGCGCCCACGTGGCGGGGTTGCAGCTGACGTACACCACGCGGCTGGGGCGGGCGGCGGCGATGTCGGCCGGCACGCCGTCGGCAAGGCCGGCGCGCGGCGGGTCCACCACCAACGCGTCCAGGCCGCCCAGCTGGGGCAACTCGCGCGCGGCGTCGCCGCCGATGACGTCGATGTCCACGCTGTTCTCATCGGCGTTGCGGCGCAGGTCGCGCACGGAAGACGCCGCCGACTCCACGGCAATCACGTCCGCACCGGCGCGCGCCAGTGCCACGCCGAACGTGCCGCAGCCCGCGTACAGGTCGGCCACCAGCATGCCGTCAAGGCCGGCGGGGCCCGCATCGCCGATGCTGCCGCCCAGCGCCAAAACGGCCTGCTCAACCAGCTTCTCCGCCTGGGCCGTGTTCACCTGGAAAAACGACGGCGCGTGCGCCACGTAGCGCGCACCGCAAAGCTGCTCGGTCCAGATTCCCTTGCCGTCAAGCACTTCCAGGCCCTTGATTTTGCGCGCCTTACCCGGATCGGCGATGACGCGCACCACGCTGGTGGCCTTCAGCGAGCTTTTCAGCATCTTGGCCGCGGCCGCGCGCGGAAAGCCCGACGGGCGCGTCCACAGCGCAACCTCCGTCTCGCGAGTGCGCACGCTGGTGCGCACGCCCACGCGGAAGATGCCCAGATCGTCGCTGCCCTGCAAAAAGCGCAGCGCACCGCGCAGGGCCTTCGGCGCCTTCGCGATGGCGTCATGCGCCAAGGGGCAAGCCAGCGCCTGCTGCACGTTCGGGTCGCCTTCCTGATGGAACCCCAGGTTAAACGTGCCTTTCGCATCCCACTGCGCGCCGAGTTCTATCTTGTTGCGATACCCCCACTGGCGTTTGGAGGGCAAGCACGACGCCACCAGCTCGTCCGCGCGCTCCCCGAAACCGCCCGTGCGCGAAAGCGCGGCCACCACGTTGGCGCGCTTGGCCTCAAGCTGCGCATCGTAGGCAAGGTGCTGCCACGGGGCGGCACCCAACGCCGCGGGCTCGGCCCACTTCGGCGCCACGCGCGCCGCGCCCGGCTGCTCGATTTTGCCGATGCGTGCGCGGGCGAACGACGGCTTTTCCTCCACCACGTCGATGCTTGCCACGTCTCCCGGCGCGCCGCCTTCGACGAACACCGTTTTGCCGCTTGCCAGGTGGCCAACCGCCTCGGCACCGTAGCCCATGCGTTCGATCGTGATGATTTCGGACATGCGTTCACACTCAATTCTTTTGGGTTGATTTTGCCCATGTTGGCGTATAATTCTTGCACATGCCCTAGTAGCTCAGTTGGATAGAGCGTCTGCCTCCGGAGCAGAAGGCCACAGGTTCGAACCCTGCCTAGGGCACCATTTGCATTGTACCGAACCCGCCCGACACCTTGTCAGGCGGGTTCGTTTCGTTTACGGGAATTCCGCAGCCGCGCCGCCGCGGTGTGCGACAAGGCCTTCGCGAAGAGCGCAAATACGGGGCGGCCACGTTCAAGCCTTCGCCCCGCAGAGGCGGGATGGCCTTCGAAAAGCATCGCCTGCTCGCCACGCGACCCGCCAGCCGCCTTTCGCGGCATGCCGCGCGCCCCGCCGGCCTGCCGCGAAAGCAACGCCAGCGCGACCCGCTAGCGGCCCATCGCGCCGCGCTATGCGGCCTGCGCGTCGCCGCCGTCGAGGAAAATCTTGCGCGTCACGAAGTTCCACACCATAACAACCGCCGTGGCGAAGATCTTCGTAATAAGGTAGTGCACGCCAAGCAGCTCCACGCCGGCCCACATGCAACCGTTGTTGATAAGCAGTCCGATGACCGACAGCACCACGAATATGACGAACTCGCGCGTGCGGCTCATGCCCTCTTTGTGCGTGAACACGTAGCGCATGGAGGCGCAGTAGTTGAAAATCACGGAAACCGTGAACGAAATAGTGGCGCTGACCAGGTAATTTACCCCGAACAGTTCCGTGAGCACCACCAGCAGGCCGTAGTCGATGACAAACGCGATGACGCCGACGACGCCGAATTTCATGAACTGCGCGATAAGCTTCTTCACGCGAAAATCCTTTCGAAAGATACAGCCAGGCATGCGGCCCGGCAGCCGGCAGGGGCGCGCGTCACAAGCGCGAGGGCGCAAAACCGGCCAATGCATAACCGCTCGATTATCGCACCGCGCGGGCGCGCCGCACAACAAACCCCGCAACATGCACGCATATCCTGCGGAAACGAACACATATCTCTAGCGCAGCAGGGCGGATTCGAGTAGCATGACGAATATCTTTGTGCACCTGACTTGTTGCATCGGGCGAAGGCTCGAGGCGCTTACCAATTAAGAAGGAGCAATCGGTGACTTCAGACATCGAAGCCGTACGCCGCGGGTGCGGCGTGGCCGTCATCATACCCTGCTACAACGAGGCCGTCACCATCGGCAAGGTGGTCGACGACTTCCGCCGCGTCATGCCCGAGGCCGACGTGTACGTGTACGACAACAACTCGTCGGACGGCACGGGCGACATCGCGCGGGCGCACGGCGCCACCGTGAAGGTGGAGCGGCGCCAGGGCAAGGGCAACGTCGTGCGCCAGATGATGCGCGACATCGACGCCGACTACTACCTCATGGTGGACGGCGACGACACCTACCCCGCCGAGGCCGGCCCCGACCTGGTGGCGCCGCTGGCCGCCGACGAGGCCGACATGGTGGTGGGCGACCGCCTGTCCAACGGCACGTACGGCGAGGAGAACGACCGCGCGTTCCACGGCTTCGGCAACGACCTGGTGCGCTTCCTCATCAAGGCCATCTACGGGTTCGAGTTTTCCGACGTCATGACGGGCTACCGCGCCTACAACAAGGTGTTCGCCAAGACCATGCCGGTGCTGTCCCCCGGCTTCGAGATCGAGACGGAGCTGTCCATCCACGCGGTGGACAAGCGCTGGCGCATCGCCGAGGTGCCCATCGACTACCGCGACCGCCCCGAGGGCAGCGAGTCGAAGCTGTCCACGTTCTCGGACGGCTTCAAGGTGCTCATGATGATCCTGTCGCTGTTCAAGGACTACAAGCCGCTGGCGCTGTTCTCCTGGGTGGCGCTGCTGTTCGTGGCTCTGGGCCTGATCGCCGGCGTCCCGGTTATCGCGCAGTTCGCCGCCACGGGCTTGGTGCCCCGGCTGCCAAGCGCCCTTCTGGCCGTGGGCCTGGTGTTCGTGGGCCTGCTGGCATTCACGTGCGGGCTCATCCTGGACACGGTGGTCAAGGGCGCGCGCAAGCAATACGAGATTCAGGTCACCGAAGCTTACGAGCGCTACGGTTGCTGCGACAAGGCAGAATAAGGTATCATTACCGCAGCAGCGCGTCTTAAGGAAAGGTCCTTCACATCTAGGCCGTGTGATACTAGGGTGCTTTCCCTTAGGCGCGCTGCTTTTTTGACGCAAGCCGGCATCAGCTGTGCATCCTTCGGCAACTTATGAAGGAATTGTGGCCCGCCGAAGTGGAGTCTTGCGCACCTTCTGGGATTTTGACATACTAATCAAGCTGCTTTTCGACACGGAAGCGCACTTCGTCCCCATAGTCTAGAGGTTAGGACGCGGCCCTTTCAAGGCTGAGACACGAGTTCGATTCTCGTTGGGGGCACCATTCGAACGCTAAGGGTCGGTCGAGCACCGGCCCTTTTTTCTTTTCCAGAAGCCGGTTTTCGCCGGCTTTTCCTATACCGAGGGAAAGGTTCCCGCCATCACTGACGTCATCGCAACCGCCGATCAACCTGAAGCCGAGCGCCCGCTTGTGCTGGTCATGCACGCGTCGGTTGGTTCGGGCCATCGCAGCGCGGCGAACGCGATCGCGCAGGCGTTCGAGCTCATGCGCGACGAGCAGGCCGCCGAGCCCGCCGAAAGTGCCCAGCAACCCGACGTGCCGCACATTCCCGAAAACCTTGAAGTAAAGGTGCTCGACATCCTGGATTTCGGGCGTATCGTGTTCGACGGCGATAAAACCGCTTCCATGTTCACGGGTCCTACGCGCCCCGTCTATGATTTGACCTGGCGTTATACGTTTACCGGCCGTCTTTTATGGGGCGGCGGCACCGTGTGGGCGCACATTATGTACCCCAAGTTCGTGGAATACGTGCGCAATCGCCCGCCAGCGGCCATCGTGTGCACGCACATCACCGCCGCCAACGTGGCCGTGTCCGCGCGCATGCTTACCGGCCAGCACTACCCCATCGTGTGCGTGCCCACCGATTACGAAACCGAGGGCCTGTGGCCACACCTGTCAAGCGACCTGTTCTGCGTGGCAACCGAAAGCATGGCCGAGACGCTGCGCCCGCGCAAGGTGCCCGAAAAGCGCATCCGTATCACGGGCATCCCCACGCGCGACGATTTCCGCCGCACGTACGACCGCGCCGAAACACGGCAGCGCCTGGACCTTCCGCAGGACAAGCGCATCGTGCTGGCGCTGGCCGGTGCGTACCTTCCGCGCCCGTATGTGCACTTCCGCAACGCGTTGGACAATCTGCTGCCGTTTCTGCACACGCTAGGACATTCGCTGCATTTCGTGTTCGTTGCCGGAAACGACCGTGAATACGCCGAGCACCTGCGCACTCAATGCGCCGAGCTGGGCATTTCCGACAACGTCACCGTGCTTGAATACGTGGAGGGCATGGCAGCGCTCATGGCCGCATCGGATCTGGTCATTTGCAAGTCGGGCGGGCTTACCGTCACGGAATGCCTGTGCGCACAGGTGCCCATGATCTTGCTGGGCAAGGCTTACGGGCAGGAAAAAGCGAACGTGCGCATGCTCACGTCGCTAGGCGCCGCCATGCACGTCACCACGTGGCGCGAGCTGCTTGACGCGCTGCGGCACGTGGCGAACAACCCCGACAGCGTGCGGGCCATGCTGGTCAACGGTAGCTTCCTGCGCCGGCCGAACGCCGCGCGCGATATCGCTGCCGCCACGCTTTCGCTGGCCGACGCGCCCAAAGACGAATCAGACCCGCTGTACAAAAAGCATTTTCTCCACTTCTACTGGGGAAAGAAACCCGCGCACGTCCGCTAAAGCGTGCGCACCTCAGAAAGGAACGAACCATATATGTCGCATTTCGACGAACTTGGCCTGTCCGGCCAGGCGCTGCAAGCTGTGGCCGAGCTGGGATACGCCAACCCTACGCCCGTGCAGCAGCAGGCTATCCCCTACGTGCTTGAGGGGCGCGACCTTATTGCCGCCGCGAAAACGGGCACGGGCAAAACGGCCGCGTTCTCGCTGCCGTCCATGGACAAGCTGGGGCACGCGAAGGGCAACAAGGGGCCGCTGATGCTGGTGGTCACGCCCACGCGCGAGCTTGCCGAGCAGATCGGCGAGGTGTGCGGCACCATCGCGCACCACACGCATCACCGCATCCTCACCGTGGTGGGCGGCGTGTCGTACAACCCGCAGATTCAGGCGCTGGGACGCGGCGTGGACATCCTTATTGCCACGCCGGGGCGCCTGGTTGACCTGATGGAGCAGGGCGCCGCGCACCTGTCCAACGTTGAGGTGTTGGTGCTTGACGAGGCCGACCGCATGCTTGACATGGGCTTTTGGCCCGCCATGAAGAAGATCATCGGCGCTACGCCCTCAAGCCGCCAAACGCTTTTGTTCTCGGCCACCATCGACCACACCATCATGAAAACGGCCGGCAAGCTGCTGCGCAACCCCGCCATGGTGGAGATCGCGCACAAGGGAGAGACGGCCGACACCGTTGAGCAGTACGTCATGCACGTACAGCAAGCGGTGAAGCCCGCGCTGCTGAAGGGGCTGCTGAAAGAACGCGGGCATCGCCGCGTCATCGTGTTCTGCCGCACGCGCAGCCGCGCTGACGCCACGTGCCGCCGCCTGAAGAAGGTGGGCTACCACGTGGAGGCCATCCACTCCAGCCGCAGCCAGAACCAGCGTCGCCGCGCACTCGAGAACTTCGCCAACGGCCAAACCGACGTGCTGGTTGCCACCGACGTGCTGGCGCGCGGCATCGACGTGGAAGAGGTGGAGTACGTGGTGAACTACGACCTGCCCACCGTGCCCGAAGACTACGTGCACCGCATCGGGCGCACGGGCCGCGCGGGAGCCACGGGTTTCGCCGTGTCGTTCGTCAGCCCCGAAACCGCCGACGCGCTGCGCGACATCCAGAAGCTGGTGAAGCGCGAGATTCCCGAACTTGAACTTGAGGATTTCGACATGCACGAGGCCGAGATGGAGGCTGCCGCGAAGGCGCAGCAGGCCGAGGCACGTCGCGACCCCGAGATTCAGCAGGCGAAGAAGGAAGAGGCCGCGCGCAAGCGCAAGAAGGCGCGCGCCCGCGAGGCGGCGGCCGCGGTGGAGGATGCGCGCAGCAACCGCAAGAGCGCGCATAACAACCACAGCGGCAAGAAACACGCCGACAAGCCCGCCAGCGGCACGGCGAAAGCCAGCAAGAAGCACGCGAACGCGCAGAACGCGCCTGCAGCAAAGCCCGCGAAGGCGAAGCGCCCCGCGAAGGGCGGCGCTGGCGAAGCGGCGCGCAAGGGCGGCGCGAGCAAGAACGCAGCCGGCAAGGCCAAGAGCGCGCCGAAGCGCGCGGCGGCCGCGCCTGCCGGCGATTTCCGCCCCGGACGCGCACATCGCGCCGCCGTAGCCAGCCAGCGCAGCAGGCGCCGCTAGCAGTTGGTATCGCGCCGATAAGGGATATGGCACAAGCGCGGTGCCAAACAACCGCTAAAGTATTGCTGTCTTAGGAGGGAGGACAGCATGCGCATAGCGGTAGCTAGCCAAGGGCTTGATGTTGCCTCGAAGGTTTTGCGCTGCGCCAGCTACATGTGCTATCGCGTGGATCGCGGCATGATCGTTGATTGTCAGAACATGCCGAACCTGTCGCTTCCGCCCGCCCAGCTTGCAACGCTTATGAAAGACCTCGGCGTCACGGTTATGCTTGCGCAAACCGTCGAGCCGAGCGCGCGAGCAGCGCTTGAGCAAGCGGGAATCGAGGTGGAGGCAGGTTCCACGGGAACAGCATCCGGAGCGGCACGCACGTACTTAGCGCACACGCTGGCCGGCCGCGACGAGGAGTTGGAGGCCTCGTAAAAGGGCAACGCGGCACGCCAAGCAAAGCGGCAACACATGAGAAAGCGCCACCAAGGCGCTTTTTTCATGCCCGCATTCGCAGGCGCGCAAAGCTGCTCCCCGAACGCAAAAAGACCCCGCCCGGTTTCCCGGACGGGGTCGTGAGTTTCGCAAGCGTTAAAGCTTACAGGGCCTTCTTGGCAACCTCGACGATGGCGGTGAAAGCCGCGGGATCGTTGATGGCCATGTCGGACAGCACCTTGCGGTCGAGCTCGATGCCAGCCTTCTTCAGACCATTCATGAAGGAGGAGTAGCTCATGCCGTTCAGACGAGCACCGGCGTTGATGCGGGTGATCCACAGACGACGGATCGCGCGCTTCTTGTTGCGACGGTCACGGTACTGGTACTGCAGCGAGTGCTGCACCTGCTCTTTGGCAGCGGTGTAGGAACGGGACTTCGCGCCGTAGTAACCCTTTGCACGGTTGAGGACGGTGCGACGCTTCTTCTTGGCGTTAACTGCACGCTTAATACGAGCCATTGATTATCACTGCTCCTTATTGACTAGCGACGGCCGAGGTTGCGGGCCACGACACGACGGTCAGCGGCAGCCAGCTCGGTCTCGTGACGGAAATTACGCTTACGCTTCTGAGACTTCTTCGTCAGAATGTGGCTCTTGTAAGCCTTAGCGCGCATGATCTTGCCGGAACCGGTAACGCGGAAGCGCTTAGCCGTACCGCGATGGGTCTTCATCTTAGGCATTGCCTTGGTCCTTTCCTTCGTCTTTCTTATCGTTTGCTTTCTTTTTCTTCGCCGCCATGCTTGCGGGAAGCGGGGCGATGAGCATGTGCATGTTGCGGCCTTCCATCTTCGGCTGGCTTTCGATGACCGCAATGTCTTTGAGGTCGTCGGCCAGGCGCTCCAGAATGGTCAGGCCCTGTTCCGGGTGCGCCATTTCGCGGCCGCGGAACATGATGGTGATCTTGACCTTGTTGCCCGCGGAGAGGAAGCGAAGCACGTGCTTCTTCTTCGTGGTGTAGTCCCCGATGTCGATTTTCGGGCGGAACTTCATTTCCTTGGTCTCGATCTTGCTTTGGTTCTTGCGAGCCTGCTTCGCCTTGATGGCTTGATCGTACTTGAACTTGCCGTAATCCATGATGCGGCACACGGGCGGTTCCGCATTCGGGGCGATTTCCACAAGGTCAAGCCCCTGGTCGTCAGCAACGCGCTGCGCCTGGGCAACCGGGTAGATACCCAATTGCGTACCGTCGAACCCGATCAGGCGGCACTCGCGCACCGTGATCTGTTCGTTGAGCCTAGGCTCCTGAGCAGCTATCGCACTCACCTTCCTTCCTTGCATGCGATTGCATGGCATAAAAAAACCCACAGCTTAAAAGCGTGCGGGCAGTATGAACTATCCGAGTTCGGTATTCATAGAACCCATCAGCAGCTTAAAAGCGCCGAACTAGGTGGGAGGCACATGCCCCCGCTTGTTAACAGCCCGTTCATTATAGCGCGAACCGCCCAACGCGCAAGAGTGAATTTTTCCTTGCGCGCCAGCGTCCACAAGGCGGACACATGCCGGCACCCATCCGCCATCGAGTGCTGAGGGGGTCCTGACTGCAGCGCAATGTTTCGGCGCTAGACGCGTTTTCGGTTGATTTCTTTCCGTTTTAGACACATTTTTGGCATCTTACTTTCCGAGTTAGACACAAACCCCAGGTCATAAGCGTGGCGAGAGGAGCGCGTTTTAGACGCGTGGCACGTTTTGGGACTTTCCGAGCCTTCGTACATTTCGCGGCGATTTTTTGGCACGATTTCGAACTTTCCGAATGTTGCCACATTGCGAATTCGCCGCAGAGGGCCACGTGGGGCACGATTTCGAACTTTCCGAATCTAGCGAAGTTGCAAGAGATTCGGAAAGTTCCGTTTCGTGCCAAAACGGAACGCTTTAGCAACCGAAGGCTCGGAAAGTTCGAAATCGTGCCGCAACCGGGCGAGAAACGGCGAGCGGCGAGCCATCGATAGCCGGCAAGGCGGAAGAGAGGCAAGTAGGGGCGGCAACTAGCCGGGCGGGAGATAGCGGGCGGCAAGCTGCTAGCGACCGGCAAGGCGAGCGGCAGCCAGAGGCACACCGCGGACGACCAACAACCGAAAAGCAACGGACAACGTAGCGACCCTAGCGGTTAGCCAGCCAAGCGGGCGAACGGCATTTCCTATGGTTCGCGGGAATTCATTTGCGAAATCTGCCGATTGGACGGTTGCGCTTGTTTGTGGGGCGTACTACACTAGCGCCAATGAATTCTGTTTCAGGGCGAGGCGCAAATCCTCACTGGCGGTAACCAGAAGCGCCTGTTTGCGGCATGCAAGCGGCGGGCTGGAAGTCCGCGACCCTGTGCGTTGCAGGCAGCTGTACACGCAAGGCTGACCCGGTGCGAATCCGGGACCAACGGTGACAGTCCGGATGGAAGAGGCAGAGTTCGCGATGCGCATCGCGCGGCCGGCGGCCGCGGCGATTTCACGTTGAGCGAATACAAGCCCGTATGGAAGGAATTCATACGGGCTTGTTCTTTTCCGCGAAGCAAAGGGCATCCCCGCCAGGACGCGCTTCGCAGAAAAGAGGCTTCACCATGTCGCAGGTAACCACCGCCGGAGCAATCAAGAACACGAACCGCTGGTCAACTCGCCAGCTGGTTACCATGGCGCTGATGTGCGCCATCGCCGCGCTGTTCTCGTTCGTGCAAATTCCCATCCTGCCCGCCGCGCCGTTTCTGACGTACGACCCCTCGCTCATGCCCGCCATGGTGTGCGGCTTCGCGTTCGGGCCGGGCGCCGGCTTTGCCGTGGGCGCCGTGGCCGCCGTCATCCACGGCCTGATCTTGGGCGAATGGGTGGGCAGCCTGATGAACATCTGCGCCACGCTGTTCTTCGTGGTGCCCGCCGCCGCCATCTACGCGCGCAAGCACACGTTCGCCGGCGCAATCGCGGGCCTGCTGGTGGGCTGCGTCATTGCCACCGCGGGCGCCGTGCTGACGAACCTGACCATCGGCGTGTGGTTCTGGTACGGCAGCGCCGACGCCATCATGCCGCTGATGCTTCCCGCCGTGGTGCCGTTCAACCTTATTAAGACCGTGCTGAACTCCGCGCTGACACTAGTGGTGTACAAGGCCATCTCCAACTTGATCACCCCGAAGAAAGACCAGGTGAAGGGCCGCTAAGGCTTTGCGTGCCCGCCGCGCCCTACTTCCCGCAGCACGAAAGGATTCGGTGACCTGCCGAAATGATTGATATCGACAACGTTCGCTTCACGTATGATGGCGTGCATTTCGCGCTTGACGGCGTGAGCGCGCACGTGGAAACCGGCGAGTTTTTGTGCATCCTGGGCGGCAACGGATCGGGCAAGTCGACGCTAGCGAAGCACCTGAACGCGCTGCTGGTGCCCGACGAAGGGCGTGTGATGGTAGACGGCATGGATACCGCCGACGCCGAGTGCACGTATGCGGTGCGCAAAACGTGCGGCATGGTGTTTCAAAACCCCGACGATCAGCTGGTGGCGTCGCTGGTGGAAGACGACGTGGCCTTCGGCCCCGAAAACCTGGGTATCCCCACGCCTGAGCTGCGCGAACGCGTGACGCAGGCGCTTGAGGACGTGGGGCTTTCCGGCTTTGAGCGCCACGAGACGCACGCGCTGTCCGGCGGACAGAAGCAGCGCGTGGCCATTGCCGGCGTGCTGGCCATGAATCCGTCGGTGCTGGTGCTTGACGAGGCGTCGGCTATGCTGGACCCGCGCGGGCGCGCGGGCCTGATGCGCGTATGCCACGAGCTGCATGAGCGCGGCATGACCATCGTCATGATCACGCACTTCATGGAAGAGGCGGCGCAGGCCGACCGCGTCATCGTGATGGAGCGCGGGCACGTGGCGCTTGAGGGCACGCCCGACGAAGTGCTTTTGCAGGCCGATGCGCTTGATCATTTGAACCTGGACGTGCCGTTCGCGGCGCGGCTTTCGCTTGACGCGCGCCGCGCGGGCGTGAACGTGGCACCGACGGTGAATGCCGACGAGCTGGCTCAGCGCGTGCTGGCGCTAGCGGGCGCGGGCGCACAGGTCACTGCTGCGGCGAATGGCGCTTCCGCCCCCGCAGCCCAGCCGGTTGCTGCGGCGGAAGACCCGCAAGAAGGTGCCGGGAGTTCGCAAGCGGAAGGCGCAAGCGGCAACGGCAGCAACGCCTTGCCCACCCAAGAAGCTGCGACGCGAACGCCTGCGAGCTTTTCCGCTTCCGCAGGCATAGACGCCACGGGCTCGCAGACGGGCAGCGAAAACGACAACGGCGACCTCTTCCCCACTTGCAGCGATGTGGCCGGCAAGCTGGTATCTGCTGCTGCGTCGGGCGACGCCGGGGCCGTCAGCGCTGGCACCGGCACGCCGCTCATCGAGTTTTGCGACGTGTCGTTCACGTACGATGCCGCCGAGGCCAAGCGCCAGCGCAAGCGCGGCGGGCAGCAAGCGAAGCGCCAGGCGAAATGGGGCAACGCACCCGACAGCCTGTGGGCCATCCGCAACGTGTCTTTCGCCGTGCATCAGGGCGAGTTTTTGGGCATCGCCGGGCACACGGGCAGCGGCAAGTCCACCATCATCCAGCACATGAACGGCATCCTGAAGCCCACGTCGGGACAGGTGCTGGTTATGGGCGCCGACATTTCCGACAAGCGCTGCGAGGCCAGCCTGCGCGGCAGCATCGGCGTGGTGTTCCAGTATCCCGAGCACCAGCTGTTCGCCGAGACCGTGTACAAGGACGTGGCGTTCGGGCCGCGCAACCTGGGGCTGAAGGACAACGAGGTGGATGCGCGCGTGCGCGAGTCGCTTGAGCGCGTGGGGCTGGCGTTTGACGAGGTGGCCGAGAAGAGTCCGTTCGAGCTGTCGGGCGGCCAGCAGCGCCGCGTGGCGTTCGCGGGCGTTTTGGCCATGAACCCGCGCGTGCTGGTGCTTGACGAGCCGGCCGCGGGGCTGGACCCGGCAAGCCGCACGTCGTTTCTGGGCATGATTTCGCGCCTGCACCAGCAGGGGCTGACCGTGGTGATGGTGTCGCACAGCATGGACGACCTGGCGCGCATGTGCGACCGCGTGGCCATTATGAACGAGGGCCAGCTGCTGGGCATCGGGGCGCCTGACCAGCTGTTTTTGCGCGCGGCCGAGCTGAAGCGCGTGGGGTTGGGCACCACCGAGGCGCAGGCGTTCGCAAGCGCGCTGGCCGCGGGCGGCATGGCCGTTGAGGCCGGCAAGCTGTACAACGAGCAGGATTTGGTGGACCTGCTGGCGCGCGCGTGCAGCAGCGAAGAGGCAGGAGCGAATGGCTGTGCGGGCGTAGCGGCGGGCAGCGCCACGGACGATGCGGCATCCGTGGCGGCGGGCGGCGCTACGGGCACCGCGAGCGCTGCACCCGAGGCCTCTTCGCCGGCCGCTTCGGGCAATCCCGCTGCAAACAAAAGTACCTCGGCAGCTTCCGACAACGCCGAGCTTGCAGCAGCCGACGCGGGTTCTTGCGAAAGCACAGGTGAGTAGCTATGAACGCGGGATTTTCCTTCGGTAGCTACATCCCGGGGCAAAGCTGTGTGCATCGACTTGACCCGCGCACGAAGCTGGTGCTGGGATGCGTGTTCATCGTGGTGCTGCTGTGTTCGCAATCGGTGATGACGCTGGCCATTTGCGCGGCGTTCGTGGCCGCGGCGTACGGGCTGGCGCAGATTCCGCCGAGCAAGGCCGTGGCGTCCGTGGCGCCGCTTATGGCCATTGTGGTGATTGTGGCGCTGCTGAACCTGTTCGTTACGCAGGGTGGTGAAGTGCTTGTTGAACTGGGATTTCTTCGCATCAGCGAAGCGGGTGTGTACACGTGCTTGTTCATGGGCGCGCGCCTGACCATCATGATGCTGGGCATGAGCCTTATCACGCTTACCACCATGACCATCGATCTGACCGAGGCGTTCGAGCGCCTGCTTTCGCCGTTTGCGCGCTTCGGTCTGCCGGCGCACGAGCTGGGCATGATCATGGGCATCGCGCTGCGGTTCATGCCGCAGTTCGCCAACGAACTGGTGACGGTGTACCACGCGCAGGTCAGTCGCGGCGCGAAGCTGTCGAACAGCCCTGTCAAAGGCGTGCGCATGCTGTCGTCGCTGATGGTGCCGCTGTTCACCAGCGTGTTTCGCCACGCGGAAACGCTGTCGGCGGCCATGGACGCGCGTTGCTATCACGGCGGCGAGGGGCGCACGCACCTGCATCCGCTGCACTTCGCCCCGCGCGACGGCGTAGCAGCAGCGGCCGTAGCGCTGCTGGCCTGCTGCGTGGCGGCGGTGAACGTGTTGTTGTAAGGGCGCAAGAGCGTCCAATTGCCCTCTCTCAGCGAAAGAGCGCGTTACGAATGTCGCTGAGTTGTTGCAGGTTTCCGGAGTTATGCGAAGGAATCGACTTACAACTCCCCACGAATTCTTCGAAAAGCCCTGGAAACGAGCAGCAAAACCTGTATTTAAGGCGCCAACGTTGCAGGTTTTCGGGGCTATGCGGAAGCGTTGCTTCGCACAACCCAGAAAACCTGCAACAAAGCCCCTGCTTTTACAACGCGCCAGGAAGGAACCGAGCGCCGCAAGGTGCTTCGCATCAAACACGAGCAAAGGAGAAACGATGACCGGGAACGAGACCATTCTGCAGTATCTGACGAGCGTGCCCGCGTGGTACCTGGCCACCAGTGAGGGCGACCAGCCGCATGTGCGCCCGTTCAGCTTCGCCGCCGAGCAGGACGGCAAGATTTGGTTCGTCACCGCCACCACCAAAGACGTGTGGCGCGAGCTTGAAGCCAACCAGAAGTTCGAGGCCACGGCATGGTGGCCGGGCCACGGCTGGCTGATTCTGCGCGGCAAGGCCGGCCTTGAGGACAAGGCGAACGCCGACATGCGCTACGCAGGCTACGCGCACCTGTGCAGCCTGGGCGAAAGCTACGACGGCCCGGACGATCCCACACTGGTGTTCTTCAGCGTCGAGGAACCCGAAGCCTGGATCTGCAACCACGAGGAATGGAAGCCGCTCGAGCTGTAGCGGGTGGAGAAAGGCGGCCGTGCTCTCTAGAGAGCACGGCCGCCTTTCGCATATGCCCGAACGCTTATTCGAAGTCGTAGAGATCTTTGGCTGCTTCGCGGAAGTCTTCATAGACTTCGCGGGCAATGGCCTCGTCTTCTACCAGTTCAAACGCGGCGGGCTGGCCGTCTTCGTCAAGCTCCGTGACCTCAAGCGGGATAATCTCACCCGACGAGCAGGCGGGCGTGTCCTCCGTCACCGGGAAGAAAAAGCCGTATCGACGACCCTCGTGCAGAATAAGACCCAGAAACTCAAGCTCTACCAGCTCGCCTTTCTCGTCCTGGAACGTCAGCGTGATGCCCTCTTCCGTAGGCGGGCAAAAATTCGGGGCGCTTCCTTGACGCATAACAACTCCTTCTTATCGGCCGCAAGGTGCACCCTGGGCCAAATCAAACCTCAACACATGGCGCAATACGCGCAGTAGCAGCGTATCACATCACCTATACGCATGTTGTTTACATGCCCGATAGCGACCGGTAATCCTCGGAACTAAAAATATCTATGAGAAAGCACCCTCAGCGTTCCGGCGACAAGCAGCAACGCATGGTTGCACATTCCGGCTTCCGGCAATGTAAACTGAATCAAAAATCGCTCATGTATGTGATTTAATGGCGACAGTCCGACAGCCTTTAATTATTCGCATCGCAGTGACCTGGGCAAATGCTCTTGCTATCATGTCATCAACTTGCTGCTACTGAGTTAAATCACATACATGAGCGCTTTTTCAACTTGCAGACTTGCTGAATGAGAAACATTCGTAGCGCAAACGTAGAAAAAGAGCCTCAATCGGCTCGATTGAGGCTCTTTTTGGTAATGGCGGGTTGCTTAAACGCTAGCCTTGCACTTTCTTGTGCTTCTTTTTGTTCTTGGAACCGCCGTGATTGGCCGGCTTGGTTGCGGGCGTTTGCGCGGAAGCGGTAGCGGGCTGCTGGGCAGCTGCGTTTGCGCTCGTGTTCGCGCTTGCGGCCTGCGTATCAACAGCGGCACCTGCGGTAACACCGGCGGCCGGCGCGCTTGCGCCTGCGGTTGCCGTGGCAGCAGCGGCTTGCGGCAGGCGGTTCAGGAACCAGCGCTGGATTTCCGTACCGTATTTCTTCTGCAGCTTCGCGAACTTCGGCTCGCGCGTCTTCCACATCACGTAGATGGGCGTGGCGATGGCGTACGACGAGTAGCAACCGCACACCAGGCCCACCGTCATGGCCAGCGCGAAGTCGCGCAGTGTCTCGCCGCCGAAGATGAGCATGGCCACAACCGGGATTAGCGAGGTGATGGACGTGTTAAGCGAGCGCACGAGCACCTCGTTGACGGAGTGGTTTGCCATGGTGGCGAACGTGCACTTCGGCGCCTCGGCCTTCATGTTCTCGTTGATGCGGTGGAACACCACCACGGTGTCGTACAGCGAGTAACCCAGGATAGTCAGCAGCGCGGCGATGGTATTCGGCGTGACCTCGCGGCCCACCAGCACGTACACGCCCAGCACGATGACCAGGTCGTGCAGCAGAGCGATAACAGCCGACACGCCCATCTTCGGATCGCGGAAGCGGAACGAGATGTAGGCGATGATCAACAGCAGCGACACGAAGAACGCGATGCAGGAGCTTTGGATGACACTGGTGCCCCAGTCGGGACCGATGGTGGTCACCTCGAAGCTTTCGCTATCCCAGCCAAACTGGTCGGCAACCTGGTTGGCAGCCGTGGCAGCGCTTTCCGCCGACGTGTCGGTGGTGCGCACCAGGAAGCCGGCCTGGCCGTCGGAGTTCGTGGTCTGCACCACGGCGTCGGGCTCGCCCGCAGCGTCAAACGCGGAGCGCACCTGCTCGGTGGTGACATCGTTGCCGCCCTGGTGGAACGTCACGGACGTGCCGCCGACGAACTCGATGCCGAAGTTCACGCCGCGGATGCCCACAAGCGCAACCACAACCACGATGGCGCACGCGGCCACGGTCAGGAAGATCTTGCGGTAACCCAGCAGGTTGATATCAAGCTTGATGAAGCGGCCCTTCACGTCCTTGCGCGACGCGGCGGGCTTCTCACCCTGGAAGTACGGCGCGGCCTGCTCGCAGTCCTTCACGCCCCAGAAGCCGGGGTGGCGCGCGATGGACTTCGGCGCCAGAAGGCGGATGATGGGGGCCTTGAACAGCAGCATCATGACGATGTCGCACACGATGCCCAGCGCCAGCGTCAGGCCGAATCCCTTGACGGAGGCCGATGCCAGGAAGAACAGCGTGAGGGCGGAAACCAGCGTGACCAGATCGGCATCGATGGACGTGAGGATGCCGTGGCGCACGCCGGTGATGGACGCGGCGCGCACGCTGCGGCCCATGCGGATTTCCTCGCGGAAGCGCTCAAGCGTAAGGATTGACGAGTCGGCGGCCATGCCGATGGTCAGCACGACGCCGGCGATGCCGGCCATGGACAGGCTGAACAGGCCGAAGTGGGAAAGCAGCGCCAGAATGCCCAGGTACAGCACGGCGAACACGGCCATAGCGGCCGCAGTGAGGATGCCGAGGCCCTGGTAGAACACCAGCAGGTACAGCATAACCAGCGCCAGGCCGATGGCGGCAACCAGCACGCCGGACGTCAACGCGTCCTGGCCGAGCGTGGGGCCAACTACCTGGGACTGCGCGTACTCGAAGCTGACGGGCAGCGAGCCGGACTCGAGCACCGTCTCCATGGCGGACGCCTCGTCCTTGTCGTAGCCGCCGGTAATGGACACCTGGCCGCCGGTGATTTCGGACTGCACGGCCGGTGCGGACTGCACTTCGCCGTCCAGGATGATGACGATCTTGCCCTTCGAGCTGGCCAGCTCCTTCGTGGCGTCGGCGAACGCCTTCGTGCCCTCGGAATCAAGCGTGACGTTGACGGAGTAGTCGGTGCCCGTTTCGGACGCGCGGCCGATGTCGACCTTCGTGATGTTGTTGCCCGTGATGAGCGGCGTGTACGTGCCCTCGTCGACCTTCAGGTGCTCGACGGTGCCCGACGGCAGCGTGTTGCCGAAGTCGTCAGTGATGGTGCCGTTCGTGCCGTACTGGCCGTTCTCGATCTTGGTCTTCACGTCGGAATCGGTGAACGAATCCAGGCGTGCGAACTCAAGCTTGCCGGTTTTGCCGATGGTGGACAGCGCCGTTTCGGTGTCGGACAGGCCGGGGATTTGCACGAGGATTTGATCGGTGCCCTGCAGCTGCACAACGGCCTCGGACGCGCCGAGGGCGTTCACGCGCTGCTCGATGATAGCGCGGGATTTCTCCATGTCGTCGGTGGAAACCGTGCCGCCGTCCGTGCTTTTCGCCGACAGCACCACCGACAGCCCGCCCTGGATGTCCAGGCCCTGGTTGATCTTTTCCTGCGGCGGGGTGAACATGAAGATGGACCCGATCACCAAGATGGTGGTTGCCACCAGAAGCCAAACGTTGCGGCGGTTGACGTTGCCGCCCTTCTTCTTTTTGGCTTTGGCGTTTTGCAGTTGCGCCATGCGTACTTCTCCTAGCCTTGCGAACCTGCAGACGACGGCACCGTGCCGCCGATCTTTGCGATAGCGCAGCCGCCGCAAGCGCGACGACGCGAAGCTATCGCGATTTGCACATTAACTCTCCTATTGTCCCACACCCGGGAATAATGTGGAAGGAAATTAGGTAACAGATTGCAAATGTTACATATGGTTGACTGCTTTGCGAATTGCCGCTTCAACGCACACCCTTCCGAATCACCGCGCTCATTTTGCGTCCTCGGCAAGCCAGGTGGCGAGGGTTTTAGGGCTGACGTGCAGCTGGCGGGCTGCTTCGGCACGCGTGATCGTGCCGGCGAGGCAGCTTTGCCGCAGGCGAGCATACGCGCACGGACGGGGCTTCTTCGGGCGGCCGAAGCGCACGCCGCGGGCACGCGCCGCCGCGATGCCCTCGCTTTGCCGCTGCTTGATGTTCTCGCGTTCCACCTGCGCCACGTAGCTGAGCAGCTGCAACACGATGTCGGCGATAAGCGCGCTGGTCACGTCGCCTTCGCGCTGGCGCGTGTCGAGCAACGGCATGTCGAGCACCACCACGGCCGCGCCGCGCACCTTCACGATGCGACGCCATTCTTCCTGGATTTCCTCGTAGTTGCGGCCGAAGCGGTCGATGGACTTCACTATCAGCACATCGCCGGGCGCCAGCGAGCCGGTGAGTTGGCGCCACGCGGGGCGTTCGAAGTCTTTGCCGCTGGCCTTGTCGGCGAAGATGCGCTCGGACGGCACGCCGAATTGCCGCAGCGCATCAAGCTGACGCGCCAGGTTTTGGTCGCGCGCGCTGACGCGCGCATAGCCGTATAGCGTGCCGGCTGGCGCGGCGCCGCCGAGAGATTGCGAGGCCGAATAGGTACCGTCGGAAGCAGGCTTCGTCTGATTTGCAAGCTGGTTCGATTTTGCTGCGTTCGCCATGTTTGCGCCTTTCCTCGAAACGAAAATGGCGGCTTTCGGTGCGCAAAAGCCGCGTTCGGGGAAAGCGTAAAGAGGAGTTTCACGCTCAACGTGCAATTTGTGCACGCTTTTCGCTTCTGAACAGCAAAATCCGAGGCGCAGGAGGAAGAGCAAACAAAAAGGGCCGGGTTGCAGCCTGGCCCTAAACTAACCATCAGCGCCGCCCGCCACCTCTAACGCCTTACCCAGGATTAAGAGACGGGCCTTGCCGATGTTTGCATTCTCCCTTGCGCGGCTTACGACGCGCAAGGTCGCACGCGTAACGAATTGATTACGCCGTCCAGCTCGGCATTCGCAAACGGCACGCCGTCAACGCACGGCCCGTTTCGCCAGCTCCAACAACAAAGCGGGGAAGGAGGCGCGCCCCTTCCCCGCTTCTCTTGCAAACCGCCATTGAACTCGACAGATTCGCTCTGCAACATCTCACCGACGCTTTCGGCGCCTCGCCTACACGTAGTAGCGCGGCATGCGATGGGCGAAGGCGATGCACAGCTCGTGCGGGATGGTGCCGAGCGTGTCGCACATCTCCTCGATGGTGACCATGGCGTCGCCCTGCTGGCCGACGATGAGCACCTCGTCGCCCACCTGCGGGTCGATGCGGCGGCGGCGCGCGTAGCTGCGCAGGTCAACCTCGAACATGCACTGGTCCATGCAGATGTTGCCCACCTGGCGGCAGCGCACGCCGTCCACCAGGAAGTCGGTGCGGCCGGACAGCCCGCGACGCAAGCCGTCGCCGTAGCCCACCGGCACGGTGCAGATTTTCACGCTGCCGGGGCTGCGGTAGTTCAGCCCGTAGCTGACGCCTTCGCTCATGGGCACCAGACGCGTATCGGTGATGCGCGCGTGCACGCTCATGGCCGGCTTCAGCTCGATAAGCGGCGTGGTTTCGGGGCACGGCTGATAGCCGTACAGGCCGATGCCCAGGCGCACCATGTCGAAGCGCACGTCGGGGTAGCGGATGGCTGCCGCAGAATTCGCGCAGTGCACGATACCGGGGTTGATGCCGGCGGCGCGCAGGGCCTCGATGGCCTCAATGTAGCGCTTCGCCTGGATCTGGAAGTCAAGCGTTTCGGGGCAGTCGGCCGTGGCGAAGTGCGTGAATACGCCTTCGAGCTCAAGCGCGCGGTGGAAGCCCACCTGGTGCATGAACGTGACAACCTCGTCCCAACGCACGCCGATGCGGTTCATGCCCGTGTTCACGGCAAGATGGAACGGCGCGCGCAGGCCCATGGAGTCGGCGGCCTCGGCGTATTTGATGGCGAACTCCGACGAGTAGACCGCCGGCATGATCTTGTACGCAAGCAACAGCGGGATAGCGCTTGCCGGCGGCTCGGCCAGCATAAGGATTGGCGCGTTGACCAGACCTTCGCGCAGCTGAATGCCCTCGTCGACCGTGGCAACGCCCAGGTAGTCGGCGCCGGAGTTCAGCGCCGTCTTCGCCACGCGCACCGCGCCGTGGCCGTACGCGTCGGCCTTCACGACCGCCATCATGTGGCGGCCCGAGCCGATCATCTTCTTCACGGCCGAGGCGTTGTGGCGGATGGCGTTCAAGTCGATTTCCAGCCACGCCCAGCGGCGGTCCTTCTCGGGGATGGTTGCCAGCTTTTCGGGGTCGAACTCCACGTGGCCCTCCGCGGCGTCAACGGCGGCGGCGTAGGCGGCAGCGGCTTCCTCGTGGTCACGGTTGTATTGGAACGCGCCGCGCACCTCGTTGGCCGCGTCGGCAGCTGCCTCACGATCGGTCAGGTAGCTGTTCGCGCCGCGGCGAGGCGCGGGCTGGACGGGCGCGGGACGACCGGCATGGGCGGCGCGCTGCGCCTCGCGCTCGCGAATGGCGTCCGCGGCGCTTTCCGTGCCCGGCTGCTTGCGGAACGCGAAGCCGGTGAATCCGTTGGGGAGCTCTGTGTTGTCTGCCATGTTCTATACCCTCTTGAACCTTTTCGATATCCCCCGAAGCGCGATGCAGAAAAAGCCGATCAAGCCGCACAGGGCGTTTGAACAGGGCTGCTACCTGCGATTATGGAACGCGTTGGCCGGCTTGTGGCCGCGGCGTGCCGCGCGCTTGGGCGATTTCCCATTTGAGCGCACACCAGTATAGCACTGGCAAGCCGCCGCACCCGGGCCGCAAACGATTGGCACAAAAGCGCTAACGCACGCAAACGGGCCGTCCAAGGTTCGGCCAAGCACTGGGCAAGCCGGCTGCAACGGCGCCCGACGGCAATTGAGACCTGCAGCAAATTTTGCAGTCAGAAGCGCAGGAGGGCGCCCGGACGACCCGTCCGCACCTCCCCAGCTTCAGCAACCCCGCCTTCGCCGCAAAGTGCAAGCGAAAAGTCGAAGCAACAGTGCACGCGGGCGGACCGTCGAACCTAACAGCGACCTTGCGTTTGCAAGCGAAGGCCGCGGAATTCGCCCATTGGTGTTATGGTGGAACCCAACAATTGCGCGCAGGCTGTCGAGCATTTTGCGCGCCGGCTGAGGTCACACGGAACGGAGAACGCCATGCACTGCCCCAACTGCGGAAACGACAACATTGCCGAAGCGAAATTCTGCACGAACTGCGGCACGCCGCTTGCTGCCGCAGCGAGCGCGGCGGGCGCGGCGCAAGCCGATGGCGCGCCAACGGCGCCGGCAGCCTACCAACAGGAAGGCAACGCGGCGAGCGTGGACGCGGACACCCCTAGCCCGGCAGCAGGAGCAGCGCCGCAAGCCGATTATCAGCAGCAACAGCCCTACGCTGCGCCAAAATACGCATCGCCGGGGTTTGCCGCTGCCAGCCAGTCCGCTGCCGAGCAAAACGCTGGCGCATATGGGACGTCCACGCCGGGGTGCGGTTCGCCCAACGGCGCGGCGCCTGGTCAACCGACTTCGCCATACGCAGGCGCAGCGCAACAACCGGGATATTCGTACGGGGCACCTGCGCAGCCCGGCAGCTATGCGCCCGCCAGCGCGCCGGTGTACGTTGTTGACGACTCCGACAAGACGCTGCGCATGGTTGCCTTCGTGTTCTGCCTGATCAGCACCCTTATTTCCGCCCTTGCAATCCTGCCGCTCATTTGGATGATTCCCATGACCGTGCACTGTTGGGGTATCTACAAAGGCACGAAGCCTAACACCGTGCTGTTCGGCGTGTGCACGCTTATCTTCTGCAGCCTGGTCAGCGGCATCCTGCTGCTGATTTCCAACAAGGACCAGTAAGCGGAAAGAGGATACCTTCTCGACGCGTTCAGCTTCTCGAAAAGATAGCCACTCTTTGCCATTTTCCCGAAAAGCTGAACGCGCGCGATGATGCCATCGGCGTTTTTGCACGATTTTGTTTCCCCCGCTCATGAGCGCGTAGAGGTAATATAGCGTTCATTACACAGATAGCTTCGTTTATTCCATCACAGGTGGTGTATCGAGGAGCAGACGAGCGATTGATTTTCAACTTCTCGGATTTTTGCCCAACAATGGACGATTTCGCGCGATTCTGAATGCGAATCAACGGCACAAATACCACGAAGGGGGCGCCGCGCATGTGCGACGCCCCTTCGAACTTGCTTACTTACTGACCACGCGACACCTTGCAAACGCGCGCGGCGCCTTGTGAGCACATGCGGCGAATCTCGAGCACACATGCCCAACGCTTGCACCACCGCACGCCTCAAACCACCATCGATAATCAGCAGGTAGCACGGCTTAGTGGCCGCCGCCGGCCATCATCTTGACAGCGTGCGGCAGGGCTGCCACGATGCCGTCCCAGTTCTCGCGCGCGGCTTTCTCGCTGCCCGGCAGGTTCACCACCAGGTGCGTTCCGCGCTGCATGCACAGCGCGCGCGACAGCATGGCGAACGGCGTGATGGCCAGGCTGTGGGCGCGCATGGCCTCGGCGATGCCAGGCACGTTGCGGTCGCACACGGCCTGCGTGGCCTCGGGCGTGACGTCGCGCAGCGAAAGGCCGCTGCCGCCGCACGTCAGCACGATGTCGGCGTCGATTTCGTCGCACGCTTCCACGATGGCAGCGCTGATCTGCGACACCTCGTCCTTCACCACCACGTGGCTTTTGCACTCCCAGCCGTTGTTGGCGATAAGCTGCTCAAGCGCCGCGCCGGCCGTGTCCTGCTTCATGCCGCGCGTGTCCGAGCACGTGATAATGGCGAACGTCAGCGGCGCTGCCTCATGATTGTGTTCGTGCATGTGCTTCTCCTTTTGATAATGGGGAAAGACCAGCCAACCAGGCAAGGCAGACACGGAAGAAGTCGAACGTCAACCACGTTCGTGCCGCCAGCTTGTTCAGCTGGCCTCAAGATGCAAATCCGCCGCTTGGCAAGCGGGCGAAAACTCGCACACCAAGCGGCGTAAAACACCAGCTAAATGGCCACGTCTTCGCTGACGTCGAGCAGGATGCACTCGATTTCGCTGCCGGCGGTGCGGCCCTCGAAGCCCTCGGGCATGATGGCCAGACAATTGCTGCGCTGGATGACGCCGAACAAACCCGAGCTTTGGTTCTTCGCCGGCTCCACCACGTAAGCGCCGTCGGCGTCTTTCGTGAGCGTGGCGCGCAGGTAGATGCGGCGCGGGTCCTTCTTCTTCGTGTCGCGCGAAAGGCGCGCCATCACGCGCGGGCGCGCCAAGTTCGTGTAACCCTGCATCTTGCGCAGCGCCGGGCGGATGAGCATCTCGAACCCGCAGTAGGCCGCCGCGGGATTGCCGGGCAGGCCGAACACGGGCGTGCCGTTGACCAGGCCAAACGTTTGCGCTTTGCCCGGGCGCATGTTCACAAGCGTCATGAACAGCTGGCCGGTTTGCTCGACGCAGGGCTTGATGAAGTCGAAGTCGCCGTTCGACGCGCCGCCGCTGGTGACCACGAAGTCGTACTCGGCCGTTGCCGCCACCACCGCGGCCTTCAGCGCTTCAAGCGAGTCCTCCACGATGGGCAGCAGCGTGGGGATGGCGCCGGCCGCGCGAGCGGACGCCGACAGGGCATAGCCGTTCGAGTTGCGGATTTTGCCGGCGGTGGGCACCTCGGTGGGCGGCACCAGCTCGCTGCCGATGGAGATGATGGCCACGCGCGGGCGGCGCGGAACCGGCACCTCCGACACGCCGCAGCTGGCCAAAAAGCCCACGCCAGCAGCATTGATGACCTCGCCCGCGTGTACAACGGCCTCGCCGGCGCGCGCTTCCTCGCCCGCCTCGCGCACGTTGTTGCGCAGCTTCACAGGGGCGTCGAACGCCACGCGGCTGCCGGGGCGGCCGTCGCCTTCGACGTTGCGCACGATCTCGTACTTCACCACGGAATCGGCCGCGGCAGGCAGCGGCGCGCCGGTCATGATGCGCACGCACGCGCCGTCGGGGATTTCGCCGTCGAACGTGTCGCCCGCGGCAACTTCCGCGATAACGTCCAGCTCAACGGGGGTTTCCGGGCTGGCACCTTCCAGCTGCGCCGCGCGCACGGCGAACCCGTCCATAGCAGAGTGGGCAAACGGCGAGATATCGATATCGCTTTGCAGGTCGGTTGCCGCAACGCGACCCGCCGCGTCCAAAACCGGCACCGTTTCCGCAGGCAGCTGCGAAACGTGCGACAAAACCAGGTCGCGCGCTTGCTCGACCGAGATCATCTCCGGCATGACATTCCTTTCGAAAGCATTCAACAGTCCGCCCCGCATTATACCGCTTGCCGAATATAACGGCGCGCAAAGCATACCGAGAGTTGAAAAGTGCGACGTCTACTTCCCCGCCAGCATGCGGCAGGCCCATTGGGCAGCTACCATGCTGCCTTTGACCAGCACCGATTCGTCGATGGTGTAGTGGCAGCTGTGCTGCGGGTGCTCGGCGCCCACTGCGGGGTTGCGCGTGCCCACGAAGCAGAACACGCCGGGCACCAAGCGCAGGTACTCGCTGAAGTCCTCGCCGGAAAGCGTGCCGCGGTAGTCGGCCACGCCTTCGGCGCCGAGCGTGTCGAGCACGGCCTGGCGCGCCACCTCGGCGCACGCCGGATCGTTGGCAAGGCCGGCGTTACCCGGCTCGAACGCGAACGTGGCCTTCGCGCCAAGCGCGTGCGCGCTGCGGCTGACGATATGCTCAAGGCGGTCGGGCACCTCGGCGCGCATCTGCTCGGACCACGTGCGCACCGTGCCCGTGAGCGTGGCGTGGCCGGCCATGACGTTGCGCGCCTCGCCGCCGTGGAACTCGCCCACGGTGACCACCACGGGTTCGAACGGCGAAACATCGCGGCTGACCAGCACTTGCAGCGCCATGACCATCTCGGCGCCCACCACCACGGCGTCGACGCCCTTGTGCGGCATGGAGCCGTGCGCGCTGACGCCCTCTATCTCAATGTGGAACCAGTCGGTGTTCGCCATGCGCTGCCCGGGCGCGCACGACACGGTGCCGGCGGGCACTTCGCTCCAGATGTGCGCGCCGTAGATGGCGTCGACGCCCTCGAGCGCGCCGGCTTCGATCATGGAAAGCGCGCCGATGGAGATTTCCTCGGCCGGCTGGAAGATGATGCGCACTTCGCCGACAAGCTGATCGGCAACGTCGCGCAGGATGCGCACGGCGCCGAGCATCATGGCCATGTGCGCATCGTGGCCGCACGCGTGCATGACGCCGGGGTTTTCGGACGCGAACGCCGCGCCCGTGTCCTCGGTGACGGGCAGCGCGTCCATATCGGCGCGCAGGGCCACGCGGTGCGCCGGGGTGCCGTCGGAGCCGTACGCGCCGGGCGCCGTGCCGCGGATGGTGGCGATTATGCCGTGGTTTTCAAGGCACGTGTGCTCAATGCCCAGGTCAGAAAGCTGTTTGCTCAGCAGCTGCTGCGTGTTTTCCTCGTTGCCCGACGTTTCGGGGAAGCGGTGGAACAGCCGGCGCGCGGCGATGACGTCGGCCTCGGCCGCGGCGCCAAGGGCGCGCACCTGCTGGACGGTCTTCGTTCCCGCAGCGGTTTCGTACGCCTGCGAGAATGCGGGACAAGCGGTGATGACGGCGGTCATGGCGCTCCTTTCGACGGGGCGGGTTGGCGAAGTGCGTTTCGGTATTGGCTGCGTAGCGTACCACACGCATGTTGCCAGCGTGAGGCGCGCCGAAAAAATGCAAACTGCGCAGGTACCTATTTCTCCAGTTCCTTCAGCATGGCGGCAATGTGGTGCTGCGCCAGCTCGAATTCGCCGCGCGCCGCCAGGGCCTTCACGATTTGCACCTGGTTGCGCAAGTCGTGGCGCAGCCGTGCCGGGCGCTCCATCTTCTCCACCGTTTCCTGATATTCGGCAAGATAGGCGTCAAGCTGGCTGCGCAGCGCGCGGGCGCGGTCGGCGTGGCGCGTGCTGATGATGGCGACGAGCACCAGCCCGTCCACCGCAAGGCACAGCACCGCAAGCGCCACGCACGCCCACGACAGGTTCCAGTCGGCGCCGCAATAGCGCACCACCACCCAACAGCACAGAAACAGCAGCACGACCTGCAACAGCGGGAACAGGCCGAACGCCCAGTATTGCGACACCGCGCGGCGGCGCTGCCGCACGGCAACCACGGCAGCAAGCGCAAGCGCTGCCGCCAACGCTATAAAGCCCGAAACAATGGCAAACGCGGACGCGCCGGCAATTGCCCCGATCACAGCGCATCGCCTCCTTCGGTATGCAAAATGACGCGCACATGGTAGCGGCCCCGTTCGTTTTGGACTATGACCTGGCCATCGTGGCGCTCGGCGATGTTGTTCACAATACCGCGGCCCCATCCGTGCAGCGCGTGCACGTTGGGAACAGCAGGCGAAGCCGGCACGGAAGCGGAGGCCGCGTCGGCCGGGACTTCGCCGTTTGCGGCACGGCGAGCGTTCGCGCGGTGCGGCGAACTTGCGGTTTCGGGCTTTTCGCCAGCGACAGAGGCTGCGAGAGAGCAATCTTTGCCGCTGGATTTCACCGCAGGCGCACCCGCAGGCGCGGGGATGTCGTGCGCGGAATCATCGGATGCGCAGCTGTTCTCCACGTCCACCACGAAATAGCGGCCCCATATGCGAGCCGCCACGCTGACGTAGCGCTGATCAGGCGCAACGAGACGGCACGCCGTCAACGCGTTATCGATAAGGTTTGAAAACACCGCACAGATCTCGGCACTGGGCAAGGCCAGGTCAAGCGGTATGTTTAGCTGCGCCACAAACCGCACACCAAGTTCGCGCGCATCGGCCAGTTTCAAGCGCACAAGCGCATCGATTGCCGGATGGGCGCAATAGCGAGCCCGCGAACCACCGGCAGCGTTGATCGCCCGGTCGAGGTTTTCCCCGGCTTCCGCCGCACGGCGTTCGCGCAAATCCGCCTCGGCCGCGTACAACTGCTCGCGAACACGCTGGCCGATGCGGTCAGCTTCTTCGCCTTCATGCGCGGAGCGCTCACGCAAAAACTTTTGCGTGGTCAGCTCATCCTCCAATTCGCGCACCTGCTCGGCGGCTTGCGCGCGAAAGCATGCATCGCGCAAACCCTGAAACAGCAGCATATCGACAGGCCCGCACGCGATGCCCACGACGGCAATCACCGCCACCGGCGCGGACGGCGCCGCATAGGCCGCAGCGGCGCCCAGCGCGAACAGCACCAAGCACAGCTGGCTTGTGGGAAACAACAAGCTGAGCAGGCGGCGCCACCAAACAACACCGTGCAGCTTGCGCTGGCAAAACGCCGCAATGACCAGCAGATATACAGTTAGGCAGATAGCGATGAGAAGCGCCGGGGAAAGCACGGACCGCCCCTGCTATTGGGCGTTCAGCCCAACGTAGCGGTAAAACAGGTCGCGAATGACCTTGCGCTGGCGCTGGCTGACCGGCACCTCGACGCCCGAGCGTAGAAGCACGCTGGCCGTGCGCAACTCGGAAATGTGCGCCATGTTCACGATGTAGCTTTTATGGCACTGCACGAAATCGTCGGGCAGCATGTCGATCATCTGGCCAAGCGTGGCGTAGGTTTCAAGCACTTCGCCGGGCGCGGCGTACAGCCGCACCTTGCGGCGGTCGCTTTCGATGTACTCGATTTCGGCAGGGTTGAGCATGGTGACCGCGCCGCCGTGCTGAATGGCAACGGGCGTGTAATCCGTTCCCTGCAGGTTTTTCAGCGCCTTGTCGATAGCCGCGTTGAAATCCGCCTGCTTGATGGGTTTGAGCAGGAAATACGCATGCTCGGTTTCGTAAACGGGCGTGCAGTACTCGATGTGGCCGGAGATATAGACGACCTGCGTGCCGCTACCGGCCGGGAAATGACGTCGCACCAAATCGATGCCGGTAGGCTTGCCGTCACCTAAGCTGATGTCGCACAGGAACACGTCGATATGGTCACCGGAAGCGATAAGTGCCTCAAGGGTAGCAATACTTGAAATGATGTCGACATTCAAACAATCGGCCCCGGGATACTGAGCCAGCATGTCGCGAAGAACATCCTGATATTCGATGTTGTCTTCCAACGCAAGAAGATGAAACGTTCCCACCGATTTGCTCCCTGTTTTAGTCCCAAGCACGGGTCTTTTCGAATTGCCCGCACGTTCCTTTGTCCTAGGTCGAAGTATACGACAGTTAAATTGAGACCCCCCCCCCGCAATCTTCCAATCGGTAAAAAACTCCTGATAGACGACTTGAACGCAGCGTTTTTTGTAGTGAGCGAAAATACGTTCAGCAAAATTGTCACCTAATGCAAAATGCATGATTTCACGAAGAGGCCTTGCAAGGCGAGCGCGCAACCTACACGCCAAGCGACAATACGAACAGGTGGTGCTTGTGGTGTGAATATCGCCGGCAGGGCACGGACGGCGGTGAGCGGCATCTCTATAATACGTGGGATGAACAATTTCGAACATACCGAGCCCTCCGCACAGGGCAAGCACGGCACGCAGCGGCCCGATTTGCAACGCGTGCGCGTTGATGCGCCGCGAAGCCCCTACCGCAACACGCCCCGCAGCGCGGCACAGCACGCCAGCGCGCAGCAGGTAGCGCAACCCGCTGCCCAGCAGGCCACGACCCCGCTTCCCGGGCGTCACGCCGCGCAACCTACGGCGGCCATGCCCGGCCGCCACACCGCGCAAGGCGCGCGCAACGCGCAGCCCACGGCGGCCATCCCAGGTCAGCAGCCCACGGCGGCGCTTCCGGCCGATAGCACGCAGGCCATGCCCGATGGAAAACGCAAACGAGGCCGCGGACGCAAAAGCCGCCGCGGCGACGCGCCGCGCAAGAAAAGCTTCCTTAGCCGCCAGGTTGAAGCCTGGTGCACCCGCGTGCTTGGCGCCGTGAACGACGGCGGCTTGGCTGAGCAGGAAGCCGAATACGCCTCGGGCCGCACCACGCGCGACTTCGCGTGGAACACCATCGGCGTGGGGCTGTGGGGCTGCGTGTTCCCCGTGCTCACCATCGTGGTCACGCAGCTGGCCGGCGCCGAGCAGGCCGGCATGTTCTCGCTGGCCTTCGTCACCGCGCTGCTGCTCATGTTCGTGGGCAACTACGGCATGCGCAATTTCCAGGCTTCCGACCTCGACGAGGAATACTCGTTCGCCGACTATCAGGCCAACCGCGTGCTGACGTGCGCCATCATGCTGGTGGCGGGGCTGACGTACTGCAACATCCGCGGGTACACCGACCAGATGTGGCTTATGAGCCTGGGCGTGTACCTTTATAAGATGGTAGACGCGCTTGCCGACGTGTACGAGGGGCGCCTGCAGCAGAAGGACAAGCTGTACCTGGCGGGCATGTCGCAGGCCTTCCGTTCGGCCGCCGCGCTTATCGGGTTTACGTTTGCCCTGCTCATCACGCGGAACGTGGGCGTGTCAAGCATCGTGATGGCCGTGGTGGCCGCCGCCACGTTCGTGGTGTTCACGTTCCCGCTGGCAAAGCTTGAGACGCCGAAATCGCGCCGCGTGAACGTCAAGCGCGTGGTGAACCTGCTGGTGCAGTGCTTCCCGCTGTTCGTGGCGCTGTTCATGTACAACCTTATCGACAACATGCCGAAGTTCGTGATGGAAGGCGCGCTGTCCTACGACAACCAGCTGTATTACAACGCGCTGTATTTTCCCGCGCACGCCATTTTGCTGACCAGCGGCTTTATCTACAAGCCCATGCTGCTGAAGATGGCCAACGCGTGGGCCGACCCCGCCAAGCGCAAGAAGTTCGACCTGATCATCGTGGTGATGTTCGTGGTGATCGTGGGCATCACGGCGGCCATGGCCGGCATCATGGGATGGTTCGGCCTGACCATCATGAGCTTTTTGTACGGCATCGATTTCGAACCGTATCGCGGCCTGTGCTTCGTCATGCTGGCGGCCGGCGGCGTTACGGCCGGCATCGAGTTTCTGTACCAGGTCATCACCGTGCTGCGCCGCCAGCGCGCCGTGACGAAGCTGTACCTGATCACGTTTGGGTTCAGCCTGCTCGTGCCCATTTTGCTGGTGAACTTCACCGGGTTGCCGGGCGCGGTTATCGGGTACCTCATTGTCATGTGCATCCTGCTGGTGCTGCTGGTCAGCGAATACGCGTCCATCCGCATGGACCTGCGCCGGAAGTTGACGGGCAAGTCGGCGCCTGACGCCGAGATGCCGAAGGCCAGCCGTTCGTTCCGCGGGAAGGCTGCGGAAGCTAGCGCGGGTAGCGCACCGGTTGCGACCGCAGCGGCTGGCGAACCTGCCGGCAGCACAGCGGCTGGCACGCCGGCAGCAGGCGGCGTGGCAGCGGTCGGAGCGCATGCCACGCCCACGGCGGGAAGCGCGCCTGCAGCCGGAGGCGCACCCGCAAGCGCGCAGGCGCCGCAGCAAAGGCAACGCGACGGGCAGACGGCAACGCAGGCAGCGAACCGTCTGCAACCCGGCGCGTACGCCGATTCGCCTATTGCCTGGTCAGCGGGCGAAAGCGTCACCATGCTGGCCGAACCCGAGTCGCCGCGCGCGCCGCGCCCAAGCGAGGTGCGCGCCGAACGCGAGCATCGCGAAGCCGTGAAGGCGCGCTGGACGGAAGCGGGCAAGGAACGCACGGCCAAGCGCCGCGAAGCCACGCGCGCAGGAGCGCACGCGAGCGGCGCTGCATCGGCCAGCAGCAGCGCCGACGCTAGCGCCGACGTAACCGCTAGCGAGGCGCCGAAAGCCGGCCGCCACGCCACCACGCCCGAAGTGGCTCCCAGCTTCGGCAAACGCGGCAAGCACGAAAAAGACGACAACTAGCAAGATGCCCCGTCCGTTCGGGGCATCTTCGTTTTAAGAAGGCATCGGCGGCCGCTCACTCGGGCGATTCTTCCGCAACCCCTGCCAACCGGCGTTTGACCAGCATTTTCACCCAGCAAGGTTTTTCAAGCGCGAGTGCTACTCCAGCAGCCAGCGGGGTTTTCCAGGTAGCGGTAGGCGCACACTTTCGTGCCGGGAATCTGCTCGTCCGCCAAACCGGCGGGAAGAGCGTCGCGATAACGGTTGCGCGTCCAGCCAACCATTTGCAAACGGCGCAGCATCGAAAGCGCGCAGGCCAGGTCAAGGGCGGAATCAGGCAATTCGGTAACGCTGCGGTACGAACGCGATGGGTCGGCCGTGCGTTCAAGCGCAGCGCCCGGCACGAACCGCGTGCACGCGCACGACCAGGAAGTTTACCCGGCGGTTGCCTTATTGCTAGCGCGCTACTTTGCATTGTGCTATACTGCTAGCAACTGAAAGGAGTCCGCTATGGGCGCATCGATGGTGCAAATCAACACGCGCGTTCCCGCCGAGCTAAAAGAACAGGGCGACTTGGCGCTGGCGCGGGCCGGCTACACACCGGCGCAGGCGGTGCGCGCCCTCTGGGAATACGCCGTCGTGCACATTCACGAACCACAGGCGATTCGCAACGTGCTGCAGGAAGAGAGCGCGGAGCCTGAAGATCCGACGGCAGTTGAGAGCAATCCATTCACCGAATGGAAAACAGCCGCGCATGCCGCTTTATGCGAAAGAATGGGAATTTCGATGAGCACCGGTTCGTCGAATATTCCGTTCGATGAGCTCAAAAAACTTGCGTATCTTGAGCGTTCCGAACGATTGGGGCTGTAATGGATTCGAATACCACCATCCTCGTCGATACCAATGTCTGGCTCGATTACTATGCGCTGAATCGAGCAGGTGGCGCAGAGGCCGCAGAGCTGCTAGGCTTCGCATTCTCGCACGGCATCAAACTGCTCTATCAGGCCGACATCATAAAGGACGTGTTTTACCTCGTTTCGGCTACCACAAAGCGAATCGCTCGCGAAGAGAAAGGGGCGCTATCCCCAAGCGACGCAACGGCGGCAAACGAATTCGCGTGGAGCGCCGTGAATCATATGCGGGAAAATGCGTTCGCCATAAGCATCGGGCAATCCGACGTATGGTACGCGGCAAAAATGCGCAGCGTCCATGGCGATTTCGAGGACAACCTTGTACTTGCCGCCGCAGAACGTGCAAACGCAACGTACCTAGTCACGAACGACGAACAGCTTATCAAGCACGCCCCCGTCACCGCGCTCACCCCGCACGACGCGCTTGTGTACCTGCGGGCAAAAATGGAATAGCAGCGCTCCAAGGAGGCCCTTGCTTTCCTTGGAGCGCTGCTTACAAAAGCGATGGCTCTGTTAGACCAGCATGCAACAACATGAATCAGCCGCCAGGAAGACCGGCCAAGGAGCCCGTTTACTTGCGGTTAAGAGTCCACGTGTCAATTGTGGTCTAACAGAGCCAAAGCGACAGAGCTTTCGCCGGTTTGCTTACTTCAGCAGCTTGATGCTGATGGCTTTTGCGGGGCAGGCTTCCACGCAGGCGCCGCATTTGCTGCATTCGGGAATGCGCATCGTGTGCGGGTCAAGCTGCTCGGGACATGCGTCCACGCACGCGTGGCAGTCGACGCCGCGGCTACGCAGGCACGTGTCGGCCTTCACGCGCGGGCGCAGCGTGACGTTGAGGTTCGACAGCAGGCTTACCAGCGCACTGATGGGGCAGATTTTGCTGCACCATTTGCGCAGCACGGTGACTTCCAGAAGCAGGATGATCGGGAAGATGATAAGCGCCCAGGTGGGCTCGTCGAACTGAACCAGGTTCCACAGGCCGATGATGGTGGCGAACGTCAAACCCACGGGGCAGATGAGGCAAAACACCGGAAAGCCGAACACGACCGCGGAAGCCAGCGTGCCCACCAGCACCGCATGGCGACTGTCAAGCTGCACGCCGTCGCGCTTGCCGCCCACCGGCGCCAGCGCTTTGCCGCACGTTGTTGCACCCGGGCAAGCGGAGCACGAATGGCTCGGCTTGCTTTTGAAATCGCCCGTCGCTTTCGAACTCTTTTTCTTCGGGCGGAAAAACTTTTGCAGCCAGGGAACGGGGCACATCCAGGCGCAGAACGCTTTGCCGACCAGGGCAATCAGCACTACCACCAGCGCAAACAACAACAGCGGGTGCAGCATGACGCCCTTTGCGCCCGCCATGGTTTCCAACGCGCCCAGCGGGCAGATGGCCGATATCTGCTGGATGCCGAATGCCGACGGCGTGCCGATGCCCACATGGAACGCAAGCCCCACCAGCACAAACGCCACACACGCAAGCGCCACCCAGCCGCGCGCCGTGCAAAACGGAGACTTCGCGCGGTGATGTTGCTGCGTCTTATCGGTGCGCTGTGAAGGCGAAGAGGGGCCCGCGCTCGCGTTGCGGGCATCGGCGGCGGCCTCTGCCGCGTTCGCGTTTTGGGCAGCGGTAACGGCCCCAGCTTGTGCGGTCGCATCCGATTGAGGCGAGTTCGGCATAGCGCTATTTCGCGTTTCGCAAGCTGCATCCGTGCGGCCAGCCGAATTCAGCTGCTCTTCTGTTTCTTCCTTGCTCATCGCCTAGGCCTCCTTCCCTGCTGCTCGAACGTTGATGCCGCGATCGGCGCCGCCGGTGAACGTGAGGTAGCTGTTCGACGGGCACGCGTTCTCACATGCGCCGCAGCCGTTGCATTTCGCCTGGTCAACAATGGGACGGTTCGCGTCATCCATGGTTATGGCGCCGTAGGGGCATGCGCCGGCGCACACTTGGCAACCGCCCTGGATCCACGCGATGCATCGTTCGCGGTCCACTACCGCCACGCCGATGATCTGCGACGGGTCGTGTGCGCCAACAATGGAGCCCGCCGGGCACACGTCTTCGCACGCGCCGCAAAAGTCGCACAGCCCGCGATGGAAATCCATGATGGGAGTACGCCAATTCAGCACGCCGTCCTCAAGCACGCCCGTGCGCAGGCAGCACTGCGGGCAGGCGGTTTCGCACCGATTGCATTTCAGGCACGTAGCGCGGAAATGCGCTTCGTCCTGCGCGCCGGGCGGACGCAGCAGCCCACGGTCCTCGCCTTCAAGCGCGTACGCCGCGCCACCGACCGCGAACATGCTTGCAACCGCGCCCGCCGCCGCAAGCGCACCGCGGCGCGTGATGCTCAGATGATCGCCCATGAGCATTCCTTTCTCGTCTTCGCCGAAAGCCGCGTCCCCATCGCGGCCGTACCTCGCATGCCCCAAGCCTGCCCGAAGGGGCGCGGGCATGAAATAGCGAGGCGTTGACTATTTCGCCAAACGCCTCGTCAATAATTAGGTAATTCGCGCAAAAGCGCACGTCAGAGCCTGATAGCAGAAGCCCCCTACGCCGCCTTTTCGCCTGCCAGCTCTTGCAGCACGTCGAGCTCGTCGGCGATGACGTCGGTTTCCATGTGCACGAAGCCGCGCGTCACCTTCGACACGCCGCGATAGAAGCGCGTTTCCGCCACATCGAGCACGGCGTCGCACAGGTCGTCGACCCAGTTCAGCTGGTGCTGCGCATGGAAGTCGGACACCGTTTGCGCCAGGTCGCGCGCGCGGTCGAAATCCGATGCCAGCAGCGCCGCGTTCGTGCGCTCGATAACCGTGGCCAGAAACTCGAACTCGAACGACGCGTGATCTTCCGGCACGTGCAAATCGGCCTGCGGCTGGATGTGCTGCTCGCAGTACATTTTGTACACGCCGTCGCGCGCCTCCTGCATCATGAGCCCGAGTTCGCTGGTGAACACGCTTTCGAACGGCGTGGCAGCGAACGTCTCGTAGTTGCCAGCCGCCAGAAACGTGTGCGCATAATCGCAGGCCAACGCCTGGCGCGTACCAGAATTCGCATGGCGAAGATAGCGGTACATGTCTTCGTAGCCCTCGGCGATAAGCGCGTTGTCGCCCGCCATGCCGGCGAAATCCATGCCCGCCAGATGATCGACCTGCTGCTGCGTCAGCTCGCGGAAGAACAGTTCGGCCAGCATGCGGTAATAGGCCGCTCGGCCCGCATTCACCTCGATGAGCTGGGAAATCAGCTCGTCGCGTTCAGATTGCGCCTTCGTTTGCGACGCCTGCGCCGCTGCTTGGTTTTCGATCATCTTGCTACCTTTCTCGAACAGCGCAGACGTTTACCGCCGCGCCATCGCTTTCTCGCGCCATCGCTACCTCGCGCCGTCGCTTTCTTTTCGCTTAGCCAGCCGAACTGGGTGACGACGCCGGCGACAAGGACACTACCGGTGTCACCAAAATGAGGGAAACGGCTTTTCGCCGCCTTCGCTTTGGCGATCCCAACTTCATTTCCTGTCGCCTTTCGCCAGCCAGCAATCGATGCACTCGCGGTTCGCATTCGCCAACGGGAGGGAGAGGAGGGAGTATGCGAATACGAACCGCGAAAGCGTCGATGGCCGGCAATCGCAGACAACCGCGGGGCAAGTCGAGGCGCAAATGGGCTCCGTGACGCCCTTTCGCACCAACCGGCTTCAAAAATCGCTCATGTATGTGATTTAACAAGCGCAAGGCAGGAATCAAAAATTTGCCGATAACGTTTCCCCAGTTCAGAATCTTGCTGATTTATTGGATACCAGCAACATTGTCAGCAAATCACATACATGAGCGATTTTGCCTACGCTCGACGGTGGTACCAACCAAACCCGACGCCGAGTGTAGCGCCCGCGTGCAAGTGCCAGCGCCGCACCCGCCAGCGGGGCGGGAATGCCCGGGTGGGCATTCCCGCATTCCCGCGCTTGGTTACAGCACGTTCAGGAACAGGTTCGCGATCGGGACCGTGATGAGCCACATGATGCAGCGGTAGCTCACGGCGCCAACGAATGCGCAGGCCACAGAACCGCCCGCCGCAGCCATTAGGCTGCCGGGGTTCTTGCCCGCAAGCGCGCCGCACACGGCCGGCACCACGCCGGCGCCGATGACGGCAACCGCAAGCAGCGCCCACTGCACGCCGTCGGCGGGACCCGCCCACAGCACGTAGGCCGCCGCGCCCACGGCGCCCAGCACGCCACCGATCAGCAGCGCGCGGCCGTACGGCGCCACGTCGGCGTCCTTGGCCTTCGCGGCCACGACCACCAGGTACGCGGCGATGCCCTCGGGCACGGCCGTCAGCAAGTAGCCGAGCGGCAGCAGCTGGCTGCACCAGTTCGGGCGCGCTTCCATCAGGTACGACTCGCCCGCCATGAACGACAGCAGCACGCCGAACACCGCGCCGATGACGGCCACGGCCTTGCGCGCGCCGGCACCGGCCTCGCGCTTGAGCAGCACCAGGTACACCACCACGCACACGCACAGGCAGCCAACCAGCAGCGCCTCGGTGAAGATGCCGCTTGTCGGGTGGCTGAGCGCCCCCATGATGCGGTCGGGGTGCGACAGGTGCGTCACGGACGCCAGGCCGCCCACCACCGCGATGATCAGCGACACCAACGCCGCGGGGAACGCCGCCGCCTTCGCGCGGCCAAGGAACTCATCGGCCGCCACGCAGGCGAACATGCAGCCGCCCATGCCGGTCAGGGCTGTGAACAGGACCAGGGATCATTGGATTTCCATCGTTTAGTCCTCCTTCGCGAACCAGGCCGCGTCTTGCGCGCCGGACGCCGGGGCGATGGCGTCTACGTCATGCCACGTGGCAATCTTCTCGGACAGGATGTAGCGCGTCAGCGGTTTGTTACCCGCGTCGTGCAGCGTGTGCACGCTGGCCGGGTCGGCGGCCGCCACGGCTTTGGCCACGTCGGACGACGCATCGTCCATGTCGCCGTAGAAGCGGGCGTTCGCGCAGCACGCCGCCACGCATGCCGGCTCCTGGCCGGCGCTGGTCAGCTGGCCGCACAGCGTGCACTTCTCGACGGCGCGCTCCTTGGCGTTCCACGAACGCACGCCGTACGGGCAGGCCATCATGCAGTATTTGCAGCCGATGCACTTCTCCTTGTCCACCAGCACCTTGCCGTCGGCGTCGCGGTAGCTCGCGCCGGTCGGGCACACGTGCACGCAGGGCGCGTCCTCGCACTGCTAGCACTGCACGGGCCGCCAATACTGCTCCAGGTCGGGGAAGGCCCCGTGCGGGCCGATCTGCAGCACGCGGTTCCAGTACTCGCCCAAGGCGATGCCGTTCTCGTTCTTGCAGGCCACCTCGCACGCGTGGCAGCCGATGCATTTATCCAGGTCAACAACTAAGCAATTGCGGCTCATTTGGTGTAAAACGCTCCTCCCGTGTTTTCCGTGGGCTCAGGCATCCAGGGTTCGAAGTCGGTCGGCTCGTACCAGATGCCCTCTGGGCGCTGCGCCTTGGCAACTTTGACGTGGATGCCGCGCAGGGTGTAGGTGCCGAACTCAGGGTTGAAGTAGCCCGTGTTCTTCGTCAGCACGTTCATGTTCTCCGTGGTCCAAGACTTGCGGCCATCGGAGCCGTCCTCCAAAAACTCAGGGTTCCAGAAGCGCTCCATGTACACGGTGCCCTCCGCGATGCCCTTCGTCACGCGCGCCACGGCGAAGATGCCGTCCTTGACGACGCTCTGGCCGTTAGCCGTCAGCTCCTCGCCGGGGGCGAACTCGCTCGGGCCGAACTTCGCGTCCTTGCCGCCTGCCATGACCGTATCGGTGGGCAGGCCCGTGGTGATGTCGCGGAACACGTCCTTGCCATCGGTGCGCGGGCTCTTGATGTTCACCCAGTCGCCGTCGACGATGCCGTACTTGCCGGCGTTTTCCGGGCTGATCCACAGCTCGGGCGCCGGGTACAGCTCGCGCAGGTAGGGGTTGTTGCGCAGCGTGCCGTGATGGAAGTACGGGATGCGACCCTCAGTCAGGCGCAGCGGGTATTCGTCGCCGTATTCGGACTGGTCCTCGGGCGTGAAGTAGTACGGCATGGGGTTGTAGTCCACCACCGCGGCGGGCATGTCGAACTTCTCGTTGCCGTGACGGCCCAGGTAGAGCATGGTGTCGGCGTACGGGCCGCACTTCTTCGGGTTGTCCTTGATGTCGCGGGCCGCCGTGGAGAAGCCGGTGTAGGTGTTGCCGGCGTCTGCCGAGCCGCCTTCCATACCCGGGTCAACCTTGCCGGCCACGCCGCCGCTGGCGTTGACCTTGCAGTAGCCGTCGTACTCGGTGCCGCCCCAGTACTCGTCGTCTTCGGCCCACTTCTCGGGGAAGGCGTCCATGGCCTGCTCCATCGTGGTGACCTCCGGGTCGCCGCCCTGCTGAGCCACCCAGTCCCAGTACTCGTTGATGGTCTTCCAGTACGCGGGCACCATGGGGCTGCCGATTTTCTCGCCGTCCATGCAGGCGGCCATGTTCTCGTCGTACAGGTCGCTTGACGGGTCGGACATGGCTTCGGCGATCTTGCCCCACATCATGATTTCGTCGGCGGCCTCGAACAGGTTCGTTACCGGCTTTCGCATGAGGTTCACGTTCAGGCGGTTCTGCACGAAGGCGTTCTCCAGCCACTCGCACACGGGGAACACGATGTCGGCGGCCTCGGTGGTGAAGCTGGTCGGGTACATGTAGCCGTGCACGATGAGGTCGAACTTCGGGAACGCGTCAACCCACGAGCTGGAGTTGCCCAGCGCGGCCATCTTGTTGCCGGAGCGCTCGATCCACACCTTCGGCTGGTACGGCTCGCCGGTGAGCACGGCGGACAGCACCGTGGGGATGTGGCTGTGCATCCAGCCGCCGAGGCCCTTGTGCTCGCAGTAGCCCAGGCGCTCCAGGACGGCGTCGTTCGTTTGGAACTGGTACTTCGTGTCGCCGATGAAGCCCGAGGGGAAGATGGTGGATTCCTTCGACTTCAGGCCCTTCGAGCCAGCGCCGCCCACCTTGTTCGCCGGGCAGCCGGAATGCCACAGGTGCGCCGTCATGCAGTCGAGCGCCGCGGCGCCGATGGCGGCCTGCGCCGAACCCGGGTACATGTCGGTGGCCACGCCCAGCGAGATGCCGCCGTGCGCGCTCGAGCAGTACAGCTCGATGGCCTCGATGATCTTCTCCTTCTTGCAGCCGGTGATCTCGGCCACGGTGTCAAGGTCGAAGTCGGCGCAGCGGTCCTTGTAAGCCTGGAACGCCGTCTTGCACGTGATGATGGAGCCGTCGGCCAGCGTGACGTCCACGGTGCCGAACAGCTGCGGGTGATACGTGCCGTCGTTGTCCGGACCCAGAGCGAAGGCCTTCGCGACCTGGCCTTTTTCTGTGTCGAAGTACACGTAGCCCTCGTTGTCGGCGTTCACGTCGTCAAACACTGCCGACGCGCGCAAAAGCTGACCGTCCTTCGTGATGTTCTCGGCAACCGGCGGAAGGCTGACGTTGTCACGCGGGTCAACCAAGAACGGCAGGTTCGTCCACTGCTCGCAGAACGTCTCGTAGCCGGGGATCTTCTCGTACAGCTTGTTCTCGATGATGTAGTGCATCCAACCGAGCATCATGGGCATGTCGGTGCCGGGCTTGATGGGCAGCCACACGTCGGCCTTCGACGCGTCGGCCGTGAAGCGCGGGTCCACGACGACGGTCTTGCAGCCGTTGTCGCGCAGCTCGGCCACGCAACGGCCGGACGTCGAAGGCGAATGCCACGCCGGACCGGTGCCCCAGATGACATAGACTTCCGTCAGTCCGCCGTACTTGGCCGGCTTGTACAGCTCCGAGCAGCCGGAGTCGGCGATGGACGTGTCGCCGATGCCATTGACCAGCGGCATGGTGAAGTTACGCGGCAGGTAGCACTGCGCGCAACCGGGCTCGAACACGTTGCCCGCGCCCCAGAAGTTGCGGAAGCGCGGCGGGCATAGCGCGGGCAGGAAGACGAAGCGCGAACAGCTCAGTTGGCAAAAACAAAGTGCGCCCTGCCCTTTTCAACTGAACCCATGCTTCGCAAGGCGTCCCGCGCTTCCCAAGCGCTATCGAGCGTTCGCGGTCTGCCGCTTGTGCGCCTCCAGCATCTGCTTGCCTGCGTCGGTTGCAACCCAGGCCCCTCTCCAAACCAACGCCCCGGCCTTGTCGAGCTTGTCGACGAAGAAGTCGGGCGAAAGCTTGTGATGATCTGCCACGATGTCCTGGGAAAGCCCGGGCGTGGCCTTGAAAAACGCTTCGATTTCAGGGAATTTGCGCGGTGTGGAGCAGAAGTCCAGCACGGCGAAGTAGGTGTCGCGGCGGTGCGGGCGCAGGGATAGCTGCGCCTCGATGCGGCGCTCGGGAGCCAGCAGGCGCACGGCCTCGCGGCCCGCGTCGGTGGCTTCGATGCGGTACGTGGCCACCAGGTCGTCGGCCTCGTCGGCGGTAAGGTTCGCCAGCTGCTCGGCCGTGACGGGGTTGCCCGCCTCGTCGAGCGGCGTTTGAGAAAGGCCGCCGGCGTCGGTGGGCATGCCGATCATGGCGAACGGCGTTTGCATGATGTGGCTGTACACGAACTCGTCGGTGGCGGCGATGAAGTCTTCGACTTCGGTGAAATCGCGCGGCTGCTCGCAGAACGCCAGCGTTTTGTACAGCGCCTCGCGCAACGCGTTTTGCGAGCCGATGCACATGACCACGGCGTTCACGCGATCGGTGAACGTGGGCTCGTCGGGGAGTTCGTAGTCGGGGAGTTCGTAGTCGGCGGGTTCGGCGCCTTGCGCGATAGCGGCGGGCGTGAGCTCGGCGGCCGGGTCGAGTTGCGCGCCGGCGGCCGACGAGACGGCGGGCTTGTGCGCAGCGAAGCTGTCGGGCTCGCTTTCGCGCATATCCATAAGGTAGCCGCCTTCGGCATATTTCTCGTAGCTTGCCGGAACTTCGAACTTCGGCAGCGGCTTGTTCTTGATGTTCATGAATGCCCCCTTGCTTGAAGCGGCGCCTTCGCGCGGCGCGCTTGCAAACTGCCGCCCGCAGACCTGCGTCCGCGTGCGCCCTCCTCTATTCCGGTAGCGGGTACAGGCTCGCAGGCCCGTGTGCGCCGCAAAGGTTTTCGCAATCTCAAGCGCTGTCGTTCGCTTTCAATCGCCTCAACATCGGAACGGCATTTACCTTACGAATTTTGCAAAAGCCCTGCATAGAAACTAGTTAACTATGTTGCAGCACTCATATGGTCGCTTGTTAACTAATCGAAAATGGACGTGTCGGTTTAGAATACCGACAGCAAGAAACCCGGCGCAGGGAGAGGCGCCAGGGATATGACAAGGGGACAGGTCGTTTGTCATATGGCAGGTCGAAAACAGCGCTTGGGGCCGAGGAAACAGTTTGCCCCAAGCGGAAGTTCGGCTTTCGGCCACACCGCAGCAAGAAGACGAAACAGGGTTGCTAGCAACAGTCTACTGAAGCGAACAACATGACAAACGACCTGTCCCCTTGTCAGAAACGTTGCCAACACGTAAGGCGCGGGAGCTTCTCCCCGCCTTGTCCGCAAAGAGGGGGAATATGGCACAGCGGGAAAGCGCGGCACAGGAGAGCGTCGGGCGTCAAAACGAGGCGAGCCTGAGTGAGCGATTCTCGAAAGCGCTCGCGTCCATCGATCGGCAGGCGCCGACGCTTACGTATCTGGGCTTGGGGTGCTGGATCGCGTGGAACACCATCGCGTTTTCCGGGTCGTTCTGGCTGCACGAAACCGACAACAGCAGCATCGCGGAGAACCTCATGCTCGTGCACCTGCTGGCCTGCTTCGTCACGCTGGCCGCCGTTGCGCTGTTTTCCGACCGCTGTTCACGCTGGATAGCGAAGAACCGCACCACGCTCATCGGCGGCGTGGTTGCATGCGCAGGTACGCTGCTGCTGTGCAACGCGCGCGCTGAAGTCTTCGGCGAGGCATTCCCCCACGCGGGCCTTACCGTGTTGTTCACCAGCGGCTGCATCCTATCCGGCGCGGGCACCACCATGCTGTTTCTGTGCGCCGCGGCGCTGTTCGGCACGCTTGCGCCGCATCGCGCCCTGTATCGCCTGGCCGAGTGCACGCTATTCTCCATTGCAGTGTACTTCGTGCTGAACGGCTGCCCGCAACCAATTGCTGTGGCGGGATTCGTTGTGCTGCCGTTGCTGGGCGCGGGGCTGTTCTGCATCCGCCAGCGCGACGTGCGCGGCGAAAAGCAGGTGCTTTCCACGCCCGTGAAGCTGACGCGCAAGTTTTGGGTGCTGCTGCTTTCCATCGGGCTGTGCTCAACGGCGCTTGAGCTCATTCGCGCCTACGTGTTGATCAGCGCGCCGCCGTATTTCTCCATCGGCGCGAACGTCACCTCGCAGCTTATCGAGATTCCCCTGATGGCAGGCATCATGGCGGCCATTCTGCTCACGAAGTCGCGCCGCGACGGGTTCGCGAAACTGTATTCGGTTGCCGCATGCGCGCTGACGGTGCTGATCGTATGCATTGCCATGTTCTCGCTGAACACACCCGCCATAGCCGCCGGCGCCTGGGTGGTGTGCACGTGCTACAACATGGTGGTGTGGGCCATGCTGTACTATCTGGTGTACCAGTGGCGCGCCGGGGCGCTGCGCATCATGGCGCTTGGCAATGCCGCGCTGTCCGGCGGCACGCTGGTGGCCAGCCTGTTGGCCATGGCGTATCAGGCGTCGCACATTTCCGACAGCGCCATGCGTATCATCATCGCCGTCATCGGCCTTGCGGTGCTGGTAGACGTGCTGTTCGTATTCTCCGAGAAGCAAATCAACGGCATGCTGCTGCCCGTCGACGAGGGCAGCGAGGACGCAACAGCAGGCGAAGGCGGCGCGCAAGGCGCGGCCAAGCAGCCCGGCAAATGGAAGCTTGCCTGCGAAGAAGTGGCGAAGGGCGCCGGACTTTCCGTCCGCGAAACCGAGGTGTTCCTAAGCCTTGCCCGCGGCCGCACCGCGCAAGAAATCGCTGAGCGCGAGGTGGTGTCAATTTACACCGTACGCGCCCACACGCGCTCGATCTACGCGAAACTAGATGTTCACAGCAAGAAAGAACTCACCGCCCTGGTGCAAAAGCACGTTGACGAGGGGTAGAGCTACGATTTCCATAGGCCATAGCAGCTAAGTATTAGCGACCGCCCTTTGTTGACAAGAAGCTCATGGCCAAAGCCACCATCGCCTCTTTCTCTTTAGGCTGAGATTCAGCAATCATGATAGTCAAGGCAACGAGCGCGCCATCGGAGATGCACTTCGTCCCATTCGCAAATAGGGCGCCATTGACATGAAGGAAATAGAGAAACAAAGCTGCCGCAATACGCTTATTCCCATCATGGAAAGAATGATTTTTCACAATAAAGTATAGAAGGTTTGACGCTTTCTCTTCCAGACTCGGATAGAGCTCTCGACCATCAAAACTTTGGTATATTGCAGCAATACTCGACTTGAACGACTCGTCCTTTTCAGACCCGAATAAATCACTCTCAGCCGAAAACGACATGGAATCAATCAATTTTCGGCATTCTTCATAATTAAGGATATATATCGTTTTCCGGCCCTTTGGCTTAAGAATTCGCTGGTGATCATAGTCATCCAGCAGCGTCAGCGCATTCGTATAGGCTTTAACAACCGCCAAGATATCGGTTGATTCAAGAGACTCAGGGATACGTTCCATCACCTGCACGATTTGACCCAATTGTGCAAGCCGCTTCTTATTCTCTGCATATCCCGTAATGACATACTGCCTCAACACCTCGGTTGCCCATCGACGAAACTCCACGCCGCGCTTTGACTTCACGCGGTAGCCGACGGAAATAGCTACATCGAGGTCGTAAAAAGCCACCGGTTTATCCGATTGTGCAATGTGCAAATAATGCACATTACTTTCCTTATCAAGTTCCCCGTCCTTAAAAATATTGCTGACATGGCGCGATATCACGCTTCGATCTTTTTCGAAAAGCGAAGCCATCTGATGCTGCGTCAGCCAAACAGTATCCCCATCAAACTCAACATCAAGACGGATTTCCTCATCAGCCGACTCAAATACCACGATATCGCCCAGTCTCAATCACTTCTCCTCTCCTTATGAAATATTTGTTCTATTATAATCAGTACATACGTTTGTGTCAACCCATATCAAAATACAGCAGCAAGATTTGCCCAACCACCAGCCAATCTTGTATACCAAGTGAACCCAACGAAAAAGCCCCGCCGAGAGCTCGGCGGGGCTTGAGGAGGGGGTATGGGGTTGGGGGACGGCGATGCCCTTGCTTTCGAATTCGTTCACGCTCGCGTGGCGCGCATCGCCGGCAGGGTTGGTTATTCGCTTACGGCAGCGGGCTCAAGCGCCTCGGCTTCCTTGTAGCTGACCCAGCCATCGGGGATGGTGGCGTCGCTGTGGCACTTGCTGCAGTACACCGTGGATGCGCGGTGCGCCTTGTGGCACTCGTTGCAATCGACCTCGCCGTGCTCCTCGACGTGCGGGTTGCGCTTCATGTAGCTCGTCTTCTCGATCAGGTCGTCGCGCGTCATGGCGGAACCGTCGTCGTTGGCATGGCAACCGGAGTTCAGGCAGAACGCCTCGCTGGCAATGCCGCGAGCCGCCGTCAGATCCGAAAGCGCCTTCTCTTCAGGCACGAAGCGCTCGTCGGTGGTCTGGACGACCTCGTAGCTGCCCGTCAGCCAGCCGATACCCTCGGTGACCTGCTCGGACATCTGCGGCACGTGACACTGCACGCACGTGATGCCTTCCTGGGCGTGCACGGGGGCCAGCATGCTCGATGCATCGGCCACCTCGTTGCCCCACTTGTCCGTGGCCGACTCGCCCGGCGTGGCTTCGTACGTGGTCAGATAGCCGTCCATGGGCGTGTGGCAGATAGCGTTGCAGAAGCTGGGCTGGTCGTGCCATACCATGAAGCCGGCGCCGGCTACAACCACAACGGCCGCAACCACGCCGATGATCACCGGCACCTTGCGGTTTTTGCGCTTGGCCGAAGGGGTGCCTGCGCCAGCGGCTGCAACACCGGCGGCCTGCTGCTCGCCAGCCGTTTCACCTGCGGAAACGTTTTCCTCAATCGTGTTGTTCTCGCTCATGGCAGCTCCTTACTTGCCCGCAGCGGCATTCTCGCCGGCAATCTTACCGAACACCATGCACATGCCGCACGACAGGCCCTTGAGCGAGATGGGGTACTGCACGTTGAAGCGGCCGCCCTGCGGGGCGCCGGCCACGTACAGGCCCGGGATAACCTCACGATCGGTGTTGTACACGTGGCAATCGCTGTCGGACTCAAGGCCGCCCAGGTTCGCCAGCGTCAGGGCAACGCCGCACTCGGCCGCGTAGAACGGGCCGTTTTCCAGGGCGAACAGGCGCTTAGCTGATTTGCCGAAGTCTTCGTCGAAGCCGGCCTTGCACAGCTCGTTGTAGCGCTCGATGGCGGCCTTGGCCTTCGTGGCGTCCATGCCGTCGATCTTCGCCAGCAGCTCATTAATGGTGTCGGCCTTCACGCAGCGACCCTCGGACACGGCGGCCTCGATGTCCTCGGGGCAGCGCACGTTGATCTTCAGGCCGGCCGGCGTCCAGTCGGGCAGCGGCTCGTCGCGGTAGATGCACGCGATGCCATGCGCAGCCGGGAAGTACTTCAGCTGCTCAGGCCACGAAGCGTCGAAGAACTGGTACGCCTTGCGCTGCGGCTGCAGCTCCACCTGGTTTTCCAGCTGCTGACCAGGCACGTCTTCGTTCATGAAGCGCTCGCCGCGCAGGTTCAGCATCAGGAAACCATTGTTGCCGATAACGCCGCGGCCGTCGGAACCGGCGCCGCCGCCCATGTGATGGATCATCGGGGCGTGCCACTGCTCGATTGCGGCACCTGCCCACACGCCCATCTTGTGACCGTCGCCGATGTTGGTGTAGTTGCCCTGCGCGTCCAGGTCAAGCGACAGAATCTGGTTGCCGTTCTCTACGCACGCCGGTGCGAAATACTTCATCATGTCCTCGTTGGCCAGGTAATCGCCCGTGCACAGGATGACGCTTTTCGCGTTGATCTTCAGGTACTTGTTCGCGCTGGTATCCTGCGCGTAAATGCCGGTCACGGAACCGTCGTCGGCCGTGATGAGTTTGACGCCCTTCGTGTTGTAGCGCACTTCGGCGCCCGCGGCCTCGGCCATCTTCAGGTTGTCGGCCATAGCCGTGGCCAGGCTGGCGAAGCCCACCGACGTCGGGTAGCAGGGCATGTCTTCCTGCGTGTAATCGTACTCGTCCAGCATCGGGTAGAAGTACGGGTACAGGTAGTGCGCGCGATTGGCCTCGGGCACTTCCTCGTAAGACTCGGACGCAATGTACATATCCGGGCAACCCTGCACGAACCAGTCAAGCGCCTTGCCCGACTCGTCGCAGTAGCGGCTGATGATGCCGAAGTTCGAGTGGTGGCTGCCTTCCTCCATGTGCATGTTCACCACCATGTGCTTGTCAAGGAAGCCGTCGCCGCGGCCCCACTTCGCCATGGTTTCGCCACCCAGGATGGCCATATCGCTGGCCACGCTGTTGAGCTGGGCAGACGCCTCGATTGCGATAACTTTCGCGCCCGCTTCGGCAGCGGCGCGCGTGGCAGGGACGCCCGCAGCGCCCAGGCCCACAACCACAACGTCGGCCTCAAGCGTTTCGGCAACGTCGCTGTCGGAAATCGAAGGCGCCTCACCCAGCCACGGCATAACGCCCGTGCCGTCGTAGCCGACCGTCTGGCCGTTGGCCGAACCCGTGCCGGAGCCGGCGCCGCCCGCAACGCCGACCACCTTCGGCGCGCAACCCGTCAGGCCTGCGCCCGCAAGAGCGGCGCTGATGGCGGCCGCGCCCGTCAGGAAGCCGCGGCGGCTGATTCCCTTGTTGTCCATGCTGTTCCTCCCGTAAGGTCAAAAGATGCCGGGTTTGACCCTGCCCGGCCTTGCGAGGGAAAGTATAGAAAGCCCGCAAGCGGCGCAAAATTGACGGTGAGCGCTTTTCGTATGGGAAGAAGTTAACTTTTTCATCGAATGGTAAAGCTATTTATGCTTGAAAAAGAATAATACGGACAACTTCTGGCAATTTGCGGAACGGGAGAAGACGAACGCTACTGAAAATACTTCGCAATCCCGGCCGGGATGCACAGCGAAATCAATTCGACCAGCTGCTCGTTAGAGAAGTCCATGCCCTGATCGAACCAATGGCGCGTACAACCGGCGCAACCCTTCGAGAAAAAGTCCAGACAAAAGCCCACGGCGCCTTCATCCGGCGCGCCGCACACGCGCACGCGCTTTCCATAAGCATCGCGCAGCGCGTGGTGCATCACGCGGTACAAGCTGTTCACGTCTTGCGAGGTGAACCCGTTGCGCAAAAACGTTTTGCGCTGGCGGCACCGCGTCAGGAAATCAAGGTAGCATTCGCCAAACGGCGCAAGCGTGGTCATACGGTCGAACTGCTGGGAGAACATGTCGCGGAAGCAATACTCCATCAGGTCATACTTATCAGTGAAGTGATGGTAAAACGTCTGCTTGCTCACGCCTGCCAAGGCAACGATCTCGGAAACGCGCACCTGATCAAGCGGCTTTTGCTCCATAAGCTGCTCAAGCGCGCCGGCAAGCTGCCGCTTCGATTCCGCCATGTTCGCCCCTTTCGTTAGACCGCACTCCAACGCGCATAGCATAGCGCAAACCAGCCAGGTTCAATGTAACGGAAAGATTTCGAAGCGGCTCGCTTTTTCAAGAACAAGAAAAGCCGAAACAAGACAATCCCAGCAGGCCATCGCGCCCCTTTAGTAGCACGCAATGGCGGGTAGGTAGAGGGACCGAGGCGCAAAACGGATTCGCCAAAATAAGAGACGGCGGATACGGAGCGAACCCACCAAACGAAAGGACCCTTATCCCCTACCCCACTTTGGCAACATCAGCCCTACCCAGCGCAGCAGAAAAGCTGCCGCGCCACCATCCAGCAGCGCGGCACTCGATACCGAAGCGTCAGACCTTACGCCATGATCTTGCGGAACAGCTCGACCACCTGGTCGTGATCTGCCTCGCGCGGGTTGCCCGGGAAGCAAGCATCGGCCATGGCGTCGCTTGCCAGCTGATCAAGATCTTCGGCAACCAAACCTGCACACGTATGGGGAATCTCCACGTCGGCAGACAGCTGACGCACTGCCGCAATGGCGGCATCGGCAGCCTCTTCCGCGCTCATGCCCGCAACGTCGACGCCCATCGCGCGCGCCACATCAGCCAAACGCTCGGCAGCAACCGGCTTGTTGAATTCCATAGCAACCGGCAGAAGCATTGCGCACGCCACGCCATGTGGCGTGTCGTAGTGCGCGGACAGCGTATGAGCCATAGCGTGATCGATGCCCAAGCCCACGTTCGAGAAGCCCATGCCAGCCACATACTGGCCAAGCGCCATGCCTTCACGACCCTCACCAGGCTTACCGCTTTTCGCCTCAGCGTATGCCGCACGCAGATTCTTCGAAATCAGCTCAATGGCCTTCAAATGGAACATGTCGGACAGCTCCCACGCGCCTTGCGTGGTATAGCCCTCGATGGCATGCGTCAGCGCGTCCATGCCCGTAGCAGCAGTAAGGCCCGCAGGCATAGACGCCATCATGTCGGGGTCCACAACGGCCACATCGGGGATGTCGTTCACATCAACGCACACGAACTTGCGCACCTTTTCCGGGTCGGTTATGACGTAGTTGATGGTAACCTCGGCCGCCGTGCCTGCCGTGGTGGGAACGGCAATGGTAAACGTGGCATGATTCTTCGTGTCGGCCACGCCCTCAAGGGAAACAACGTCGGCAAATTCTGGATTCTCAACAATGATGCCGATGCCCTTCGCCGTGTCCATGGCCGAACCGCCGCCAACGGCCACGATCATGTCTGCACCCGAAGCCTTGAACGCATCCACGCCGTCCTGCACGTTTTTAATGGTAGGGTTGGGTTTGATCTGGTCATACAGCGCCCACGGAATGCCTGCGGCGTCAAGCTTATCCGTGACTTTGCCCACCACGCCGAATTTCACCAGGTCAGGATCAGAGCACACGAAGGCTTTTGCGAGCCCGCGACGCTGAATCTCCCCGGGAATCTCCCCGATTGCACCAGCACCATGATACGAGATGTTATTCAGCACGAAACGATTGACCGCCATAGCGGCACCCCCCTTTTTCTCGGCAGGCCAGCAGCGTTCCCTTTGCCAAGCCTGCACCTACAAGATAATTCCCAGTGTAACGCTGCCCACCGCCGCTCGCCCCCAAAATTGCCACGCTCACGGCTACAATTAGGTTACAAGAGCTTTCGCAGCAAACAACGAAGCGTCGAGATTTGAACAGATAGGGCAGACAAAGGTAGCGAAAGGAGACGGCCACCAAACGACCTGAAAACCCGCCCTAGATAAAAGTGCATCGCCCAGCCAAAGCCACTGGCCTTCCAGCTCTTCCATTTGCTTTAGGACGATACTACTACATTTTAACAGATTAATCGAACATTCGTGCGATTATTTGTGCTATACTTCCAATTGTCGAGCCAATGGGGGCGCGGCCGTATTTGCTAGCAAGCGGCCGTCCATGCGCAATCGCCTTACCACGCCCTCAAGATCCTCTTCAAATTGCAGAGCTGTATTTGCGAAACGGTGTCTCCGCCTTGGGACCTTGCGCCCAGTTGCCATACCCCTTGGCAAGCTAGCCGCGAAGCGACAACTCCCCTAGCGAAGTACATCCTCGCTACCGCGGAGCCTTGGCTTCAACGCGTCTCGCAGATTCGCAGCTCTTGCAGAACTGTATCCGATTAGATACACTTGAGGAGGAGCTCATGGAAGTTGTACCTAGTAAACGATTCAAGAAATGGCTTCTAAAATTACGAGACGCAGAGGCAAGGAACCTCATTTCATTTCGAATTCAAACCATTGCACGGCTTGGCACCCTTGTCGGGGATTGGAAATCAATTGAGGGAAAGATATTCGAGCTCCGTTTTCATCGGGGACCAGGCTATCGCGTCTACGGGGCGATAGAAGATGACACGTTTTTGATTCTTGCCGCCAAAGGAGCGAAAGCAACGCAAACAAGAGATATTGCTCTTGCAAAAAAGCTCGTGCGCGAATGGGAGGATGAGCAGAATGTCTAGCAAATTCACCAAATGGGATGTTAGCGATTATCTCAAGACCGAAGAGGATTACGCCCATTATCTAAATGCCGCCATCGAGGAAGGCGACCCCGACCTGCTGCAAATGGCTATTGGCGACATCGCGCGCGCTAAGGGGATGACCAGCGTAGCGGAAGACGCGGGACTTGGACGCGAAAGCCTTTACAAAGCCCTGCGCGCCGAAGCGAATCCTTCGTTCAAGACTATCGCGAAGGTGGCGAAAGCTTTGGGGTTGAAAATTACATTTGTGCCGGCATAAGACAATTTCCCGGCATAACGCCAAGGCCGGCAGCACCACGCCGCCGGCCTCAGTCTTCAAGTTCCGTTGTCGGTTCTGGATCTGCTCATCAGCCATTCTTTCGATGGGCAGCCCTTATGCAGATCGTCACAGCAGGACCTTAAGCCCCTAACATCAACCATTAGAAAGCTACTTCTGCAGCTCGTTCAGCTGGCCGTTTTCCACCTTATAGGTAGTGCCGTCGATGCTGACGTTCCAGCCGTTCGGAACGCTGGAATACGTGGCATCAAGATGACACTGCGTGCAGTAGAACTCGCTGGTTTCGTGCACCTTATGGCAATTGCCGCAAGCCACAACGCCGTGCTGACTCCAGTCATGCGGGTCGAATTCCTTGTCAGCCGTAGCAGCAGTCAAATCGTCAACCGTGTTGATGCCGTCATGGCAGCCGATGCGCAGGCAAAACTCGGCCGTAGCGAACTCACCCGAACGGCTTTCCAGCATCTGCGAGGACGAATCGAAGTTGTAGCTGCCAGAAACCCAGCTCATGCCTTCGGTCACCTGCTCGTCGATTTTCGCTTCGTGGCAGCTCAGGCGGTTCATGTCGGCATCGGCGCCATGGTATGCCGCCAGCATAGCGCTGCTGCCGCCATCTACCGGGCCGGCCTCGAAATCGGAAACGTACTTGCTCATGGGCGTATGGCACACGGTGCCGCAGAAACTGGGGCTGTTGTGTCACGCGAACATGCCGCACCCCGCCACAATAACTACCGCCACCACAACCGCAATCACGATGCGCTTACGGTTCATTCCACCTTTGTTCAGAGAGGAGCCCTGCATAGAAGCGTCCGTTTTCCCTGTATTCTCGCTCATATTCGACACCCTTTACTTTCCCGCCAGCGCACGGCCGGTCGCCCATGCGGCCGCCGGAATTCACGTGGTAGTCGAACTCGTCTTCGCCGCCCTCGTACGCTGCCAGGTTGGCCTCGTAGCACAGGTTCGGGTCGGGCGTGTGGTTCGTGATAGTGGTGCGCTCCACGTAGTACACGCCGTAATCGGCCGAGTAGCACAGGTTCAGCGTGCGCACGCCGTTCATGTTCACGTTGTGGAACTCGGCGGTGGTGCCGTCGGCGAACGTGACCTGCATCAGGTAGTTCTTCGGCATGCTGATGGTCTTGCCCGCCTGGTTCGTGTACGTGCGCTCGCCGTAATCGTAGACGAACGCCCAACCGGCGGACTGGCCGTCGGACAGCGTGCCCGAAAGCTGTTTGCCCGGATACGACGAGGTGTCCGACGTGCGGAACGTGAACTCCTTCACGTCCTTGCCCAGGCTGTTCGTCACCACGATGGGCGACACGTCGCCCGACGCGCTGCCGATCTGCGCGGAAAGGCCCTGCGCCTCGGCCACGGTGTCGGCGTTTTGATGCGAAATGCTCAACGTGTAGCGCATCGCCTGCACGGTGCAGTCGTTGCGCGCGTCAACTTGGTTGGTGTACGCGCTGTTGCCCAGCGTGGTCGGCGCGTAGCTGGTGTCGGCGGCAATGGCCGCGCCGGCGCCCATGCTCACCGCCAACGCAGCAGCAACGGTTGCACCCGCAACCGCTTTTCCCTTCTTGCTCATGCACCCTCCTTTTCAAATTACAGTCCCTACTTGCCTACGGCAATCAGGAACGGGTCGCGGTGACTGACGCACCGCTCCCAATCAGGGTCTGAACATGCCAGAGGGCATGTTCACCCTTTTCAAGTAACGGCTTTATGCCTCGAATGCCGGCCGCGCGCAAAACCCTTTGGGGAAGGAGGATCGCAACGGTGCGTTGGCTTTCCGCAGCCAGCGTTCTTGCAGGCCATCCTAGCCCGCGCCGGCGCGCAAAGCTATCGCACAAATTCACTTATTTTGACGTTTTACCTGATGAAAGGGTTGCGAGTTCCAATCGTAGCGCCCCGCCGCCCACCGAAACCCGCGAGACCCTACGCGCCAGCGGGTGCGGCGGGCAGTTCGTCTACGTGCAGCTCAGCGGCGGCTTTCACTAGCGCGTTCACGCCGCCGCCCACCGTGGCGGTGGCCAGCTTCGACAGATATTCCAGCGGCAGCTCGGAATCAAGCGCCACCCACTGGCTGAACAGGCCCAAGATGCCCGAGCTAAAATATGCCACGAACACCTCGAGGTACGGCCCAAGCGCTTTCGCCAGGCCCAACGAGTCCCGCTCCGCAAGAGCCTTCGCGAACATCGGGCGCATTTGCACGATAAGCGAAGGCAAGTCGACATGGCGCAGCACGTCGCTGTTGCGGCTGAAGTTCGCCAGCAGCGACGCACCCAGAGCCTCGTACAGCTTCGCCTCGTTCGTGCCACCCGGGTTTTTTCGCAGCGCTTCCTCAAGCTGGTCCACCACGTAGCGGCATTCTTCTTGCAAAAGCTCGCTGATCAGGTCTTCTATGGCGTGTAGTGCAGGTAGAACGTTTTGCGGTTGCGGTTGGCGCGCTGCGCGATTTCCGTCACCGTGATCTGCGACAGGTCCTTCTCGCTCAGAAGCTCGCGAAACGCCGCGCGTATGGCCTCGCGGCTGCGCTTCGACCGGCGGTCGATTTTCTTCCTTTCCGCAGCCTGCGCACGAACGACACTCTCCATTCCTCGCCCTCCCGATCGTCCCCTTAATTTCTACTAACGAGGATTAAGCCTCATTGTGGCGTAGTTGCAATTGTTTTATTCCGCATACGTCAGATACTGAACAGCGTGTAGTACCTGCTGCACAACCTGTTCAGAATTCAGGTGAGGAACATGAGAGCAACAGACCAGCTCAAGCGCGCGGCGCTTATGAAAACGATGGACTACCTGCTCGAGGACCCCGAGCACAACGTCACCACCATCATGGACATGCTTGACAAAGTGGCGCCGGCGCGCACTGCACTGACCTGCAGGAACAGGAGAGCGCCGAGCATCTGTGCGGCAAGTGCCGCACCTTCGCCGACGAGTGGGCGCCGGTGGCCGAGCGCATGTGGAACAACCCCGCCGACCCGCGCCGGCCCTACCGCGCCGACATCACCGCGAACATGGCCGACACCGACAAAGAAAAGCTCACCATCCAAGGCCGCACGTTCGAGAAGATGACGGAATAGAACGCGCCCGCCACACGCCCGCCATGCCCTCGCCGTCGACGCCAATGGCGAGGGCAACGCAAAACCAGCGGGGGCACGCGCCTCGCCAGCAACCGAGAAAACGAAATCCTTTCATTTTCTCGGCTATTTCTCAACATCCTAAAATCGATTTTCGTTTCGTCGAATTCGGCGTGAAATGTAAATGGCATTTCAGTTCCCAAGCGAATATGCCGGAAAACCCAACCCTCTCTACCAAGCGTAGGTTGCCGGAAGCTGTGCTTGGCCGCACAATGCTCTTTGTCAACAAGCAGTGAGACAAGCTGCCGCGCAAAACTTCCGTTAGTTTGTGTTTTAACGCAAACCAGCCAAATATCAAACAAACCTGGACCTTCATTTTCCCAGGTCAAACGTTTGTACTGCATTTAGCTACCCAAAGCAATCCCAGCATCATTTCACTCCCAAAAGTCAAACGAAATTAAAGTTTTGGGAGTGAAACGATGAGGGTATTTTGCACACGTGCCGTTCGCAGCGCGACTGCCGCTGCGGGCGTTCTCGCACCTGCCGTCAAATCCCATGGCGTTGCTGTGAATTCCTTGGCGCGTTGGCGCGGCCGGCCGGCGCCCGCCGTATGCTCGCATGCCATGGGACCGGGGTGTTTTTGGTGCCGCAATTTCTGTACGACCCGCTGAACATCGTCGGCCAAGCAGCCGTGCCCCTGATCCTGTGCGCGTTCGGCATGTCGCTGCGCGGCGCTCGCCCACTTGCCAGCCGCGAAGGTCGCCAGGCCACCTTCACGGCAGCCGCGCTGAAGAACGCGTTCATGCCAGCGGTGGCGTTTGCCCTGGCCAGCGCCATGGGATTCACCGGCCACGACCTGTACGCGTGCGTCGTGCTGGCCGCGCTGCCCTCCGCGCAAAACGTCTTCAACTACGCCGCGCGCTACAACGCCGGCACCACGTTCGCCCGCGACGGCGTACTGCTATCCACCATCTGCTCGCCAGTGTGCATCCTCGCGATCGCCCTGTTGCTGAGCTAGGAAGAGCGAACCGGCGACCGGCACCAGCGAAACCGCACGACGGCCGCCACGTCTAACGCTGGCACGCCCAGCACCGCCCACACCCAAACTCGCTCGAGTTTGGGGACTTGTTAGGCCGCCAACACGCACCCCCTCTATGCACACCACTCTGAACTGGGAAAACATGCGACCGTCATCCGCAAGGAACCACACCACCAACGTTAAGTCCCAAACTCGAGCGAGTTTGCGCAACGAGGAACGACCCCGTTGCTGCACGATGCCAGAACCGCCCGCCACCTCTGTCGCACCCAAAAATCGCTCATGTATGTGATTTAACTCGGTTAGGTGAAGTACAAGCTCCAGTCCTATTTACATAACCCCAGGTCAAAAGGTTGCGTGTCAAACGGCTACTCAACCGATTGCCAACAAATCACATACATGAGCGACTTTTCGCAGCAAGCGCGCGTTTCGCGGCACCGTGCGCCAGCCACGCCAAGCGTCAAGAGCGCGAAACGGCCCCTTCAGCTGAGGGGCTTTCCTGTTTGCTTGTCGAACAATCCGGTGGACGCTCGATGCGTTACGAACTTGTCAACGTTCGTCCAGACCAAACGCCTGCTGCTCGCCGCAGAACGCAAAACGGCCCCTTCCGCTTGGAGACATCCTGTTTGCAAGGGGGTTAGGGGAAGGAAGTCTCCAAGCGGAAGGGGGCACCATAGGTGGTGGGCCGGAAGATGCGAAGGAACCCGGCGAGCCGGGCCTGGTTTTCAAGAAACCGGCGCGCCGCCGGAATCGCGAAACGGCCGATCAGCCGCCTGTTTCCGGCCAACCTAACAAGAGGACAGGGCGGTTTCAAGCGGTCATCGCAACATCGATCAATGGCAGATGGCCTGCAATGGGATGCGACAGCAAAACCAGGTACGAGGCGATAACGGCCGTCAGGGACGGATGTTCCCTCCGCCGGGCCGCCGCAAGGACTGGCGTCAGTGAGCAACGGGGGTTGCCCGCCAGCCGCCGCTTTCCGTAGGGCGGAGCGAAAACTCCGCCCCTTCTAGGCAGCGCCCGAAGAGCGCGTCACCATCTTCCAGGGAGCGTGGACGACTTAATATGGTGTCGCGCCTCGCGCTCTCTTGCTGGGACCGAGCTCTCGCTCGGCCCTACGAGGAGCGAGCAGCAGGAGCCGGGCAGCAAAATCCAATCGTCTGCGAGTGGGACAAAGGGACTGTCCCTTTGTCCCACTCCTCGCTCCCTTTTGCGGGCCGGACGTCGCCATCGGGGATTCCGAAGAGTCAGCGAGGGTGCCCGAGGTGCCCAGGTTGCCCTGCCGAACGCGCCGGCGGCGTGTTCGATTCCTGCCTACGCGCCCGAGCGGGCGCGCCCAGCTCAGCTGGGATCGGCATTGGCCTTTCGGCCATGCCCGCGAAGCTGAAGGACAAGATGGGGCGCATCGGGCGGCCGCAGCGTCGGCCCCGTCCGCCGGCCGGCAGACCGGCGGAACTCAGTAGAACATGAACACGCTCAGGCCCATGTTGTAGAAGGCCACGCGCAGGCAGATGGCGCCGACGACGCCTGCCACCACGGCCACGGCGCCGAACGCCTTCCAAACCGCCGCGTCGCCCTTCTTGCGGGCAAGCACGCAGCACACCAGCGGCACCAGCGCGCCCACAACCACGGCACCCAGCCACAGAAGCGGCGCCTGTCCGGCCGCCGTCGCGGCCGCATTCGCCATCTCCTTCGTGGGCACAGTGGGGTCGAAATAATACCCCACCTGCGTAAACGCGCCGCCGCCCATCTGGATAACGGCCGCATACGCCGCCGTGCACGCGGCGCCCACGGCGGAACCCACCACAGCCGGCAGGCCGCACACGTCAACCGCGTCGCCCTTCGCGGCCAGCACCACGGCGCACGTGGCGGGCCCCAAAATGCACGCGGCGCCCACGATCGACAGCACCTCAAGCACGCTATTCCACACCGGGCGCGCCGCCATCATGTACGAATGCGCGCACACCGCGGCCAGCACCACCGAAATCGCGATGGCAACCCACGCCATCCACTTCGGCACGGTGCCGCCGTCGGCCGACTTGCGCGCCATGGCGAAAAACGCCACGGCCACCACCACGAACACGACGATCGCGATCAGCTCCTGCGTAATGCCGCTGGTCAAGTGCCCGAAACCGTTGAAGATGCGCTCCCAATGCTGCAGGTGGAAGAACACCGCCACGCCGGACGCCGCCAGAAGCACGCAGCTCAAAACCGTCAGCAGCTGCTGCGACTTCTTGCCCGCGCCCGCAAGCGCCAGCACGCCCTGGCAGCCGAACACGCCGGCCGACCAGGCCACCAGCGTGGTGAACAAAATCAAAGGCCATTGCAATTCCATGCTACTCACCTTCCTTCACAGGCACCGCGGCGCGGGCGGCCGGCCCGCACCCGGCCGCGCAGGCGGCAACTGCCGCGTCGCCCGCGCAAGCCTTGGTGCCACTTTCCAGGCGCGCGCCCGCCCCCGCCGCGCGGGAAAGCGGAACAATCACGCCAGTCACCGTCATTCCTGTCCCTGCCACTGCTCGTTGCGCAGGATGTACACGAACCCGGGGTCGTTGCCCACGTTCGGCAGGTGATACACCTCAGAGTCCTTGTACGGCTTCACCGGGTAGTCGCACCCCTCGCCCGTCGCATCGCCCAAGCGGATGCGCGACTTGACCTGCGCGTCGTAGGACTTGTCGCCCTCAAGCGGCGCGCCGGGCGCCTCGAAGCTCTCGATGCCCTTCTCCAGGTCGCCGAAGAAACGCGCACGCCCGCCGCACTGGCTGACGCACTGCGGCAGCTCGCCTTGGGCCACCTTCTGCTCGCACAGCGTGCACTTCTCCACCACGCGCTCTTCCTCGTTCAGATAGCGAACGCCATAAGGGCAGGCCATCGCACAGAACTGGCAGCCGATGCACTTCGACTTGTCGATCTGTACGGTGCCGTCGGCAAGCACGTGGCTGGCCTCGGTGGGGCACACCTGCACGCACGCGGGGTTCTTGCAGTGCTGGCACTGCACCGTCAGGAAGTACGTGTACACGTCGGGCCACTGGCCGCCTTCCTGGCGCGGGTTCGGGCCGATGCGCAGCACCTTGTTCCAGTAGCTGCCGATAGGCACGTTGTTCACAACCTTGCAGCTGATGGAGCAGGCAAGGCAACCGACGCACTTGTTGAGGTCGGTCAGAATCGCGTAATGCGTCATGGTTTACTCCTCCCCCCTCGGGCTGTCGTAGTCGGGCAGCCAATCTTTCAGGCGCGGGTCGTCGCACGTGTGGATGATGGGCGTACCGTCGTCGCCGCACGGCACGGGGTTGCCGAACGGGGAATTCTCCGCCGTGGCCTTGTACACGCGCACCGGGTAGGCGCGCAGGTTCGACGAGCCGCAGATGCGGTCCTGCGCATGGCGGTCGATCAGGCAGTTCACGCCGGAAAGCTTGAAGCCGTGATCAGCCTGTTCAAGCTCGGGGTACCACCACTGGTGCTCCGCGTTCACCACGCCGGGCTCGATGCCGTAGTACAGGTCCACGACTTCGCGAATCTTGTGCGTGAACGCCTCGGTGTACGGCGTCGCCTCGTACGCCGACTCGATCCACACCCAGTCGCCCTGCTCAAGCCCCAGGCGCTGCGCGTCAACGGGATTCATCTCCAAGCGCGGCACGGGCCACTGCTCGCGGCACCACGGCAGCTGCCGGTGCTCGCTGTGGAAGTACGTGCCCTGGCGACGGCCCGTCGTCAGCAAAAACGCGTTGTCGTCGGTGTAGGAATCGGGTTCCTCGACGGGGCTGTGCGGCGCCTCCTTGAACAGCGGGAACACTTCCTTGTCGGAGAACTTTTCCTCCGAGTAGGCCATGTTCGGCGTCACGCCGCCGTTGTTCACACCGTTGACCAGCCACGATTCAAGCACCGTCGACCAAATCTCCTGCTTGTGCGTCGTAGTGTTCCAGCCCTGGCGCTGCTTGGGCGTGGGCGGGAAACCGCCGGAAATGTGCCCGTTGCCAATCTGGTAGCGACGGTAGATGCCCCAGTCCTCGCGCTTTTCCACCTTCGAGTCGAACCAGCCGTTCTTCTGGAACTCTTCCTTGAAATCGGCCCATTTCGGAATGCGGAAACCGGCAAGCGCAACCTCGTTGCACGCGTCCACGCACGCTTCGCCTTCCAGCCACTTCGCGCCGTGCTTCTCCTCGTCGAAGTACGGAATGCCGGCGGCCTTGTACAGCCCCACCACGATTTCCAGGTCGTTTTTCGCCTCGCCGGGCGGGTCGATGGCCTTCACCGTGGCGCCGAACGCGCCCGAAGAGCCCTGCGATTTGCGGATGCAGTCGAGCTCCATCCAGTGCGCCGCCGGCATGACGATGTCGGCCACCATGTCCACCGTCGGCGTGTGCCACAGGTCGATGGCGCACCAGAAGTCCAGCTTGCACAGCTGCTCGGAGTTGTAGATGGAGTTGCCCTGGTTCATGAAGTCGCCCGTCTGGCCGATGCCGACGGTGACCGGATACGGGTCGCTGGTGTTGATGGCGTCGTAGATCGACGTGCAGTCCGCCCAGCCCGGGCCGCAGTCGCTGCCAATCATCGGGAAGCGCTCGGAGCCCAGAATCTTGCTGGAGTCGTACTTCGGGATCTCCTTCGAGTCGCCGATGCACATGGCCAGGTCGAAGTACGGCCAGCCCGGCGTGGAGCCGCGCATGCCGCCGGGCACGTCCATGTTGCCCGTGATGCCCGCCACCAGGTCGCAGGCGCGCTGGTTCTGCACGGAGTTGCACGCGTGCTCGGGCGCCAGCATGTACTGGATGCCGCCGTTGCCGTAGCCGGTGGACGGGTCCACGCGCGTGGCGTAGGCCAGCGCCGCCTTCTTCAGCACGTCGGCGTCCACGCCCGTGATCTTCGACGTCTTCTCGGGCGTGTAGTCCTGCAAGAAGTCGATGTAGTGCTCCCACACGGTGCGCACGTGCACCTTCGTGCCGTCCTTCAGCGTCACCTCGTGTCCGCCCGATTCCGTGAACAGTGCCGGGTACAACCCATCGGGGAACGGCGTGTAGTCAAGCACGAAACCTTGCGTTTGTCCCGTGGCGTCCAGGCCGGGCTGCTTCGCCTCGCGGCCCTCGGTGGCCGGCTGCCAGTCTTCGCCTTTCCACCCGGGGTTGTCGGCCGTGGTGTCATAGTACGAAAGCTCGCCGGACAGCTCGTTGAGCACCATGAAGCGGCCCGAAGACCCGCCTTCCTTGATGTCGGATTCCTTCAGCAGGCGCGTCTTGATCTTCTTCGACTGCTGCGTCGAGGCGCACTCGGTGGGCTCGAACGACGCCTCTTCCACCACCAGCATGGGCGCGTTCATCCATTTGCGCACGTACATGTCGTCGATGAGGTCGTTCTCGATGATGACCTGGGCCCAGCAGTTCGCCACAGCGCCGTCGGTGCCGGGGCGCAGGTTCACCCAGATGTCGGCCTCCTTGCCCAGGTTCGTTTGGCGCGGGTCCACGATGATGTGCGTATCGGCGCGCGTGGCCACGTCCACGGTGGTGCGGCAGCTGTCGTCGTAGTTCGAAAGCTCCGACGCGCCACCCCACTGCACGAACACGTGCGGGCGCCCCACCACTTCCATCCAGCTGTACGCATTCGACGCGTCAAGGCTGGTGGCGTAGAAGCGCGGGCCCTTGCAGATCTCGTTGGCCTGGATGCCGTTGGGGCTGCCGAAGCACGACTTCAGGCTGCCGTAGGGGCCCATGGCCCAGATGCGCGACGTGCCGCCCATGAAGATGCAGGTTTCCTTGCCGTATTTGTCCTGCTTCTCGCGGATGGTGTCGGCCGTGGTCTTGTACGCCTCGTCCCAGGTGATGCGCTCCCACGCGGGGTCTTCGCCCTTCGCGCCCGTGCGGCGCAGCGGATAGCGCAGGCGCGTGGGATGGTAGGCCGCCTGCAGGCTGGCCTGGCCCTTCGCGCAGTGGTTGCCGGCCGACTGGAACGCGCTCTCGTCGCCTTCGGACTTGATGACGCGGCCGTCTTGCACGGTCACCCACACGCCGCATTCCATCTTGCCGCACCCGCGGCAGCACGAGCGGATGTGCTTGACCTCGCCCGCCGTCTGCGTTGCCGCCCCCTTGGTTTCGGCTAGGGCTTCTCCCTCGATTCCCGCCACGCCGAGCGCAGCGGCAGATACTGCCGCCATCTTCGTGAACGTCCGGCGCGTCATGTTGAACTTGCCCATTTCCTCCTCCTCTCGTCGGTTACGAAGATGCATTCACGATATGTACACAACTGAAGAAGAGGTATCGAGCGCAGCGCGCATTTCGCCGTTGGTGCGCATCGTGCGCTGCGCACGATGCCGGTTGACCTGGGAAAACAGCTAATTATCCACAAGATAGGATAGCTTGTTGGAATACCGTTTCCTTGCGCCGCGCGTCCTAGATACCCCTTAACAGGTACAATCAAACGCAAGATGCGCCGCCGAAACCAGGGGGGAAACGGGGAGTCGCCGCGCTCGCGCATCGCTTTCTGCAACGCATGATCTAAGGGAGGGGCTCATGCAGCAAAACCACGTCCCAACGGCCGCCGAGCTGATTGTCGGCGCAGCCCTCGGGTGCAATACGGCATGGGTGTCCATGGCGTTCAAAAGCCTGTCGCTGTACACGGGACTTGCCCAAAGCGAGGTGATTCTCGACACCGTCTACCTGGTGTCCATCGTGTGCGTGGCGCTGATGCTTGTCGTCGCCGGCGTGTACGACCAGGCAACCGAGCGGCTGCTTTCGCGCAAGGAAAGCATGTGGGCGCTGCCCGCCCTTGTTGCCGCAAGCACGCTTGCCATGCCGGCAAGCGCCGCGCTGCCCGACGGCGCGAGCGTTGTGGGCATGGTTGCCGCCGGCGCCGTGGCCGGCGTGGCGTCGGGGCTGTTCCTCATCCGCTTCGGCATCGCGTTCAGCCGGCTTTCCACCAGCTCGTGCATCATCGGCGCGACAACGGGCACGGTGCTCGCGTCGCTGCTGTTCGCGCTGTTTTTGCTGTTCGACCGCCTTTCGGCCTGCGCCTTCGCCGCCAGCATGCCCGTGCTGGCCGGGCTGCTGCTGTCCTACGGCATGCACATGCTCGTAGACCAAGGCAAAGCCGAACCCGAAAGCGCCAGCGCACACGATGCGCAGGCGTGCGGCGGCTCTTCGCGTGGCAGCAAAAGCGAGCTTTCGCGCCTGACAGCCAAGCTGGCCGCAAGCTCGGTGCTGGTGGGGTTCTCCGCCGAGGTCGTGCGCACGCTGTACGTGCAAATGGGCGTGAAAGACCTTGGCGGCACAGCATATGCCCTGGTCGAAGGCGGAGGCGCATTTGCGGCCACCGTCATCGTCGTCGGCATCGCGCTGCTACTTGCCACACTGAAAACGCCGCGCATGGCACGCAACATCTACCACTTCCTTATTCTGCTGCTGGTTGCCGGAGCGCTCATGCTGCTGGTGCCCGTCGTGTACGGGCAGCGCGCCGCGCTGGTGCCGCACGCGCTGAACTCCGCGTCGTACGCGTGCTTCGGCATGCTCATGTGGACGATCCTGGCCGGCGTGTGCAACCGCTGGCCGGCGCAGCGTGCGCGCACGTTCGCCCTCGTGCGCGCAGGTTGGGCGGCCGGCCCGCTGCTGGGACTGGTGGTCGGGCGGTTCGTGCTGCACGGCGTGGGCATCAGCATCGACAGCGCCATGCCCGTGATGATGGCCAGCGTCATCGCCATCCTTGCGGCCAGCGGCTTCGCGTTCTCCGAGACCGACCTCGTGCGCGCCATGGACCTACTGCCCCTGCAACGCAAGCAGCACTTCCGCGAGAAATGCGCCAAAGTGGCCGCCGACTACGCGCTGTCCGAGCGCGAGCACGAGGTGATGGTGCTGCTGGCAAAAGGCCGCAACCTGCCGTTCATCCAGGAAGAGCTGCTGCTCTCGAAAAGCACCGTCAGCACGCACCGCCAGCACATCTACGCCAAACTTGACATCCACTCCCAACAAGAACTCATCAACCTGGTGCAAGAAACCCAAACATGAAGCACAACGGGTGGACCGCCCCACCCCAAGCGACCTGCCAGCACCCCTGCTGTTCGCCCAGCTTGCTAGCACCAAACCCGCCAGGTCTCCGCCCGCCGGCGACCCCGGCCCGTCAGCGCTCGGCCAGCTCAGCCGCCCGCCCCCACAAGCCTCTGCCGTTCGCACCCCCGCACGAAACGCTTGCCGCATCGCCATGCTCGTCTTCTCGGCCCAACCAGAAAACGCAAGCCTAGAATCAGAGGAATACCGGCATTCTTTCTCCCTTGCACCGCAAAGTTGCCCAAGTTTGGCACCTGGCAAAGCAAGCCTCGCAGGCGATCGACGTCACCAACGCAGTCGCCAACTTGGCGCTTTCCCAAAAATCGCTCATGTATGTGATTTGTTACCACTTGCCAAAGTATCCTCAAAACAAGCAGACATCTGAACTGGGAAAACTCCGCCACAAATTCGACAGCTACCTCCGAGCACGGATTAAATCACATACATGAGCGATTTTTATTACGGCCGTGCCCAAAACGCACGCCATTAGGCCCCAAACAAGCCGAGCAACTATGCCGCAAAGCTATTGCAACGATTCCCGACTACAAACCCAAACATATTTTGCGGCAAGAAGCGGACGCATCACGACCGTGCCCCATAGCACCCGAGGGTTGCAGCCCGGCATCTTTCCCGACGCGCCAGACGCAACAACAACCAAAGCCCCTCTACACGCGACGCATCCACCCGATGCAAGCCAACATAGCTTGCGCCAGCAAGGCGGCTGGCCAAAATGCCGGCAATGCCCGAAACGCATGAACCCGACCACCAAGCGCCAACCAGCTTGCGGCCAAGCGTCGCAAATCGCCCAACCAAACAGTCGGTTTCCGGCACGCAACCCTCTCGCGCCGCTCAAGTCAAAACGCTTGACGCCTCTTTTTCGACAGCGCGAATGACAAAAAACGACGCCAATCAGAAATCTGCAAGATTTAGCGTGTATTCCCGCAAGACCTCAATCACACCTGAGATAGAATCCGTGTAAGCTTCTGACCAGGCATTATTCCGTAAATCATGATATCCTATAGCCATGGATACCATCATTTGCGACATAACGGCATTCGACTATTCGCGCATCCCGCCCATAGTCCAACTACTGCTTGCCGGCAACGAAACCGACCCCGTTCTCACCAAACTGTTCAAGGAAGAAACGGTTTTGGCAACACGCGAGGCCATGGCCTCTTCGCCGCTTTGCCAGACATGGCTTCGCCCCAATCCCGCCACCAGAAACATCGGGCGCGCAGCAAAAAGACCTCATGCCAGCGATATCGCTTCTTGCCGCCAGTCACCGCGGCCCCGTCGACATCTCCGTCGACGATCGTGCCCGCTGCTATACGCCGGGCATTACGCGCCCGCGCTTTTCCGCCAACGACATGCCGTTCGGGTCAACCACTCCCATCGGCGAGAGCCTTCAAGTGACAAACCTACCATTTACGCTCCTGCAGCTTGCGGCGAGGGCAAGCCTTACCCGCGTCATCATGCTGGCAACAGAAGCTTGCGGATCTTTTACGATTTACCAAGCGCCGCAGCCAATCAAAGATGCACTCCAAACATGCGTCCGAAACCGCCGCTTTCCCGTAGTTGGAGGATGGGAGCCGTTCATCGATGGCAATGGCTGTTTGACGGATCTCTGGACGCGCCCCGCCTCCACCACCGCGCAGGAGCTATCCCGCATGGCACTTGACGCTGCGCCAAAACGCGGTTGTGAACGGCTTCGGGTTGCGGCAAGCCTCGTTAAACCCGATGCGGCATCCCCTTTCGAAGCGCGAGCGGGCATTTTGCTCGGGCTTCCACGCCAACGCGGAGGCGAAGGGCACGCAGGGCTCTCATTCAACAAGCGCATCAACCTGTCCAGCAAAGCGAAGACCCTTGCACATCGCTCTTTTTGCCTTTGCGACCTATATTGGGAAGAAGGCCTCGATGTCGAATGCCAAAGCACTCTCGTGCACAATAAGGCAAACAGCTTTCTTTCCGACTCGGACCGAACAACTGCGCTCAGAAACATGGGTATAGACGTCCTCCCCCTCACGTACGACCAGCTCAAAAGCGAAGCGCGGTTTGCCGCATTCTCTGAAACCGTAGCAAACATCCGCGGCAAACGCCTCAAGCCGAAAACCGCGCGCCAAGCCGCCATGGCCAGAGAACTTCGCACTGAACTTTTTACCGATTGGGGAACCGCACACCTCGTCTAGAGCCAAACAGGCAGCGCAACTCGCAAGAAAACGCAGTCGCAATTCAAAAATCGCTCATGTATGTGATTTAATCCGGAAACGCGACATGCCGAAGATTTCCCAGCTGCGTTTTCCCAGGTCACAAGCTTACGTGAAATCAATCTACTACAGCCACTGCCAACAAATCACATACATGAGCGATTTTTGATTTCGAGCCGCCGTTTTCGCGAAAAATGAGCGCTTCAGACCGGCACGACGGAAGGTCCAGCGGACGGCGAGCCGGCAAGCCCGATAGTCCAGCAGCCCGACGTGGCAACGCTCCCTACGCTAGTCGGCAAACACAGCATCCGTTTTCAGCAGGCTCACGCGGACGAAGCCACCAGCCGTTCACGTCATCTTCCTCACCCGCGCCGCCGCCGGCACGGCGTGGCAGGTGCGCCCCACCGCTCAGCCTCCACCGCGCAAATCCGGACGCGCAGCCTGGGAGCGTAGGGTTCGCCGCCGAGGGGGACATGGGTCGCGCGACCCCGGAAGCGTGGAGTGCGCGACTCCAGAGGGCATGGGGGCGAGCGACCTCGGGGACCGCGCGGCCTTGGGGCATGGTTGCATACTGTGTACGGGACACGAGTGCGCGACGTGCCCCGCTGGGTCGTTGAAGCAGGTCGTGCGCCAGATTTAATGGGCATTCCACTATGATTTGCCCCGTTACTGTGGGACAATCGTAAAGCTTAGAAGGGAAATCATGGGATTGTTCGGCTCACATAGCAAACGCAACGAAAACAGCGCATCGCAGCTGTTCGAGGCCGCGTGCGCCCAAGCGGACCCGAACACCAGCTTCCTGTTGCGCGCAAGCGACCTGTACCCCGTCCACATCGCGCCAAGCTTCCAGCACGTGTTCGGCGTCGAGCCGGCGCGCCTGGTCGACGACGTCGAAACGCTTCTGCGCTTCGTGCCCGACGAGGACCGCGCGCGCATCAAGCGCATCATCGGCACATGGGACCGCACAACGCCGCTCACGCTCGATTCCGACTACCGCATGCCGAACGACGCCGCGGCCACCAAGCACATCCGCGCCACGTTCACCTCGGTCGAGGGCGGCGAATACACCCTGGTCACGGCCACGGACGTCACCGACGAGCACGAAACCATCGAAACAGCGCGCGAACAAGAGTCGCACGCCATGAAAAATGCCCAGGAGCGCACGGACTTCATGAGCCAGTTGAGCCACGAAATCCGCACGCCGCTTAACGGCATCAAGGGCATGATCGCGCTGGCGCAGGAGCATCACACGAAAGAAGAGCGCCTACTCGACGACCTGGCCCGCGCCACGAAGCTGTCCGACTACCTGTTGTCGCTGGTCAACGACGTGCTCGACATGAGCCGTCTCAACAGCGGCCACGTCGAGTTGGAAGCGCGCCCGTTCGACATCCGCCTAGTGGCCAACGAGCTGGTGGCCATGTTCGAGGCGCAGGCGCGCGAAAAAGGCATCGACTACCGCGTGGAAACCGAGGACTGCCACAGCATGTTCCTCATCGGCGACCGCATGCGCCTCAACCAAATCATCGTGAACTTCATCTCGAACGCGCTGAAGTTCACCGACGCCGGCGGCCACGTCACGGTCACGTTCCGCGAAATGTACCGCCGCGACGACGAAGTCAACTACATGATTCGCGTGCGCGACACCGGCAAGGGCATGGACCCGCGCTTCACCAGCCGCATCTTCGAGCCCTTCGAGCAGGAAGACCGCACCATCGCGCGGCGCTACGGCGGCACGGGCCTGGGCATGGCCATCACCGGCGCACTCGTGGAGCTAATGCAGGGCGAAATCGTCGTGGACACCGAGCTGGGCCGCGGCACGGACTTCACCACGTACATCCCCTTCGGCCTGGCAACGCAGCAGCAAGCCGACGAGCTGGCCAGCGCGGGCGAAACGCTCGAGATGTTCCACAGCAAGGAAAGCGACGCCACGCAGTACAACTTCGAAGGCAAGCACTTCCTTATGGCCGAAGACAACGACTTCAACGCCGAAATCGCCATCGAACTTCTGGGCACGCTCGGCGTCACGGTCGACCACGCCAACGACGGCCCCGTGGTGGTGGACATGTTCGAGAAGGCGCCCGCGGGCACGTACGACGCCATCCTCATGGACATCCAAATGCCCACGTTCAACGGCTGGGAGGCAACGCGGCGCATCCGCGCGCTCGACAAAGACGACGCGAAAACGGTGCCCATCATCGCGCTGTCGGCGAACAACTACGTGGAAGACGCGCGGCAGTCGCGCGAGGCGGGCATGAACGGTCACACGGGCAAACCCATCGAAATGGACGAACTGAAAGCACAGCTTGCGGCCGCAACCGCAGAATCCGCCTATCTAGGAGGGAAATAAATGATCGTCGAGCAATCAAAGGCCATCGTCGCGGAAGTGAACAAGGCCCTTATCGGCAAGCAGGAAGTCGTGGAGCAGGCGCTTATGGCCATTTACGCCGGCGGCCACATCCTGCTTGAAGACGTCCCCGGCACGGGCAAAACCACGCTGGCCCTGGCGCTGTCGAAGTGCCTTGACCTGGATTACAAGCGCGTGCAGTTCACCCCCGACACCATGCCGTCGGACATCACGGGCTTCACCATGCTCAACCGCAAAACGGGCGAATTCGAGTTCAACTGGGGCGCCGTGAACTGCAACCTGCTGCTGGGCGACGAAATCAACCGCACCAGCGCCAAAACGCAATCGGCCCTGCTTGAGGTCATGGAAGAGCTTGCCGTCACCGTCGACGGCGTCAGCCACCCCGTGCCCAAGCCGTTCATCTGCATCGCCACGGAAAACCCCGTGGGCTCGGCCGGCACGCAGCCTCTGCCCGACAGCCAGATCGACCGCTTCATGGTGCGCCTGTCCATCGGCTACCCCTCCACGGCCGACCAGGTCAACATCCTGAAGGCGAAGCGCTACGCCAACCCGCTTGACGACATCAAGGCGAAGATCAGCCGCGACAACCTGCTGGAAATCCAGAACTTCCTGGGCAACGTGCAGGTGGCCGACACCGTGCTCGACTACATCGTGCGCCTGTGCGAGCAAACACGCGACATGGAGCTGGTGGAGCTGGGCGTCAGCCCCCGCGGCGTCATCGCGCTGACGCGCATGGCCCGCGCCTGCGCGCTTATCCGCGAGCGCGACTTCGTGTCGCCTGAGGACGTGCGCGAGGTGTTCAAGGCCACGTGCGCGCACCGCTTGGCGCTCAAACCCCAGGCCCGCATCGAATCCGTCACCGCCGAGGACATCCTCGACCAGGTCATGGAAATCGTGCCCGCGCCCTCCATGGGCCAGGTCGTCGGCCGCGCCGCGCGCTAGTAAGCACGCCTCATGAAGCGGAATCCCATCATATGCATCGTCGCCATCGTGCTGGCCGTCGGCTCGTTTGTTGCCACGAACAACGCCGCCGCCTTGACGGTTGCGCTCATCGCCATCATCGCACCGGCCGCTAGCACGGCGTTCGGGCGCGCCACGGCTGCCCACACGCAGCTGCAGTTCGGGCTTCAGCACGCCTGCACCGCAGGTCAGCCGCTTGAACTGGGCATCACCGTCACGCGCCCGGCGCTTTCGCGCAACCGCATTCGCTTGACGTTTCGCTTCCGCAACCTGCTGACGAACGCCACGGAGGAGGTGCCCGTCACGCTTGCGCCCGCGTCGGGCAAAACCGAGCACTTCCACCTGCCGCTCAACACCAGCTTCTGCGGGCGCATCGAGGTGTCGCTCGTGTCCGCCCGCGCCACCAACTCGCTGGACTTCATCGACGCCGACATCCAAGACGCGCGCCTGGAAACGTCCTACACCGTGTACCCGGAAATCGCCGACATCATCGCGCAGACCACGCGCGCAAACCGCTCCAGCATCTCCGGCAGCACCTACGATTACCACCGCAAGGGCCAGGACCGCACAGAAGTGTTCGAGATGCGCGACTTCCAGGAAGGCGACTCGCTCAAAGCGGTGCACTGGAAGCTTTCGGCGCGCTTCGACGACCTGATGGTGCGCGAACCCTCGCGTCCCACCGACTACGACATCACCATCCTGTGCGACCCGCACGACCCGGGGCACGGCAGCGCGCACGCCAACGTGCTCAACGGCGTCATGTCCGTTACCGCGTCCATCAGCCTGTCGCTTATCCAGCAGGGCCTTTCCCACTCGGTGGCCTACCTCACCGACGATGCGCTGGAATCGGAGTTCGTCGACAGCCGCAACTCGTTCAACACCATGCTTGACATGCTGGTTTCCACGCCACTGCCCACCGCCGCGTTCGAGGACACGGCCGCATTCGACGAGTTCCGCCGCGCGCACAACGTCACGCGAACGGTGCTGGTCACCGACGTGCTTGACGAAGCGCTGGCCGCAAAGCTCAACCAGCTTACCGACTTAAGCGTGTTCTACATCAGCGAAAGCACGCAGACGGGATCGGACACCTCAAGCGGCTACCTGCTCACCCACATTCCCGCCGACGGCATTGGCGAGCGCATCAAGAATCTGGAGCTGTAACATGGCCGCCAGCGAGAACATACGCATCATGCCGCGCGTCATCCTGTCCGCGTGCAATGCACGCAACCAAAAGCAGTCCGCCGACCGCGCGCAAGCCATCGCTTCGGCGCTTGCCGCCGTGCTTCTGGCCTGCGGCGGGCCCATCCTGTTCGCCGGCTGCATGACCCTGCCCACCCTGGTGGCCACGCTCATCGCCGCCACGGTGGTGGGCGCGCTGGCCGGCGCACTCAGCGTTATCGGGCCCATCAAGCGCATCGTCCCCTTAGGCGTGGTGGCGGCAAGCGCGCTGGCGCTGATCCTGCTGCTTGCCGTCCCCGACGCGCGCGGTGGCATGTTCAGCATGTACAACGCGCTGGCGTCGCGCTTCGACGACGCGTTTTACTCCTACGCGGGTCTGGTGCAAGGCTACGGCACCGTTGCCGCTTCCCCGCTGTTCGGCGCGTGCCTGGGCACGCTTACCGCAACGGCCGCATGGGGCTTCACGCGCCTGCGCACCACGGGCGTCACGCTGCTGATGCTGGTAACCGTGTGCGGCTTCGGCCTGCGCCTTTCCAGCGGCATCGGCACCATCGGCTGCGCCGTGGGCATTGCCGGCTGGCTGACGCAATGCCGCTACATCCAGCTGCGCGGCTCCATGTGCTCCACGAAGTCGCTGCTTGCCGATCTGGGCATCAACGCCGTTATGTGCGTGGGCGTATTCGTCATCATCGGCGCCATATTCGTTCCCAGCGCAGCCGTGGACAACGCGCACAATGCCATGTGGAACGCCATCAACCACGCGCGCTACGGCGAAGAGACGCTGCCCGAAGGCGACATGGGCAAAGCCGCGCGCCTCAACGACCAGTCCGACGCCACGCTGCGCATCACGCCGGAGGGAACGTTTTCCGATGACATGCTGCTGCGCGGCTTCGTAGGCGCGAACTTCAGCGAAAGCGAACGCTGGTCGGCGCTTGACCACACCGCCTACGAAGGCAGCTGGTCGGGCATCATGAGCTGGCTTTCCGCCGAAGGCCTTACGCCGGCCATGCAACGCGCCGCCTACGACGACGCGAACGCGAACCGCGGCGGCGAGCGCACCGAGGTGTCCACCGTCTCCGTGGACGCGGGCAACGCCTACCGCGGCTACACGTTCGCGCCCTACACCATGCGCAGCCTGACCGGCTCGAACGCCAATCTCAACCTTGACGGCACGCTGCAAAGCGGGCTTGCGGGATCGCGCTCGTACCACTTCGAGATGGACAACGTGGCAACCGCCAACGTGCTTGACGACACCAGCTGGCTTGAATCCGCGGACAGCCCCTACGCGTCCACGGAAAGCGTGTACGCCGCGTTCGCCAAGGAGCACTACCTGGACGTTCCCGACGACGAGGCGGGCGACATCAAGCGCCTGGTGTTCAACGACGCCACGTGGGACAGCGCGGCGGCTTCGTCGGAATTCGCCGTTATCAGCCGTGTGCGCACCATGATGGACACGATGGCAAGCTATACGGAAAGCCCGAAAACCATGCCTGCCGAGGCGGGAAACTCGTTCGCGTCGTGGTTCTTCGAGCAGGCGCGCGAAGGCAACTCCAGCTACTTCGCCACCGCCGCTACGCTGGCGTTCCGCGCGCAGGGCATCCCCGCCCGCTACGTAGAGGGCTACCGCGCGGGCGACCTGACGGGTGCGGCGCTGACGAACTCCACGCTGACGCTTGACCACGGCAACGCGCACGCATGGTGCGAGATTTACCTTGACGGCCTGGGTTGGACGCCCGTGGAAGTGACGCCCGGCTTCTACACGCAGGCCTTTGAGCCCGATGCCGTCATCGATGTGGGCGAAACCTGGAGCAGCGGCGCGAGCGACCAGGTGCTCCAAACCGGGTCCATCGCCGGGCAAACGAACGACAACCAGGACAACGGCAACGAATCCGACGCCGCCGCGTCCGTACTTGACGTGCTACGCGAGGTGCTGGTCACGCTTGCCATCATCGCCGCGCTGGTGGCCGCCGCGTTCATCCAGCGTGCCGTGCGCATCAACAAGCGCAAGCAGCGCATTGCCGCCGATGACCAGGCCATTTCGGTACCCGCGCTTTACAACTACCTGGCGGCCGTCATGACCTCGGCCAGCGTCGGGTTCAACGCAACCAAGCCGCTTGACAACCTTGACGGCCTGTGCCGGGCGTTCCCAGACGTCGACGTTATGGAGTTCAAGCGCGTCATCGAAATCCACCAGGCCTACGCGTTCGGCGGGCATGTGCTGAAGCCGAACGAAATGCGCACGCTGCGGCGCCTCACCGAACGCCTGCACGAAATGCTCCCCGCATGCGCAAACGCGCGAGAGCGCTTGAAACGCTACTTCATCGAAGCCCTGTAGCAGGGGCGAAAGCCTTGTCGCAATAAACCCGCCGGCAAGGCTTTCGGCATTATCGGGTCTTGGGGGGAAGAAGGGCTGCGCGCGGGTAAGAAGGGAAACGGCGAGCCACGCGAACAAGGGTACCTCGAAACATATCGCAATCGCAACCGCAGCTGTCGTCAGCGTTGGCGCTTTCGGCGTCGGGGCCATCTCGTTTGCTCAAGCGAACCCCGACTTCAATCCGGATAACTTCACGTCGGCCTACAGCAAAGGGCTTGATGATGCGGACAGGGGCTGATGCAGCCGCGAACATCGTTTCCAACGCAGGCACCGCAGCGGAAACCGACGCCGCAAACGTCGCAACGCTTTCCGCAATTGAGAACCAGTCCGAACAAGCGGCCGACAATTCCGCACCAATCGCCGAAATGCCAGCTTAACCTGTGATTTCGTAGCGAAATACCGCAGCGAAGACCTTTGAATGCCCCGCGTTGCCAAGTAGAATAAGGACACGTGCATCTTCACCTGGATGGCGTGCCTTTTTCGTTTCCCCCTAGTCGCGTTTTTGCGACTTGCACATATCGTTACCGGAGGATTGAGTGCGCTTTTCCTCGAAACATATTGCCGCCGTCGTTGCGTCTGCGGCCGTTGCTGCCGCTTTCGGCATCGGCGCGTTTGCGCTGGCCCAGTCGGGCCCGTCGTTCGACCCGCAGCAATTCACGTCCGCTTACAGCAAAGGGCAAACCGACGCCGACCGCGGCTACCAGGCCAACCCCATCGACACCGACGCCCAGGCCAATCGCGAAAAAGACGACGCGAACAGCGACCAGAAAACCACCGAGACCGAGCGCCCCGCAAAAGACGTGTTCACGAACTATCCGCTGCAGGGCCCAACCGGAACCTCGGCGTACAACGTCACGGGCAACGCCGAGCTTGGCGGCATAGGCATAGCCAATGAGGATGGCAGCAGCAACGGCAATGCCAGCGCAGGCGGCGGCAACGCCGGCGGCGCCGTGGTGGTCAAGCCCGACAGCAACGGCAATGACAACGCAGGCGGCGGCGACAAGGCCGACGACGACAACAATGGCGGCAGCCAGAAGCCCAGCGGCGGCGACAAGCCTGGCCCCTCTCCTTCTGCGCCCGACAGCTACGACGTGCTGCCGACCGACCCCGGCTACGAAGAGAAGGACACCGAGAAAAATGGCAACGGCATCTTCTACAAGCCTGTGAACGGCAACAACTCGTCGCTTTCGAAAGTTGACCCCGCGCAGGCGCATGCCGTCATCATGCCGGCGAATACCGCCGACACCGCGCTGTACACCGGGCAGAAGCTCGACGCCTGGATGGTGTTCTGCGCGCTCAGCACGTTCTACTACTACAGCGGCGAATCGTATGCGTGGACGTGCTCGAAAGACGAGTTCGCCAGCTACCCGTACTTCCGCGTAGACGACTTTCCCAAGGAGGTGCCGAACGGGACGTTCCCCATCACGGTCAGCTATCGCTTCAACGACGCGGACACGTGGCATACCGAAACCATCGAATACGAGCCGGCGCAATCGTGCACGTTCATCGTCACCGGCCAGGTTGACGAAAGCGGTAACCCCGTTGTGCTCACGAAGGTCTACGACAGCACCATTAACCTGCTGCGTTATACCGAGCAGGAGCTTGAAGCTGTGGGCTATTTGGAATACGGCATGGTCTCAAACATGCTTCTGGGCTGGAAGGAAGGCAGCCACGAAGTCGGCCCCTTCTACACGCCCGAACCCGGGCGCCACGTCATCGAGCCCGCCGGTTTCGCCGAAGTGCCCGAAGGCTACAGCGTGGACACGTACTTCTATTTCCTGAACGACAAGCTGCAAAACGACTTCGTGCAGGGTATGCACTTAAGCTACCTGCAGCGCCTGTACCTGTATCAGGACAACCAGGATCTTGGCGGCATGCTTGTTGGCAACGAGTTCATCCTTAACGTGCCGCTTGGCGTGCAGGCGGTGGAAATCAACGAGTGGTTCGGCCCCGTGAATGTGGGTCGCCTGGTGCTGCCGTCCACCACGCTTGACGTGCAACTTGCGCCCACGGGGCTTGTGGTGTGGGACTCGTTTGCGGTTGATGCGGGCAACCCCACGTATGCGACAACGCCCGACGGCATTCTGACCTCGAAGGACGGCACGCAATACCTTGGCGTGCCCATGAACCGAGCCGAGCTCGACGTGCCGGATAGCGTGAGCGAAGTGAAGCTACAATCTGGCAACGACCTGCAGAAATTGGTGCTGCGCACCGATGATGCAAGCGAGCTTCCTTATGTGAATCTGGAAACGCTGAACTGGTGCAATATCGTCATTGCAGACGATATGCTTGATAAGTTCGTCACCAACAACACGGCTGCATTGAACGAGGGCTACGGCAACACGCTTTCACTTGCCTCCGAGCCAAGCACGCAATACCGGCTTGATAACGGCAAGGTGTATTCCGACGATTTGCTGAAGTTCGTGGTCAACACGGGAAGCAACACCATCTTCACGGACGGCTTGCACACCATTGCCAGCGGATGCTTCGAGGGCAACGGAAGCGCCACCACCATCGTGCTGTCCGATGGCGGCGATTACACGTTCGAGGCGGGCAGCCTTGCCGGCAGCGCCGTTGCTACCATCGTGTGTCAAAACGAGGCGCAGCGCAAGGCTGTGCAGGCGCAGCTTGATGCGGCCGGCGCGCCCGATGCCATGGCCGCGCTGTCCGATGTCAGCACCGAAGGGTACCGCTACTTCACCACCGATATTGATGGCACTGCGTACACCACGCTGCTAACGGTGCCCGAGGACGTCGCATCGTTCACCGGCTCGTTCACGGCCGCCGATGGAACGTCTATCTGCCCCGATGCCATCTCCGCCGGCGCGTTCGCCAACAACACCGACCTGGAATGGGCCATCTTGGCCGATAAAACGTCGCTTATTGGCGCTCGGGCCTTCGCAGGCTGCACGAACCTGCAGGGCGTCTTTATCAGCAACCCCGATACGGCAACGCTGGGAGCCGATGCGTTCGACGAGTGCTACAGCCTGCGGTTCATCGCTTCGCGGGCCATGTACGGCGACTTCACGTTTGCGGGCGTGTCCAGCTATAACTGCCAGCTACTCCGCCCCACCGGCTCGGATGGCACGGACGACTACATCAACAACTTCCAGTACTTCACACCCGAGTCCGGCGTGACCGAATACGAGCTGGTGCAGCTTGACGATGGCGGCTACGTACTGTATGGCTGCGACGACGACGGCCCCTGGCTGGCAATTTCCAGTGGCTCGACCATTACCGGCCAGGTCACGTTGCCGCTAACCACCACGGAGTTTTTCCTGAACTCGTTCAAGGACGTGCAGGGCGATTTCACGGTGAATTGGCGCGATTTGAAGAACCTTATGTATGTTGACGGTAGCGCGTTTGCGAACTCCACCGTGTCGGGCGAGGTGTATGTCGGCACGAGCGACATCGATCACGCGTCCATTGCATCCGACGCGTTCAGCAACTGCCAAAACATTACGTCCGTGGTAAGCGATGCGCCCCTGTTCGACTGCGCATCTTGGGCGTTCTCGGAGTGCGAGAACCTCACGAGCGTGCGGCTGGCGGTCAGCTACTCCTACGATTGGGGGTTTGTGCTGGGATCGGGCGTCTTCTATGGGTGCAAGTCGCTTGAGACCATTCAGATTGATAGCTGGAACCCTTCGAGCCTGCTGCGCTTTGGCAAAGGTTCGGGCTTCCGCTTCGATGGCGACTGGGACAATGTGGACGAATGGGAACGCATTCGCCTGATCGTGCCCGATGGTAGCCAGGAGTACTACCTGCACGACTGGCTGTTCGCATGGCTGGGCTACGACGATTACGACCAGTACTACAGCAAAACGTACGAGAACCTGTACACCGAAACCGGCGCGGAACCGTCGCGCGTTGAGGTGAAGCAGGCTATGTCTGAAGGCATGCTTGCTGCCGAGAACCAGCTACGCCAAATGATGGGCATGGAGCTGGTCGACCATTCGTCGTTCATCACCATCGACGATCAGGACGGCTACGTGTTCCAAACCAGTCAGGGCATCACCACGCTCATCGGCGTGCCGGCAGACGCGAAGGTGATTGACCTGGACAGCGCCATTGGCACGAAGTACGACAGCGTGCTGCTGGGCAGCGATGCGTTCACCGAGTGCAGCCAGCTTAAGCAGGTCATCGTCGGCAACAAAGTTTCCGCTATCGAGCCGGATGCGTTCGAGGGCTGCGATGGCGTGACGGTGACGTTCCCCGACGAGTGCAACACCATGCTGCTTGGCGCAAGCACCACGAACCCGTTTAGGTTCGGCGCCGATATTGTGTTGGATATCCCCGAGGAGTCGCAGGTTGACTACTTAGCAACGTGGCCGATGCAGTGCGTAGGCATTTTAGACGACTTTGCCCTGGGCGATTACTTCTTCGATATCTGGATTGCCCTGCGGGATGAATATCCCGATGGCAGCCCCACCGCCGAGCAACTGAACCTTGCCGTGAGCACCCCGTTTTTGGAGCAGGAGAATTACCTGCGTGGCCTTATGGGGCTTGAGCCCATCGACGACATCAGCCAGCTTGAAGGTTACATCGACGTCTCCGGCATGGCGGGCTTGAGCGAAGACACGCAGCGCGAACCCGTGGTTGCGGCACTGTCCACGCTCAGCGCGCACCATGGCTCGGCGACTGAAGCGCTTGAAGCGGTGGGGCTCATCAGCAGCCGAGGTAACGAAACCGGCAAGGCCATTGTCGGCCACCAAGCACCTGAAGGCGATGCAATTGTCAGCAAGCCCGTTGCGGAAGACAAGCAGCCTGACGCGAAAAACAATGGGGACAGCGATGGTGCGGTAGCCGATGATAGCAACGACGACGCCGCAATCGATAGTGATAACAGCAGCAATAGCATCGGAAGCGAAATGATTGCCAGCAGCGATAACAATTCCCCAACACCGATGCCAGCAAACGAAGCATAATCGTCGAAGCAACTCAACCAAGCAAAAGAAGGCGCCCTGTCGGAAAACCGACAGGGCGCCTTCGCACTCGCGCCTTCGCACTCGCGCCTTCGCACTCGCGCCTTCGCACTCGCGCCTTCGCACTCGCGCCTTCGCACTCGCGCCTTCGCACTCGCGCCTTCGCACTCGCGCCTTCGCACTCGCGCCTTCGCACTCGCGCCTTCGCACTCGCGCCTTCGCGCGGAAACCGCCTAACAGCTATTCCGCCAGCTTTTTGGCGAGCAGCTGGTTGATGATCTTCGGGTTGCCCTGGCCGCGCATCTGCTTCATGCACTGGCCAACGAAGAAGCCGATGACCTTCGTGTTGCCGTCCTTGTAGCGAGCAACCTCGTCAGGATTGGCAGCAATTACCGCGTCGACCACAGCCTCGATAGCGCCGGTGTCGGACACTTGCTTCATGCCGCGTTCCTCAACGATAACGGACGGGTCCTTGTCCTCGTCCATGATGGCGGCAAACACCTGCTTGGCCTGTTTGGACGAGATAGCATCCTCGGCCAGCAGCTTCATAAGCTCAACCGCACGAGCCGGCGTCAACGGGCTTTCAGCCAAGTCCGCATCTTCGCTGGCATTCAGCCACGCCGTGATATCGTTGATAACCAGGTTGGCAACGGGCTTCGCCAGCTTCGCGGCATCCTTGCCCGCTTCAGCCATGCACGCTTCGAAGAAGTCGGCCGTGACGCGATGGTCGACCAGGTGGCGAGCGTCGTATGCTGACAGACCGAACTGCTCAGCGAAGCGAGCAGCCTTCTGATCGGGCAACTCGGGCAGCTTCGCACGAACGCCCTCGATGAACTCATCGGACAAGTCATACGGCGCCAAGTCGGGCTCGGGGAACAAGCGGTAGTCGTCAGCGGTTTCCTTCACGCGCATGACGATGGTGTGCTTCATGGTGGGATCCCAATGACGCGTTTCCTGGTAAATCTGACCACCCTCTTCAAGCACCTCGGCCTGACGGCAAATCTCATACGCCAAGCCGTCGTGCAGGTTCTTGAAGCTGTTCATGTTCTTCAGCTCGGTCTTCACGCCCAGCTTCGTGGAGCCGCGGCGACGCAGCGACACGTTGCCGTCGCAGCGCATGGAGCCTTCCTCCATGGAGCAGTCGGAAATGCCGATGGCCAGGTAGATCTGACGCAGCTTCTGCATGAACAGGCGCGCTTCCTCGGGCGTGCGCAGGTCAGGCTCGGTGACCAGCTCGATAAGCGGCGTACCGGCGCGGTTGTAGTCAACCAGCGAATGCGTAGCGCCCGCGATACGACCCTCGTCGCCGCCAACGTGAATCATCTTGCCTGCATCCTCTTCCATGTGGATGCGCGTGATGCCCACATGCGCCGTGTAGCCCGATTCCGTAACGGTAACGTTCTCACACGTCTCCCCCGGCTTCAAGCCGGCGATGTCACCGCGCTCTTTCGCTGCAGGACCATCGACGTCCAAGTCAAGATGACCGCGCATGCAAAACGCCACAGGGCCCTGCGTGGTCTGGAAGTTCTTGGCCATGTCGGGGTACATGTAGTTCTTGCGATAGAACATACTGTGCTTCTCGATGTCGCAGTTCGTGGCCAGGCCAGCAAGCACGATAGACTCGATAGCGGCCTTGTTCGGCACGGGCAACGCGCCGGGCAAGCCCAGGCACACCGGGCACGTATGCGTATTGGGATCGGCGCCGAACTCCAACTTGCAGCCACAGAACATCTTCGTGTTCAGCGTGGTCAGCTCAGCATGGATTTCCAGGCCGATAACCGCTTCCCAATCCTGCAGCACCTCTTCTAGCTTACGCATTATTCGCCCACCTTCCCGTCAGCGAAGTTCGGGGCCACCGGCGCCTTGCCGTATGCAGCCTCAAGCGCCATGGCGGCGCGGAACATGTTCTCATCCTTGAACTGCGGGGCAATCAACTGCACGCCGATGGGCATGCCGCTTTGCGCGCCCAGGCCGCAAGGCACGCTCATGCCGCCGTTGCCCGCGATGTTGATGGAGATGGTGAACACGTCAGACAGGTACATGGTTGCCGGATCGGCGATTTCGCCGAACTTGAACGCCGTTGCCGGGGCCGTAGGCGCCAAAATGACGTCGCATTGCCCGTAAGCATTGCGGTAATCCTGCGTGATAAGCGTGCGCACTTGCTGCGCCGGATAGTAATACTGTTCGTACACGCCAGCGGACAGCAAGTAACTGCCCAGCATGATGCGACGTTTCGCTTCTTCACCGAAGCCATGAGCACGGCTGGCCTCGTACTGGCCGCCCAGGTCTTTGTGGCCCTCTTCGCAATAGCCATAGCGCACGCTGTCGAAGCGCGCCAGGTTCGAGAACGCCTCGCACGGGCCCAGCACATAGTAGGCGCTGATGGCAGCGTCGATGTGCGGCAAGTCGACTTCCACGATGGTGGCGCCGGCAGCCTCAAGTTTCGCCGCGGCCTCGTTCACGCGCTCGCGTACCTCGGGAGAGAGCCCCTTCGCGTCCATGAAGCTGCGCACGATGCCCACGCGCATGCCCTCGATGCCCTGCTGGCATGCGGCGCGGAAATCGGCCTTCACGTCCTGCGACGTGCAATCCAGCGGGTCGTGGCCGCACAGGGCGTCCATAGCGGCTGCAGCGTCTTCGACGCTGCGCGCGAACGGTCCCACCTGGTCAAGCGAGCTGCCGAACGCAACCACGCCGTAACGACTGACCATGCCGTACGTAGGCTTCACGCCCACAATGCCGCAGAAGCTGGCGGGCTGACGAATAGAGCCGCCCGTGTCCGAGCCCAGCGTGACGCACGCCATGCCGGCGGCAACGGCAGCCGCCGAGCCGCCCGAGCTGCCACCCGGCACGCGGCCAAGGTCCCATGGGTTGTGCGTAGGGCCGAACGCGGAAGATTCCGTGGTGGAGCCGAACGCGAACTCGTCCATGTTCAGCTTGCCAAGCGGCAGACCGCCGGCATCGATGATGCGCTGAACGCACGTGGCCGTGTACGGGGACACGTAGTTTTCCAGCATATGAGACGAGCAGGTGGTGTGCGTGCCCACCAGGTTCATGTTGTCTTTGAAGGCAACCGGCACGCCGGCCAGCGGACCAAGCTGATCGAACGTTCCAGCAGCAATAGCGTTATCAACGCGCTGCGCTGCCTGCATAGCAGCATCGGCCGTCAGCTCCAAAAACGCATGCACCTGCACGTCTGCCTTGGCGATATGATCCAAGCTTGCCTGTGCAACCTCGTGCGCGCTGAACTGCTTAGACGCCAGCCCCTCGCGAATTTGGGCGATACCCATATCGGTGATAGCCATTACGCGTCGCCCCCTTCGCCCAGAATCGACGGAATCAAGAAGCTGCCGTCTTGCTGCTTCGGCGCGTTTTCAAGCGCAACCTGCTGCGTGAACGACCCCGTTTCAACGTCCTCGCGCATGACGTTAGACAGGCTTCCGATGGGGTGGAACGTAGGCTCCACGCCTTCGAGGTCAAGCTGCTTGATAGGCTGCAGCGTCTCGATGATGTTGTTCAGGTCGACCGTCATCTCCGAAAGCTCTTCGTCGGTGAGGCCGATGCGCGCGTATTCCGCAATGCCGCGGACCTCGCGCTCGGTTAGATATTGGGTCATAGGTTTCTTTCCTTTCGATTCCGATGCGCGCCGCGCCCAGCAACTGCTGCAGGCGGCCGAAACGGCCGATTTGCAGCAAGCCAAAGCCTGCGGTTCGCATCGAAAGCGGCTAGACCAGTAACTGTGTCATGATAGCAAACACGCCCGCCTATCAGGCCGCAAACGCCTGAGCAACAGCGATTCGATAGACGGAAAGCCGCACCAGAATCTCGCAAGCCTCAGAAACGCCGCAAACGTCGCCACGTCGATAGAACCACCGCCTAAGTAGCACAACGCGATGCTTGTTGAGCGTTGCGAGGTGCCCGTCAAAAACGCGTCCCGGAGACAGACGCCGCCACGGCATTCCCGATGCGCTTGAAAACGCTTGTCGGGAAAGCACCCGCACTGGCTCTTTTGCTATACGATTCTTTTGAAAACCGGCTTATGCAATACCGGCGATTTTGAGGTCTTCTTCGACCAGATGGCGCAGGTATTCCGAGCGCTTCATGCCAAGCTGAGCCGCACGGGCATCGATGAGGCCGATCCTGCTGACGGGTTCTTTGAAACCTACCTGCTTCATCTCCTCGTCGAACATAAGCGGTCGACCGGGGCCGTACCCGGGGGCATAATAAACGGGTCCGACAGGCTCGCCATGGAAAATGCCCGCAGTTGCGTCGGCTTCCCATTGGTCAAGTTGCTCCTGCGTAATACCGAACCGCTTCTCAATTTCCTCCGCAGACATCACCTTCATCGTTTCCTCCTTGTCAGCCCAAGCTCGAGCAACGCCTTCTTTGTTGGAGGTTTCATAGCATGGAAAATAATCGCGACAAAGCCTTTCCTTGCGGCGACAAGCTCCACAAGCCCGCCACTGAGCGTCTGACCGACGGCAACAATCTCTCCTTCATTCGGCGAAATCCTATGCCGAACCACCAAAGGATGATTCCACGCCTGTTCAATCTCCTCCTTCAAAAGACCGTGTTTCAATGCATGCTCTGCGATAATGGATTCATCCATGCGAGCCTCATTTTCGTACAACGATATTCTAGCACGCCCGAATGCGCGCTCGAAATACCGTTGTTCCGTGGTTTCGAGGATCTTGTGGATGAGGAAAGGCGTCCCGGAGACAGACGCCGCCACGACATTCCCGATGCATTCGAAAACGCTTGCAGGGAAAGCACCCACACTGGCTCATGTGATGTTGAAATAGTACCGTAAATCGTACACGCGTTCGATATTCGTTACCTTCCTGTTACCAAACAGGCGTTCGACTTATATCGCCCGCAAACGCCTGAGCGACAGTGCACTATGCGGGCGTCTTGAAGCGGCAGGTGCCTCCGACTCGTCAAATGGCCTGCATGCCCAAACTACAAACCACCTGATCAGAGCCTATATAGCCAGCAAGCAGCGAAGATTCGCCAGCCGCAAGCACCAAAAAGGCGGGGGCGCAATGCGCGCCCCCGCCTTTTGCATTTGCTTTCCCCTTAGCCGCTATCGCCACTCTGCCATGATCACGTCGCCGGGTTTCGGCGCCTCGATGCCCGGGCCGTTTGGCAGCATGTAGTACGCGTTCGCCGTGTAGCTTTCCGGGCTGCCCGGGCGTCCCGGCACCGGCCAGGCGCGCAGCGTGCCGTCCTCGGCATGCTCGGCGCGCAGCATCTTGATGCCAAAGAACTCGGGCTTGCCGGGCTCGTGCGCCGGATGCTCCGCGGGGCGGTCTTCGCCGCGCACCGGGCCGCCGTGCTTGCGCGGGCCGCCCGGGCCACCCGCCGGGAACGCCTCGGCCAGTACCATCGGCGTGCGCGCAACCTCAGGCTCAAGGCCCGCAAACGCGCGCATCAACGGGCGCAGGTAGAAGTTCAGCGTGAACGACGCGCCGGCGCTGGGGCCGGAAATGCCCACGATGGGCGTGCCGTCAACAACGGCGAAGCTGGAATGGTGCCCGGGGCCGTGGTTCGTTTGATGGCAAATCATCTGCCCCATCTGCTCCATGACCTCGCACGACCAGTCATCGCTGCCCTTCGACGAGCCGGCGTTGAGCACCACGATGTCGGCCAGCTCCACCGCGCGGGCGATGGCCGCTTCGATGGCGTCGCGGCGATCGGCCACAATGTCGAATGGCACGAACTGGCCGCCCCACTTCTCGCATTTCGCGCGCACCAGCACGCTGTTCGTCTCGAAGTTCTTGCCGCGAGCCGCAAACGCCTCGGGGCGTTCGGGGTCGAACGGCATTCCCGGGGCAATAAGCTCGTTGCCCGTGGGGATAAACGCCACGCGCGGGCGGCGCACCACGGCCACGGTGCCGTTGTTGCCGCTGCCCATGCGCGCGGCGATGTCGGGCGTCACCAGCGTACCCGCCGCGCCCAGCACGTCGCCGCAACGCATGGTAGAGCCCACCGGGCGCGTGCCCGCGCCTTGCGCCGACGGCGCCGCATCGATAACGATATGCTGCTCATCTGCGGAAACCTGCACGTGCTCAATCACAATGGCCGTGTCGAAGCCCTCGGGCATGGCCACGCCCGTGTTCGCGAACTGCCAGTCGCGCCCGCGCACCCACGCGCTGGTATCGGGCACTTCGCCTTCGGCCAGGCCTTCGAAATCCGACCAATGCAGCGCCACGGAATCCATGGCGCACGTCAGCGTGTTCGGCATGTCGGTTTGCGCCACCACGTCGTAGGCCAGCACGCGTCCGACCGACTCGGCCAGCGAAACCTGCTCTACCAGCTTGCGCGCAACCTCGCGCGCGTGCACCTTATCGGCCGGCGCACCCGCAGCAGCCGCCAGCGCGCCGCGCCAGCCAAACCCGTCGGGTTGCGCATCCAGCGCGGCCAGCGTTTCGGCCACCGCCTCTTCGCGCGACAACTGCATATGTTGAGAATGATCTCGCATGTTACATCCTTCCGCTTTGCAAGTTCTTCTATCTATTCTCAATGGAACACAATAACTATAGCCCTTTCCTATCGATTTGCGTGCTTCTATTTTGAACGCCAATCGCTTGATTTCCCCCTTGCACGCGCCTTCGCGGCGGACGTATACTGCACCGCGTAAGGAGCGCGGATGACCCGGAAACGGTCCAGGCATCCAGCCTCGCAGCACGAAACGAAAGGCACGAACGTGACCACGACGACTGGTCCGTGCCCCGCAGAACGCACCGCGCAGATGCGCGTAGGGTTCGTGGGAGCCGGCAAAATCGGGTTCGCCTTGGGATTGCACCTGTTCAGAAGCGGTGCGAACATCTCAGGATACGTTAGTCGCTCAAGCGCGGGCGCGCAGTGGGCGGCGCAGTGCACGAATTCCGTTTCGTTCTCTTCGCTGCAAGCGCTTCTTGATTCCACAGACCTCATCTTCATAACGGTTCCCGACGGCGCCATCGCGCAGGTTGCGGACGAAGTTGCCGCTGCCGCCGCAAATGGCTTGGCCGGCAAAATCGTCTGCCACGCCAGCGGATCGGCAACGTCTGACGAGCTTGCCGCCTGTCGCGCGGCGAGCGCGGCGTGCGCCAGCGTGCATCCTTTGTGCGCCGTGCCCGATGTGCCGCACGTCACAGGGGACCTAACCGAAGATAAGGTGCACTCCGGAGCAGCCAACGGCCACGCGACTCAAACGGCGCCCGAAGCCCTTCCCGACCGCATGACCAGCACGTTCTTCACGCTTGAAGGCGACCGGCACGCTGTTGACGCGGCGGCTTTCCTGCTTGACGCCGCCGGCAACGACCACTGCGCCATCCAAGCCGCCGACAAGGTGCGCTACCACGCCGCCGCGGTGTTCGTGAGCAACCTGGTATGCGGGCTTACCGCCGAGGGGCTTGGGCTGCTTGAAGGCTGCGGGTTCACGGCGTCTCAGGCGCTGCAAGCGGTAAAACCCCTGTTCGCGGGCAATGCCGCCGCCATCGCCGAACGCGGTCCGCAAAACGCGCTGTCCGGCCCGATCGAACGCAATGACATGCAGACCGTCCGTCGCCACCTTGCCGCACTTGACGGCCAGGCGCTGCAAACGTACGCAACGCTGTCGCTTTCCGTGTGCGATTTGGCCGAAGCCCGCCATCCCGACCGCGACTACCAGCCGATGCGCACCCTGTTGGAATCAGCACGTATCCAGTAACTGCTTGCGAAAGAGAGGAATCCCATGAAGAACACCGTAGCAACGTTTGCGCAGGCCAAGGCCGAGGGCCGCAAGCTGGCCATGCTGACCGCGTACGATTACTCCACCGCAAAGCTTGAGGACGAGGCCGGCATCGACGGCATCCTCATCGGCGACTCGCTGGGCAACGTCGTGCTCGGCTACGAGGACACGCTGTCCGTGACCATGGAGGACATGATCCATCACAGCGCCGCTGTTGCCCGCGGCGCGAAAAACGCGCTGATCGTGTGCGACATGCCGTTTCTGTCTTACGAAGTCAGCATTGAGGAAGCCGTGCGCAACGCCGGCCGCCTGCTGAAGGAGGGCCGCGCGAACTGCGTGAAGCTTGAAGGCGGACGCGAGGTGTGCCCGCAGGTTTCCGCCATCGTAGCCGCCGGCATCCCCGTCATGGGGCATCTGGGCCTCACGCCGCAGTCCATCAACGCGTTCGGCGGCTTCAAGGTGCAGGGCAAAAGCGAGGCCGCTGCCCGCAAACTCATCGACGACGCCAAGGCGCTCGAAGAGGCCGGCGCGTTCGCCATCGTGCTTGAGTGCGTCCCCGCAAAACTTGCCGCCCTGGTCACCAAGGCAGTGAACGTGCCCACCATCGGCATCGGCGCCGGCGCCGGCTGCGACGGACAGATCCTGGTGTACCAGGACATGCTGGGCATGTTCAGCGATTTCTGCCCGAAGTTCGCCAAGCGCTTCGCCAACGTGGGCGAGGCCATGCGTGGCGGATTCGCCAGCTACATCAGCGAGGTGCGCGAAGGCACGTTCCCCGCGCCCGAGCACACGTTCAAGATCGACGAGGAAGTGCTCGAGAAGCTGTACTAGTTGTTCCGGCCACTTGCGGCGGGTGCGCTGCAAGCGGCTTTTGCAAGCAGGCGCGGGCGGCGCGCAGGACGAAGTTTCCGCACGCCGCAAGCGGTCTTGCCGCGGTTGCCGGGCGCGAAGCGATGGCTTGCACCCGCTTCGCGCCCGGCAACCGCACCCCCCGAAAGCACCATCGAAAGCCATTTTTGCGGGCTCGCAGAGTAAACGCCCGCACCCCGCGGCGGCCCCACCCGCCGCGCCCTACCAGAGAGGAATTCACCATGCTGACCGTTGCCACCACCCCCGACCAGGCGAAAGAGATTATCCGCGAGTGGAAGGCCCAGGGCCTTTCCGTAGGCTTGGTGCCCACCATGGGCTACCTGCACGAAGGCCACCGCAGCCTCATCGAGCGCGCCGTGGCGGAAAACGACCGCGTTATGGTCAGCGTGTTCGTCAACCCCATCCAGTTCGCTCCCGGCGAGGACCTGGAAAGCTACCCGCGCGACTTCGAGGCCGACAAGAAGCTCATCGAGGCCGCCGGCGCCACGCTGGTGTTCCACCCCGAGCCGTCCGACCTGTACTACCCCGACGCCTGCACGTTTGTCAACGTTGAGGGCATCACCGGCGAGCTGTGCGGCAAAACGCGCCCGACGCACTTCCGCGGCGTGTGCACCGTGGTCAGCAAGCTTATGAACATCTCGCAGGCCGACCGCGCTTACTTCGGGCAGAAGGACGCGCAGCAGCTTGCCGTCATCCGCCGCATGGTGCGCGACCTGAACATGAACGTGCAGGTTGTCGGCTGCCCCATTGTGCGCGAGGCCGACGGGCTGGCGAAAAGCTCGCGCAACACGTACCTGTCCGCCGAGGAGCGTGCCGCCGCGCTGGTGCTGTCGCGCGCCGTTGCCGAAGGTCAGCGCCTTATGGAGGCCGGCGAGCGCAACGCCGAAGCCGTGACCGGCACCATGAAGCAGCTCATAGAGGCCGAGCCGCTCGCACGCATCGACTACGTTGAGATGGTGTCATGGGACGGCATCAAGCCGGTTGAGGTTGCCGAAGGCCCCGTGCTGGTGGCCATGGCCGTCTACATTGGCAAGACGCGCCTGATCGACAACTTCATCTTCGGCGAATAGCGCGAGCAAATCCCCAGGTCGCATTTCCTCTGTATTCATCGGTTCCCGGCAAAACCGCCCAGAACCGGCATCAACCATAAGAAAGGCTTTCGAACCGTGCTTTTGAACATGCTGAAAGGTAAAATCCACCGCGCCACCGTTGTGCAGGCAGAGCTTGACTACGTGGGCAGCATCACCGTCGACGAGGACCTGATGGACGCCGCCGGCATCCGCGAATACGAGCAGGTGCAGATCGTCGATGTGAACAACGGCCAGCGCTTCGAAACGTACGTGATTTCCGGCGAGCGCGGCAGCGGCATGATCTGCCTGAACGGCGCCGCCGCGCGCTGCGTTTCGGTGGGCGACAAGGTTATCATCATGTGTTACGCGCTTATGACCGAGGAAGACGTTGCCGCCAACCCGCCGCGCGTGGTGTTCGTTGACGACAACAACCGCCCCAGCCGCATCACGCGCTACGAGCGCCACGGCCGCCTGGAGGACATGGACCGCTAGGCAAACGAGCCTCCCACACGCAAACGCCGCTGCCGTACAATAGGCAGCGGCGTTTTCATTTTTGAAAGGATGCACGTGCATATCTCGTTCGACCAGAAGCTGCAAGACTACATGCGCAAGAAGGGCTTCGCCGGCATTGCCGTAAGCACTGTCAGCGCCATCGGTTGCTGCGCCGACACCACCGAGCTTGCCACGCGCTTCGTGCGCGACGACGAGGCGGCGCGCCTGAAAGCCCGCGGCTGCGGCGTGCACACGGCCGATGTGGGCGAAGTGTTCATCGAGACGAAGGGGCTGCACTACGACGACAAGGTCACGTTCAGCTTGCGCAATTTCTTCGGCGCGAAGGATGTGCGCGTAAAGGGCATTAGCGCTTGGAAGTTGTAGAGTACAGAAAGCAGCGAGCTCGCAGAGCAGCAATCCTGCAGTAGCCATCTCGCGCAAGCCCAAGCCTCAAACGAAAGGCGACCGGAAACATCGCATCCGGCCGCCTTTCGTTTCGCTCTATAAACAACGCCGATTGACGCTCCGCTAGCTCACCTTCACCAGCGAGAACACTTCTGCGTCTGTAACCTTGGCGATGGTTTCGCGTGGGTTCAGGAACGCAAGTTCCATAAGGAAGCCCAGACCCGCTACCTTCGCGCCGAACTGCTCGATCAGCTTCACCTGGGCCTCGGCGGTGCCGCCCGTGGCAACCAGGTCGTCCACGATAAGCACCACGTCGTCGGGGCCGATGGCATCAACGTGAATCTGCAGCTCATCGGTGCCGTACTCCAGCTCGTAGCTGGCGCTGCGCACCTCGCGCGGCAGTTTACCCGGCTTGCGCGCAGGTACGAAACCCGCATGCAGGCGATAGGCAACCGGCGCGCCGATCATGAAGCCACGGGCTTCGGCGCCCACAACCTTCGTCACGCCCGCTTCGGCGAAATGGTCGGCAATGGCATCGATGGTTGCCGCGAACCCGTCCGGATCTTTTAGCAGCGTGGTGATGTCCTTGAACACGACGCCCGGCTTCGGGTAATCCACAATGTCGGTAATATGGCCTTCGAAATCAAACGACGCCATCGGCGCTTCCTTTCCTCAAGTTTGCAACCCGCCAATTGTACCGCCACCAGGCGCACGTTTAGCGCCGAAGCATGGTAAATTACCGTAGGCAAAACGAGAAAGCAGGTAACGGCATGACATCGAAAAATCGCGCGGCCTGGAACGAGTTCGCGGCACGCAAGCAGGCGCGTTGCGGGCAGCAGTTCATTGGCAACGTGCGCACGGCGAAGGGCATGGGGCCGAACAAAGCATGCGGCCACAAAGGCGGCATCAGCCGACAAGGCAGCAAGCGTTAACAAAAGCACGGTAGCACCGGTGCGACAAATTGCCCGTTCTAGCGGCGAAACGCAAGGGCCACCGTCACCGGCCGAGCAGCGGGCAAGTCAAACCCTCAAAAGCGTCGATTACGCAAACGGACACGCAGCTGCGCCCGATGCAAGCGCTAGTTTCCGCGCGTCCACATGTTCGCGATGCCGTAACGGCTCAGTTCTTCGAACAAGAACGGCAGGTAATACGGCCACGCGCCGGCGCCTTTCGTGGAAAAGCCCGTCGTATCGTTGAGCACGTCCACGCTCCACTCCAGGCCGTCGCCCGATTGCGCGCGATACGGCTCGTATCGCTCTTCCCAGGCGGCCAGCTCGTAACCAAGCAACTGGCCGCGCAGCATAGCCGCGTCTTCGGGGTCAAGCTGCAAAAACTCCCGCTGGCCCATAACGCCAAGCTCCTGCTCAATAGCTGCGCCGAATTCGTCGAACGTAATGCGCACCAGGCTGCGGTTCTCCAACACATCGCGCATGGCCAGGTTGAACTCCACCATGCGCGCTGTGCGTAAAATCTCGAAGCGCCGGTCAACACGACGGCCTTCCTCGAAATCTTGCTTATTGACGATGACGTGTTCGCCCGACCTGGTGCGATAACAGCCAGCGGGCACAAGGGCATCAGCGTTGACGCGCAGCAAACCATCAGCGTCGAACTTCGCCCCCACCGGCAGCGGCTTCCACTGGGCATATTCGTCCGTCAGTTCGCTGATGCGCAAAATGCCGTGCCGGCAGTCGTCGCGCTTGTCGCGGTAGTAGTCCAACCCATCGCCAAGCGCCATCTCGAATTTCGCCTGCGCCTGCAGGTAATACGCTTGCGACAACGTCAAGTCGCGCTCGCACCCTCGACCTCGTTCGAAGCACCCCGCCAGTCGCAGCGCCGAGCTGCCCAACCAATCGGGCTCGTTTAAACCCTGCGCAAGACGATGTGCCTTCGTATACAGCGCAAACGCCCGCTCATCAGCGGCCCGTTCGTCGTCAACAGGCACGTTGCGCCAATACAGTATGTCCGCAAGCTTATACAACGCTTCGGGGTGCTCGCAAAACGCCGCTCGCTCGAATAGGTCAAGCGCGCGCTCGCCATCTTCTTTGCCTAAGCGCCCATATTCGTAGATGTAGCCGAGATTGACCGCTGCTTGAGGGTTGCCCATACTCAGACTTTTTTCATAGAATTCGCGCGCTTTGTCGAAGCACTCGCGGTCGTCGAACGTCAAGCCATCGTTGTAATACAAGGACCCGATTTGCAGCGACAACGCGCCGTGCTGCTGCCGGTCGACAGCCTCATCATACGGCGGTTCGAAATTGCTCAGGTCCATGCGCGTCCTTTCATGCGGTACACCCCCACCTTAGCAGAGCGGAAAACCGGAGAGCGCCCGCAACTGCACATTCCGCCGATTCACACGCAGAATATCGCGCCGGAACAATCTTCCGCCCAAGCAAGCTGCACGGCTTTCATCGACCTCGCCTGCCGCCGGCATCATGCTAGGCAGAGCAAATCACCCTCGTTGTCACATACGTCTCAGCTCTTTAACCGCCAAGCGTCAAACAGCAGCCCCTTAGCCGCTCACGCCAAATAGAAACCGAGGTCATGCGCTACCCGCAAACCTTAAGCGCCCCACGCAAAGGCATTCACCCGAACTCGACGCAAAACCGGCACGCGCTGCTTGCGACCGCCGAGCTATTCGTAGCTTTCCAGAAGGCCGCGTAAGTAATTCGCGTACGTTTTACGCAACGATGTTGGCTGCTCGATGACAACCTGACCCTCGAACTGGGAAACCCAGCCGAAAAACACCGGCGTTCCCATTACAACGACGCTGACGCGCGCCGTACCATCGCCTGCATCGTCCACCTGCACGTCTTTGCCGAACCGGTCGACAATGGCGTTCATGGCAGACTCTTTCACCCGCAACGTCACCTGCAGCGATTCGCCAGCGTACATGTTGAACATGCGCTGCTCGTATTCGTTGACGTCGAACGTGGCGATAGCGGCGTTGCGGGAAGCCCGCTCGTCCGATACGCCGATGTTGCGCATGCGGTCGATGCGATAGTTCGCGAAATCGTTGTATTTATCGCTGAAGCACACCAGGTAGTAGAAGCCGTCCGAGTACATCAGCTGCACCGGTGTTTGCGTGTACGTTTGACCTTTGTTGCGCAGCCGCAGATGCGCCGAGCAATCATAGCTGGCATACGTAAACGTAACCTTACGCTTTGCCGTGATGGCCTCTTGAATGGCATCGACGTTGCGGAACACACTGTCGTTTTGGCTTTTCACGCGCCCGCCAACAAACACACGCTTCTCAAGCCCCTGCGCTTGGCTTTTCGACCCAAGGCTTTTGATGGCCCGAACCAACGATGCCGACTGTCGAGCTGTGATGAACTTGCTGCCCTGCACCGCATCGACAAGCAGCAGCAATTCCGAACGCGTGAAAGGCCGCTTGGCCAGATAATAGCGAACGGGCTTGCACCGCTGGCGAGACACCTCAATACCTGCCTTGCACAGCGCATCGAAATCACGATACAACGCCTTGCGCTCGGCGGAGATGCCGGCGTCCTCAAGAGCGGAAAGGATTTCCTCCATGGTAAGACCCTGCTGATCGTCCGTTTGCTCGAACAGGATCTTCAGAAGCGCCAACAAGCGCTCCTTGCTGATTTCCTTCGCCATGCCGCTCTCCCTCGCCGTAACCCGCGTACGTCCCCCGCACGGTGTACAGGGACATCATAGGCGATTTGCGTGACAAATGTGCTACCTCTTAACGAAGATTCGTTCCGGACAACGCGCTTTGCCCGCTGCCTTCAAGCTGGCATGATGCAAAATGTGAGTGAATGGTGCGCGCATGCGCGCGGATTAAGCGAATGAGGCAGCCCCCGTTTAAGCCGCCGGCGGAAAGCTTGCCGGCATAGCGTACATGCGCTCGAAGTCTTCCAGATACGGACCCGAGATGCCCAGTGCGCGGATATCATCAAGCCCTGCAACGCCGAAGCTGTCCAGGTAGTCGCGCACGTCCTCAGCAACGGCTTCCTTGTTGCCAAGCATGCCCTCGTCGTACAACTCGCCGATGGCCACCACAGCGCCCATGCGGAAGAACTCCTGAAACTTGCTCTCAAGCTCTGCAGCGGAAACCATATCGGAGCAGCTTGACGCGCTATCAACGCTAGCGGGCGCGGGCGCGACACGATCTAGGCGGGCATGGCGGCCGGACATTGCCTTCATCTCGCTTGCGACTGCTTCATACGTTGGCGTGTGCTTCTTCGTGAACATGGGAGGGCTCCTTACCTGCGCTTGCCGTTTTGTTGTTGTGCATATTACGCGGTAAGGACAATTTGAGAGTCCCACGCGTGGGACTCTCAAAAAATAATTTCGCGATTTTTAACGCCCAATAGCTTATTGCCAAGCCTCCCCAAAAGCGTTCGCTCGGTCGCTGCTATCGATAGCGATAAAAGCCCTCGCCGGCATCAACACCCGTTTTACCTGCGTCGATGCGCTCTTTAAGAGCAGCCGCGATTTTCGCCGGCACCGAGTCGGGGTCTTTCGTACGCGGATCAAGCACCACAATGTTGTACGCCGTGGTCAGTCCAACAATGTCAAGGATACGGAACGGGCCAAGCGGAGCGCCCGTACCAAGCATCCACGTTTTGTCGATGGTTTCCGGGTCGGCCACGCCCGTTGCATACAACGCTTCTGCCGCGTTGAGAAACGGAACAAGCATGCTGTTCAAGATATAGCCCGGCTGCTCTTTGTGCAGCTGCAGCGGCACCATGCCCAAATCAGCGGCAAACTGTACCACCGCGTTATAAGCAGCCGCGTCGGTTCCCGGATGGCCCATGACCTCTGCCGTGTTGTTGCGCCATATGCGGTTTGCAAAGTGCAGCGCCAGGAATTTCTCCGGGCGACCCGTTGCCTGCGCCATCTGGCTTGGAAGCAACGTTGAAGAATTCGTTACCAAAATGGTTTGCTCGGGCAGATACTTCGCCAACTCAGCGTAAAACGCATCTTTTTGAGCGGGGTCTTCGGCTATAGCCTCGATGACTAAATCGGCGTTGCATGCGGCCTGCTCGTAGCTAGTGGTGAAGCGAATGGCCTCGAACGCCTGCTGTGCTTTCTGCTTGAGTTGGTCGATCTGATCAGCCGCCAGCTCAGGAGAATCAGCCAATCCTCGACAATAAGCAGCAGGGTCGGTTTTCATGGCCTCAAGCGTTTCCAAATACGTTTGGCGAAGCTGCTCGAACTTCGGCTTCGCGCGATCGATGGAGCCTTCGCTGCGCAACCATACGGTTACGTTGAAGCCCTTGTAAGCCGCCTGATACGCTATCTGGCTTCCCAGCACGCCACCACCAGCAACGACAACGTTTTCGATACCCATTATTCGGCCTCCGTTCTGCGCGTAGACTTACGGTTTTCACCTGGCGCGAAACCGAATACGGCTCCGCGCCATAAGCCTAGCATGCAGCTTGCAAATGCCGATTCATTTGTCATGCAAGCGGTATCAATTCGTTGCCACTGACACCGAAGCGTTATCGCGGCGTTGCCAGCAAACCTGCCACCCCGCCAAACCTACCATTCGCCCAGCAAGTCTTCAGCAAAGCCCACGCGGTAGTCCTTGAACACAACCCCGTCGCCGGCCTGCGTGGCGTCCAGATCGACATCGGCCGCAATGGCGAAATCGTTGTCACCATCCTCGTCGTGGAAGATTTGACGCACATGCCACACATGCGCTTCTTCCTCGTCGGCCTCGTTCAGGATGAGGTACGCCTTCGACCGCGCATCGGCATCCAGCAGAATCTCTTCATGCGCCTCATAGTACTCATCCAACGCTTGAGCCCATGCGCGCTCGCCAAAGCCCCACTCGCCATCCGCTTCGCCCAAGCCGACGATATCGCGATGAGCCGCCATGCGCACGCGGCTGAACAGGGCGTTACGCACCAGCACGGTCAAACCGCGACGATCATGCACCACCGCTTCAGCACCCGCTGCATCAGGCGGCGCCGCATCAAGCACCGACCCGGCGTTTTCCCACTCGTCCACCAAGCTGCTGTCGACGCTGCGCACAACCAAGCCCAGCCAAGCGATGATATCCTTCAGCTGCTCGGTGCGCTTGTCCTCGGGGATGGTGCGGTCAAGGCCGCGGAATGCCTCGGACAGGTAGCGCAGCAAAATGCCCTCGTAGCGCATGATGCCTAGTTTTTGGATATAGCCCTTGAAGTCGGCCGCGCTTTCCAGCATATCGCGCAGCACCGACTTCGGACGCAGGCAGTAATCACGCGCCCACGGCACTGCATCGCAGTACTTGCCGAATGCCGCATCAAGCAGGTCTTCCAGCGGCTTAGGATACGTGACCTCGGCGATGCGCTCTAGGCGCTCGTCATAGTCCACGCCATCCATCTTCATCTCCGCCATAGCCGCGTCGCGCGCCTTGCGTTCCTGCGCACGCAGCACCTGACGCGGGTCTTCCAGCGTTGCCTCGACCATGGAAACCAGGTCGAACGCGTACTCGGGGCTTTCAGGGTCAAGCAGCTCCAGCGCCGCCAGCAAAAACGGCGACAGCGGCTGGTCGAGCGCGAAATCTTCCGGCAAATCCATGGTGACGGAATATGCGTCCTGGCCGTTTTCATCCACATCGTGCACAACCACACCGGCATCGATGAGCGTTTGCAGAACCTCGGCGGCGCGCACGTGCAGCTTCACCTTTTCCTCGTCGGGCTGCAGCGAGTCATCGATAAGCTGGTCAACGCGAGCACGGGCGTTGCCACCTTGCTCAACCTCGGCAAGCACCATGGAATGCGTGATGCGCATACGCGGCGTCAGCCGCTCGGGCACGGAATCGACCAGCTTCTTGAACGTGTCCTCGTTCCAGTTGACGAAGTTCTCGGGCGGACGCTTCTTCTTGATCTTCTTCAGCTTCTTCGGATCGCCCGCCGCCTTCACCTCGGCCTTATGGTTCTCGATTTCATGCTCGGGGGCCTCGGCTATGACCACGCCTTCCGTGTCGAAGCCGGAGCGACCCGCACGACCGGCAATCTGGTGAAACTCGCGGCTGCGCAGGCGGCGCATCTTGCGACCGTCGAACTTCGTAAGCTGCGTCAGCACCACGGTGTGGATGGGCACGTTGATGCCCACGCCCAGCGTGTCCGTGCCGCAGATAACGGGCAGCAGGCCCTGTTGCGCCAGCTTTTCCACCAGCAAGCGATAACGCGGCAGCATGCCCGCATGGTGCACGCCCACGCCGCAGCCCAGCAAGCGCTTGAGCGTTTTGCCGAACGCCGTGGAGAACTGCGCGCCCTTCATGGCTTCCTTCACCGCTTCGCGCTGCTCCTTGGTGGCCACGCCATAGCTGGCAAGGTTCTGAGCGCTGGTAAGCGCCGCGTCCTGCGAGAAGTGCACGATGTACAGCGGGCCCTCGTTCTTGCGCAGCGCCAGCTCCACCGTGCCCTCAAGCGGGGTGAGCGCATACTCGTACGACAGCGGCACGGGACGCGGGGCATCGATGACGTTCGACACGTCGCGCGTGGTTTGACGACGCAGCAAATCGGCGATTTGCGTGACGTCCCCTAGCGTGGCGCTCATAAGCAAAAACTGCGTTTTCGGCAGCGTAAGCAGCGGCACCTGCCACGCCCAACCGCGATCGGTATCGCTGAAGAAATGGAACTCGTCCATGGCGACACTGTGGATAAGCGCGTCAGGGCCTTCGCGCAGCGCTTGGTTCGCCAGGATTTCCTCGGTGCAGCAGATGATGGGGGCATCCGTGTTGATGTGCACATCGCCTGTGATCATGCCCACGTTGTCGCGGCCCAGAAGTTCCACCAAACTGAAAAACTTTTCGCTGACCAGCGCTTTGATGGGCGCCGTGTAGTACGACGTCTCCCCAAAGCACATGGCCATGAAATGCATGCCCAGTGCAACCAAGCTTTTGCCGCTGCCTGTAGGCGTGCCCAAAATCACGTGGTCGCCCACCATAAGCGATATGAGCGCCTCTTCCTGGTGCGGCCACAGCTCAATGCCGCGATCGGCAACCCAGCCCGTGAACGCCTCGAACGCCTCTTCTTCCGTAAGGTCGGGGTTTGTGTCGTACAAGTGGTACGCCAGCGCGCCAAGCTCCCCCGGTTCATGCCCTTCGGCTTGCGCTGCGAGCGTTTCGACGATGTCCTCGCCCTCGAATGTATGAATATCAGCCATAAAGGATTCCCTTGTATCGTGAGCCTAAAGAGCCGTGCGTTTCATTCGCCGCTAGCTCTTCCCGGCGCGGTCTTTCAGATTGCGGCAACCGAGCATCCGTGCAGCGCCTTCGGCAGCAAACTACCGTGCAGCATCGATCGGTATTGCCTGTTCGTATAAGGTTTCAGGCGCAACATCTTGGCCCTCGGGCCATTCGATGGTATCACCCGTTTCCGCAATGCGAACTTGTTGGAAATAGCCAGCATCAAGCACGTGCTGCCACGAAGCAGGACAGTGCTCAAGATATGACGCCACGTCGAATCGTCCGACAAAGCCGTCGGTCCAGGTTACAACCACTGTATGATTGGCATCGGCACAAACGGCCACTACGTCTAAGCCAATATCCCATTCCCTAGAGCACACCGCCACTCCTTAGCGCAAAGGTTCGATTCGATAGCAATCGCTTCGATGCGACGCGAGATACCAATTGTCTTGCAATTCCTGCTCATGCAGCGCAATCCATGCCTGCATAAGCTTGTGCTGCTTTATTGGCAAACCGCCGCGCAGCACCTGCCCTTCGAGCGAGTATACCGCCTTCTTGTCGGCATACTTCGCATGAATGTGCGGAAGCGAATGAGGGCTCCCAACCTCTACATACATGGTAACGATAATCCCGTAGAAACGGCTGAGTTCGGGCACAACTACCCCCTTCCCTGCGGCGCGGCGCCGCATTCCCGTGATGAAGAGGATCTTGCGAACGTGGTATGGGCCGAAGGCGGGACCCTTCGCCTGCTTGGACACGGCATGAAGCCGAGCGTTCGCACTGGCTCGTTGCACCTACTATAAAAGCGAACGCCTGTACTGTCAATACAAACGTTCGCTTTTCTTGAAATGATTTTGCAACTCGATACTGTAAACAACGGCCGAGCGCCGCAGGCACTATGCCTTATGCCTGCTCAGACAAGCTTTCCCTCAAGGTCCGAAACTCCCGGCAAAACGATCGGCCGATCGTCCGAAGACGCGTTAACAAGCCGCAGCTTGTCGCAGCCATCGAACATGCCGGAAGTATCTTTCAAGCTGCACCACAAAAACGAGCGGCCAGCGTCAATCAGCGCGCAAACGCCCGGCAAATCCAACTTCTCAAGTTCAGCGCAGCCAGCGAACATGCAGGTCGTCAGCTCAACCTTGTACATATCAAAGCCGGAAAGGTCCACGTCCTTAAGCGAGCAACACCCTTCGAACAGGCGGGCCATGCCCCAAACGCTCGATGTATCGAAACTGGAAAGATCAAGCGAGACAAGGCTTTCGCAGCCGGCGAACATGCATGTCATGTTCGTGACGCTAGCCGTGTTAAGGCCCGACAAGTTAACCTGTTCGAGCTGCGCACAACCTTTGAACAAGCTGCCCATATCAAGGCATCCGGATGTATCGAAACGCGACAAATCCGCGCGCTTGAGCTTCTTGAAATCCGAAAACCAGCCGTTCAGAAACAGCGGCTTGATGCCCTCATCCACCACCTCGATAGCGGTTACATCACCTGCAACGTCGGCAAAGTCGACGCGAGTCCAAGGCACGCCAAGCGCAAACAGCTTCGACACCGTCTTCCCTTCGAAAACATCCCTTTCTTTCGGCGCGGCGTTTCGATTGTAGAAGCGCAAGCTGCCATCGTCGGCCGAATAGACCGCGAACGGATTGGAAGGAGAAAACTCCTCGCCGAATACGCCCAGGTGAGCGATGCGATACTGCTCGAAAAGCTCCTGAGCCGTGCAAGGTCCCAGGCGCTTTTCCGCCTTCTCGCGAAGCTCCTTGTCCATGCGGGAGACGGCAGCCTGATAGCTAATCTCAACGCCATAGCAATTCAGCACCGTTGCGGGGCCGTCATCCGAAACATACCCCATAACAACCGTGCGCCCCGCCGCACGAAGGCGGTGCGCCGCTTCGCGCGTAGCGGCGTTGCGAAAACCGAACGGGGCTACGCCGTCGACACCGAAATCACAGCCCTCGAAAGGCTCGAAGCCACGAGCGTCGCAATACGCCTGGTATTCCTCCTGCGAGCGAAAATACGGCAAGGGAATCGGACGGTTTTCGCCGCCAGGACGCCAATCAGCAACCTCTACGTCCGCAAGGTCGTCCACCAGGTTATCGAACACGTCCACCGCTTCGTCCACCAGTCGCCAAACCTTGCCGGGAATGTGCTCCGAAAGCCCTTCCCAAGCTACAACCTTGCTCACCGAAGCACAGGTCACACGAGCAAAATCCTCCACCGACAGCCCCATGTACTCGCGCAAAGCGCGAAACTCGGCCCCGCCACGAACCTGCGAATTCCCGCCAAAACCCATAGTGCGCCTCCTTTTGACTAGCTTGCATATGTCACGCGAAGCGGATAAATGCTTCGCGACGAACAAGCGCACAGCGTCCGACTTCGCCAAGCCTCAACCCGCAAAGCCGCAGGGCCGCGCGCAAACCCGTCGCCTACGACGTCTTCACCAAATCGCCCAGTTCCTCGATATAGCGGCTGGCGCAAGAGACGACGATGCGCAACGCGCGCACGCAAACGGGGCCGGCGTTACGCTCGTCAACAATCAAGTTGTAGTCGCATGCAACTCGATCTCGAGCGTCGTTGAGGTAGCACTTTGCGAAACGATAATCGCTGTTGACCTGGTTAAGCTTGACGATGATTTCAGGAATTTTCGCCGCGTCAACCACGCGCGCAATTGACGGCTCGACGAAATTGACCGTGTCGGCCTCATCGCCATCTTCATCGAAGTCGACGAAGACGATAAACTTCACGCCACGCGTTTTCACGGGAATCACCACGATGTTCTCTTCTTCGCTCAACAGTTCGAACTTCATGCCTTCGCGACGAAGTTCCTTGACGAACGCCTCGCGCAGCTGTGTTGCCGTTGCCATTGTTTCTCTCCCTTCCTGTGGGAACGTTGCTGCGACAAATCCGATTCGGCTTGCTTGTTTGCCGCTGGCATCAGTATGCAAGAGGCCCAACGCCGCCGTTGCGCAACGGCGGCAAGGCGCGGGCGCGGCCAACCTGCTACACTTTATTAAGAGAAGCCTGCAAGGCAGTTTTGCCGATGAGCAGGCAGTTGAGAGACGGGAGCGCCAAGCATGGAACAACTTGCAAGCGACACGGCCAAGGCGCACCAGCCGCTGGTTTTTCTTGGCGGCACGTGCAACGGATCAACATGGCGCAGCCGAATTATCCCGCTTTTGACCTGCGATTACTTCGACCCCGTTGTGAGCGAATGGAACGAAGCCGCGCGTGCACGCGAACTTGACGCACGCGCGCACGCCGATATCGTGCTGTACGCCTTGACCCCGCTGATGGAAGGCTGTTATTCAGTTGCCGAAGCGGTGGACGACTCGAACAAGCGGCCTGCCTCCACGGTGATGGTGCTGCTAGCCGCGCCCGATGGCGGCAAGGAATTCACGCCGCACCAGCTACGCGCGCTACGCCAAACCGGTGAGCTGGCAAAACGCAACGGAGCAGCATACTTCGAAAGCCTTGAGGAAGCCGCCGATTTCATCGCGCAACGTACGACAGCGTGTCAGAAAGAGCAAAAGAGCTAGAGAAGGAAGGGGCATCGGAGAAGCTCGGCGCCCCTTCCCCACAGCAGCGCCGCCTTCGAGCACCGCAGCCGGCAACGGCCTAATCCATGAGAATCGGCTAACACAGCTCCCTCTACAGCGTCATGACCAGCTCGTGCAGCTGCACGGCGTCCTTGGCGAACTCGATGGCCTGCTCCAAGCGCGCAACGCCGATGAGGTCCACGCGCGCATGCTCAGCAGCCCGCTTGGCCTCGGGCGCGGTGGCGAACGACACCGGGCACACCAGCGCATCGCAGCCATACGCCGCCGCGCGCGCAACGATGAACGGAGCTTTCTCCAACACATCGGACGAGTCGAGCGCAACCTCGCCCGAAGGGCGCGTGGCGCCGAAAAACGCCGTGCGCTCGAGTTCCGCAGACAAGCCCGCATCCGCCAGCACCAAGGCAACGCCGAAGCCGAGCATGGCATCCGGGCAACGGCATCCCTGCAGGTCATCCGCTTCCGCAAGGAACAGCTGGACGGCCTTCGGAAACACGCGCAGCTGCGCCAACGCAACCTGCACCAACGTAATCCCGCGCTCCACGGCAGGCGCATCGGACAAGCACGAAACGCCCGAAGCGCCTTCGCTGGACACCGCTCCCACGCACTGAAGCGCCGCGCCGCCCGCAGCCCCACCGCGGCTCATGACCACGCGAATGCCGCTGGTTGCAGCAGGACGGGCCGGGAACAGTTCGCGTGTCTGCTGCACGTCGATGCGGCCGCCTTCGCCCGCGTAAGCAAGCAGCTGCTCAAGGCGCTTTTCAAATCCACGCAGGCCAGCGGCATCGTCAAGTTGCGTCAGGTGGCGCAGGGCGTCGTCGCTGACTTCCGCGCCCGCCAGCCCCAGCTTCTCGCCCAGGCGCTTCACCAGCACCGCCTTCGCAACGCCCACCTTCGCCTCGGGCGTGTAGCCGGGAACGCTCACGATGGTGCAGCGGTCAACAAGATAAGGCGACACTTTGTCCAGGTCATTGGCCGTAAGCACCACCAGCCAACGCGACAGGTCCACAAGCACGTTAAGAAACGAATCGGCAACGCGCCCTTCGTCAAGCAGCGACAACAGCGCCGTTGCGTCGCAGCAGCCAGGCTTGTCAACCTCGTCGATAAGCAGTACGCCGGGCGCGCCAGCGTGCGCAGCCGCCGCCTCGGTCAGCTGGCCAGGCGCGGTGCGAGAGCCGAACACTTCGGACGCGGATAGGCCGGGGAAGTCGCGCTTGACGAACGGCACACCGCCAAGCGCAGCCGACAACGACTCGCACAGCGTGGTTTTACCGGTGCCCGCCGGGCCCACCAGCAAAAGCGGGCGCGGATGCGCGGCGCGCAAGCTTGCGGTAACCGCCTTCGCCATGCCATCGATGCCGCCAAGCAGCGGATGCGTGTGCTCAATTGCATCTACGACCTGGGCATTTGAGGGCGTCGGCAAGCGCGTACCATCGGGGACCGCATCCAGAAGCACCTTCAAGCGGCGACGCGCGTGCTCGCTCGCGGGATCGGCGTCGTCAAGCGCCGAGGCCAGCAACGCGCACGCCACATCGTCGACATCCGAGGAAAGCGCGGCGCGCTTCAGCCCGTACCACACGCGCGGGTCATTTGCGTTCGGCGCCGGAAGGATTTTCGCAACGCCTTTCGCATCCAGCGCAACGCCTTGTTCGCGCTGCGCGGCAGACGCAGCGAGCAGGCAGCAGCAGTTTGTCACCGACTCGGTACCATCATCGAAGCAATAGCCGTCAACCACGCATTCGGGCAGGTCAAAGGCGTATTCGACCTTGGCAGCGTCAAGTTGGCGGCGCACCTCGGCAACCTTCTCGTCACGCGTCAACGCATGGACCGTAGCGCTGACGGCACAGCACGAAGCAAAGCCTTTGTCACGCGAAGCGGCATCGCAAACGATAATCAACGGCTGCGAAAACCTCGCTTGAATGCCCAAGTAGGCATCGCGAAAAGTGCCGCAGCGCGCCAGCGTTTTCAGGAACTGGACCGGATCGCCGTCAGACTTTTTCAAATTCGCAAGAGTGTGGGCGTTACGCACGATTACGCCGCATTCCCCACTCTCGAACAAACCACGAGCAACCATGCCCAGCGCTGCCTGCGAGAACGACGCCGCGCACCCCATCAGGTCAAGCGGGGAAGAACACGAACCGGCATCGATGGTCAACGCCGGCAACGCATCGCGCGAAACGCAGCTTGCAAGCGCGCGAGCAAGATCGTCAACCGGCGCTCCCGAAGGCGCATTCAGCAACACCGTCACGCGCTGTCCCGACTCCACGCAACGACGAAGCGCCTGGGCGGCGGTGACGAAATCCTCGCGATAGCACGGCGGCAAACCGACAAGTGCCGCTTCGTAGCGGTGTTCGTCAAACGCAACAGGCAAGCGCCCCGGGTCGGGCACGCGGCACAGCGCCAACGCACAGCGCAAGCGCGTGCGGCCATCGCCGGACGGGTTCTTCGTCAAGTTGCGAACTTCTGCGGCAGCTTGCGGCTCGATAACGCCGGCCGACAGGCACAGCTTCGCAACCTGCGACAACTGCATGTCGGTGAGCATACAAAGCTGGTCTTCGGCAACGGGTGCCTTCTCCAGCAGCAAGGCAAGCGCGCGCAAAGGCTCCTCGGCGACCTCGATGTCGTCCTGATTGGTGCACAAAGCGGAAAGAGCAACGGAAAGCTTGACGCCAAGCACCCCGAAGCGCGCAGACCAAGCGTTCACAGCGGCGTCATGCGGCGTCAAGGGGGAAGCGTCGCGTTCGCCTTCGACGTCAGCCGCGTCCTCAGTTGCCGCAACCAGCTCGATTTCATCGTCGGCAGCCGCTGCCGGCGCTCCAACGGCAGCAGTCGGCTCATCCGCACCCGAAAGCAGCTTCGCGATGTGCTCGACGATAATCGCATCGTCAACAGGGGTTTTCGCCATGATCGGTTCCTTTCCTCGGCGTTGTTGCTGGGAAAACGGTACCGGCAAGCGTTTGACGCCGTTGCGCAACGGGACCGAACGCCGCGCCGCATTATGACAGCAGCGCAAAGGCCCCGAGGCTTCAAGCCAGCGGCCGGTGCGAGGCCGAGCCGCGCATCCGGTTGCGCAACGGGCGGAGGACACAGCTCTCGGCAGCAACGAAACCGGATTTGTTCAAGACGACCCGCCCCGCAGCCGAAACGCGGCCCAGCCGGAAAACCGGTTGCGCAATGGGGCGAAAACCCAGTCGCTACCGTACAGACATCGGAAAACCCGCAACGAAAGGACCATCATGAAACGCACGTCTCGCACCCCCTCCCCCGTTCGCCGCCGCGCACTGGCCGTGGCGCTGTGCGCGCTGCTGGCAACGGCGCCACTGGCCGGCTGCGGGCAGCAGACCGAAGAACCGCAAGCCCTGGGCACCTACACCGTGAAAACATCCGCCGTACCCACTGACCAGGTGGAATGCTCCGATGCAGCGCTGGTGGTAACGGCCGCGCAAGGCCAGGCGTTCCGCGTCCCCAACAACGCGCTAGCTTTCGCGAAGGCGGCCGTGGAAGGCTGCGGCTACGTGTCAACCGTCGACTCCGCCGGCAGCGTGGACGGCGCCGTGTACACGGCCACCTCGAACTCGAAGGCCAACAAGCGCGAAGAGACCGATACAAGCACGAAAGCCGTATTCAAGGACGCTTGCAACCTGCGCGCCAGCAAGCCCGAAGTAGACCTGCTGGCGGCGCTGAACGCTGCAGCGTCCGACCTGCAGGCAAACGCCGTCGGCGACCGCAAGGCCATCTGCGTTGTGGCTTCCGGCATTTCGACCACCGGCCTTTTGGCCACCACGCCCGAGCTGTTGGCCGCCGATGCGCACGACGTTGCCGCGCAGTTGCGCGAGCTGAACGCCATCGGCAACTTCAGCGGCATCGACGTGCACTTTTACGGCCTGGGACAAACCACGGGTGCCCAAACGATGCCCGCTTCCGCCGCCGGCAAAAACGCCGCGCTGCTTGCGGCCGTAGTGGAAGAAGGCGGCGGCACGGCCGTGGTTGAGCCCGGCCAGCTTGCCCCGCTTGACTGCGATAACGAGCTTCCCACATGCGCCGTGATGGCGTTCGAAAGCGATGCGCTAACGCTTCCCACCGTTGCGCCTGGTGAAAGCGTCGAAGTGACCCTTGATGACGCGCAGCTGCAGTTCGTCGGCGGCGAGGCAACCTTCGCCGACCCCGAAATCGCAGACGAGCTGCTCGCCAGCATCGCCGAGCAGGTTCGCGAGCAGGGTTACACCGTTGAAGTCGAAGGTCACACCGCCGCCTCTCAGCTGTACCCCGACCATGGCATGGAGCTTTCCACGCGCCGCGCGCAAGCCGTAGCCGATGCCCTAACCGCCCGAGGCATCGATCCGGCCCAGGTCACGGCCGCAGGCGTCGGCGACCGCGATTCAACCTCGCTGGCCTCGGGCACCTTCGACGAAGCCCAAGCCACCCAAGACCGCAAAGTGGTCCTGCGCTTCCGCGCAGCGTAGCCCCTTCACCGTGAAAGGGTTGATTGTTGGGGTTGATTACCATTGCATAGAAAGCGCCCGAGGATGTGGTCTTGGGCGCTTTGGTGTTTGCGCTCTTTCGGCTGTGCGGGCTTTCCTGTTTCCCGTTGCCGAAGAGTAGTTTGCCGATGATGTTGTGGTCGCCGGTGTCGACGAGTCGATGCGCGGAGCCGTCGCCCTTGCCGTCAGTGTCGCCCTTGCCGCTGGTGTCACCGCCGCGGCCGCCAACGGGCTTGCGGCGTATTCATCGGGCAGCGCAGCCATATCGTAGGTCGAGATGGGCACGTATTGATACGACAAGTCCTCGTTGAACTTGAGCAGGTACGCCTGACGAACAAGGCTTGTGCCGACAAGGCAGCAAATGCCCTTGCTAGAAGACCGCCGGGAAACCCTCATAGCAGGGTTCGAGAACGAAAGGTAGTCAAGCTGCTTTCCCTCGCTGTCAACCGGTTCGTCAACCTCTGCCAGGTGGTCGCTGCACAGGCCGTCGATGTTCAAGACCATCTTGCCGGTTTCGTCGGTGGTGCCGGAAACCTCTTGGTTGTTGTAGAACGAATGAAGCGTCACCTTGGCGCCGGAAATCGCATTGATGGTCTTCGTTTGCGGGTCGAACGTGCCCGTGTCGCCCACAGCGATGCCCAACTGCTTACTTCGAAGTGCAGGAATCGTCGAGTGCCCAGCGCCCCTCTCGCCCATCACGCCGAACATCGCGAAGAAACCCGAGCACAAGGGTTCTCATCACGAATAGCGTCGCGCCCGCCAGGCAATCGGCGGGTGCGACGGGCAATTCGCGCAAGGTCGCACCTCTTGCGGGCGCAAGCGGCTATCATGGACTCACCTGTCAAACAACCGCGATTGACGGCGCGCTCCGCCCGCCCGTCGCGCCCTCGCCCCAAGGAGCCGCCGATGCCCAGTAAGAAGCTGCACACCGCGTTCGTGTCGTGCCCCACTGAGCTGCGCGAAGAGCGCCGCGCGGTGCTTGACGTGCTGCTGTCGTTCGACGCCTTCCCCATTTCCACCGAGTTCTTCACCATCCAGTCGAAAGACGGCTTTCGCGACATCGAGCAGCTGATCGACGACTCGGACTACTTCATCTTGCTGCTGTCCGACCGCAGCGGCTCGGTGCTTGACCTGCCCGACGGCACGTGTGCCAGCTGGACCGAGCTTGAGGCGCGCTACGCGTTCGCGCACGCCGAGGAAAACGGGCAGAAGATCATCGTGTTCCAGTTGCCCCAGCTCACGGCCGCGCTTTCGGCGGACCCCGCAACGCTTGACGCGCAGACGCGCCGCCAAGTGGCGTTCGCGAACAGCCTGGCCGGCAACACGGTGAACGCCGTGGGAAGCGTCACCGAGCTGCGCACGCGCCTGGCCACGTTCATCGAGGGCGCGAAATCCACGGGCGCCACGCCCGGCTGGATCCGCGGCTTCTCGCGCGAGGGCGTGCCGGGGCTTGCGTTCGGCAAAACGTACCATCACGTGCACCTTTCGCAAAGCCTGCCCGACTACCTGCGCATCGGCACCATCCGCTTCAGCTGCTCGACCACCGCGCCACGCATGATCCACGCCGACGCCGTGAACTACAAGGCCGCGCTTGGCGAAGACGGCCGCGTGGTGCCGCGCCTGGGCCGCAACAAAACGGAATGGACCGCCGAATACGCCTACGACGCCGGCCGGCTCACCGGCATTTACGAAGCGCACAAGCGCATAGCCGAAACGTTTGGCGACTTCTCGATTTCCGCAGGTCACCGGCGCGGCATCCACGATTTTCGCGTATCATCGCACCAGGACCGCTACGTGCTGGACGGTTCGTTCGCCGACGCCATCAGTCGCGACAACCTAAAGCAAAGCTGCAAGTCAGGCGAGGTGTACGTTTTCGAAACCGAAGACGCGCTCAACCGGTTCCTTGCGTCCGAATGCCCCGATTTGCTCGAAACCCTCAAGGAGGCCTAAATGAGCATGGATTTCGCACCCGTCATCGACGCCGTCAGGTCAACCCGCCCCATCATCTTCGACAAGGCGCTGTCGTCGTCGGTGAAAATGAAGGGCGAGGCCGACTTCGTCACCGAGGTTGACCTGCGCATCAGCGAGCACCTGAAGCAGCAGCTGGGGGCGCTGCACCCCGAAATCGGGTTCATGTCGGAAGAGGAGGAGCCCGGCGAGCTGGCGCGGCGGCGCTGGATTTTGGACCCCATCGACGGCACCACGAACCTGGTGTTCGGCTACAACATGTCGTCGGTGTCGCTGGCGCTGGTGGAAGACGAGCGCCCCGTGTTCGGCGTGGTGTACAACCCCTTCGCTGACGAGGTGTTTTGCGCCGAAGCGGGCCGCGGCGCCACGCTGAACGGCGCGCCCATCGCCGTGGTGGACCGCCCGGTGGACGGCTGCCTTATCGAGTTCGGCGCCGGTTCCACGCGCAAGCACGAGGCCGACGAGGCGTTCGACGTGGCGAAAAACGTGTTCAAGCACTGCCTGGATTTGCGGCGCATCTGCTCGTCGGCGCTGGCCATCTGCTTCGTGGCGTGCGGGCGCATCAACGGGTATTTCGAGAAGCGCCTGAAACCATGGGACTACGCCGCCGCGTGCCTGATCTTGGCGGAAGCCGGCGGGCAATCCAGCAACTGGGACGGCGCACCCATGCAGTACGCCGCGCCGCAAAGCATCGTGTGCGGATCGCCGAAAGCCTACGCGTTTCTGCAGGAAGCCGTGGCCGCGAAGTGAGGGCGCGTTCTGCTGAAAACGCTGCGGTGCCTTCCGCGGAAGAGGGCGCTGGGGCGCGCCAGCTGGCAGGCGATTTCGCGCTGGCCGCAGGAGCGGATGTCGGTGGCGTTGACTCTACCGAGAGTGCTACGGGATTGCTGACAGCGGGAGCGGAAGCCGAGGCCGACTGCGGCGGTGCCGCGGGCTCGCAATCTGCGGAAACCGAAACGGAAACAGGCTGGTCGCGGGCCGATTATGCGGCTGGCGAACGCTTGCGGCTTGTCTTTGGCGAGCACGCTCGCCCGCTCGTGTCGTCGCGACGCAAGGAGACGTATCGCGCTTGCTATGTTGACGCCGACGGCGCGAACGCCATTCCCGTCGTAGCCACGTTCTTCAGCGACCGCAGGGCGTTCGAGAAAGAATTCGAGAAGCTTGAGCTGGCGAACAGCCTGGGGGTCGGCCCGCGCGTGTTCGACGTGTGCCACCGCGAGAAACCGCAGGTCAGCGGCGCGAATGACAGCGTGAATGGAACGACGGGCGGAAGCTATGCGAGCAAAGCAGCGGCCGCCGCGGACGCGCGCGATACTTGCAGCGGCAGCGCGCTCTCAGGCATTGCGGGCAACGCGACGCACGATGCGGCAGGCTTCAACAACGTAGGCAACGCTCCGGACAATCGCCCGGCTTTCCCCTGTTTGGTCGAAGAGGACCTGGGCGTTTCGCTGGCGGATATGATCGGCGAAGGGGCCGCGGCACCGCATATCGAAGCTGGCCGACGCGGGGTTCGCCTTGCGCCCGTCGGAAGCACCGAGCGCACACGGCAGGTTGCGAAAATCGCATTCGACATCGGCGCCGAGCTGGCGCCGATGCACGAGCACGGCGCTTTTTATCTGGATTTGAAGCCCTCGAACGTGTGTGTGCGCGCGTACGGAAACGCGCCCGCCGACATCCGCGCGGGGCTGATTGATTTCGAGTCGCTGGTTACATCGAGCCGACCGTCGGACTATTCGACGCTTGCGTGCTACAACACGCTGTGCACCTGGGCGCGCGCGAAAGGCGTTGCTGCGCCCATGCTGACGAACCAGATTGTTGACCTGGGTTTTCTTCTGCTTGTAACCGCCAGTGCGCTTTGCGGAAAGGCCGTTGGCTCGCTGTGCGCAGCCGATATCGACGCCGCTTGCGCCCTGCCGGGCATGGGATTTTTCGCCATCCGCTACGGCTGCTTCGACGTTCGACCGCTTAGCGAAAGCGACCTTGCCGCGCTGGCCGAAACCGCCAGCGTCGCACACGTGCAGCCAGAAACGCAAGCGCTGCCCCATCATATCGAGGCTGGCTTGAGCACAGATGCGATGCCGGAGCCGAAACCACTCGGAAGCGCAACCCCGGATTCGCCGGGCAAAGCGGCGGCGACTCAGCTCGAGAACGCGACAGCTGCGCCTTCCGCGCAGGGCGCAGCAAGCCCGTTCGAAGACGGCGGCGGCAAGCCGGCTCTTGGGCGCTTCGGCTTCTGCGACGCCGTCGACAAGCTGCGCGCGGCGCAAAACCCGCTGTATGTCCTGGCCAAGCGCAAATTCGACATCGCCCTGGCATGTCATGGCGAATGGCGCAACGCGGCCGGCGCAGGCCGCAACGACCTCATTGAGGACTTCTTCGCGCAAGACCCCGTCAAAATCAAGCAGGGGCTGCGTCAGGCAGACGGCATCCTCAGCTACGTGGAACGGCTGGGCTGCGCGCTGGTTCCCGAACAGCTTGCTAGCCTGCCCCGTTACCGCGCGCGGCGCGTACGCCAGCTCACCTGCGGGCAAATGCTGCTGGTTGCCCAATGGGAGCACGAAAGCTGGCGCGCGCTGCACGAGCAGCTGGGCTTTCGCTACGCCGAGCGCAACGCCGACGGCACGCGACCCGCCGGGGCCAACGAGTACCTGTTGACCTGGGCAAACCTGTGCGAAACGCCCGAGACGGACGCGGCGCCCCTGCCTGCCGGCGCCCCACGCGACGCCGCGCTCGCAAAGCTGTGGGACACGCGCGCCCGCAACGACATCGCGTTCGCCTGCGGCATCGTCGCCAAGCTGCAATCCATCGGCCTAGCCGTCATCAGCGAGACCTACCACCCGCCAATCCGATGAACTGGGACAAAGGGACAGTCCCCTTGTCCCAGTTTGGACAAGCGAGCTTGCAACAACCGCACCCGACGAAGAAGACAATGGGGGGGCGGGGCAAACATCAACATAGCGGGGCAAAGGGACTACCCCTTTGCCCCACCTCGTCCCTTCCTAGTTGCGTTCGCCGGCAAGCCATTCGCGCGTGTGACGCGCTGGCGAATAGGCGCTGGGGCGCCACAGCTGCTCGCCCGCCGCATCGATCAGCACGCGCGGCGCGCCAAGGCGCGGGCCGACCGAGAAGAAAAATGCTCCCGGCACCTGCGGCCCCACTTCGCTAAAGCGCAGGTCAGCAACGCCGCAGCCCAAGCGCTGCGCCGCCGCCTGCCGCATGGCGTTGCTCGGCTCGCCCGCCGCATTGTTGCTGCCCGCAAACATTCCGTCATTCATCATCGTATCCTTCCTTGCTTGTTTTCCCAGGTTATCGCACATTCACGTGATAGCGAATGGCCGGGTTTTCCTGCACGTAGTCGCGCAGCAGGCTAACCTCGCCGCACTGGCTGTCAAGCACGTACACGTGGCCCGTCTCGCTGGTGGCCAGGTTCACCCAGTGGCCGGTTTCGCCGTCGGGCGGCCACTCCATGGCGCACATGCCGTGCCAGCCCGGACCTTGCGAACGCGCGAACTGTTCCAGCTGGTCAGGCGCGCAATCCGCGAAACGCATGTCGCACGCCTCCTCCATCCCGCCGAGGGTGCCGATGTTGCGCCAATCGGCCTGCGCCTGCGGGTCGATGCCCGACAGCCGCTCCCACGTGGCGAACGCGCAACCGCCGCAATTACGCGCGTACACGTTGTCCACGTTGGGGTCGAAGTTCGGGTTCACGCCATCGATGAGGCTTTCGTATTCGGAAACTTCTTTGCCGACGACCAGCTGCTCGCGCGCCTCGACAAGCTCGTCGTACGTCATGGCGTCGAGCGCTTCGTCGATCGAGCCGGGCGGCGGCGCAGCGGACGGCGTTTCGTCGAACTCGCTCAGCGACTGCGCCGCTTGGCTTGCCACCTCATCGGGAACGCTGAGCACCTGGTTTGCCGGCACCACCTCTTGCCCGCCGGGGTCGAATGCACCGGGGTCCAGCCCGCTTTCGCCGCTCGAAAGCTCATCGGGAAAGTCAAGGCCGGCGGCCGCATCGAACGCAACCAGGCCGGCAACGCACCACGCGCCTACTTCGATATCGGCCGCGCCCGTCTCGTCAGCCTCTCCGTCCGTCTCGTCCACGTCGTCGAATTCGGACATCGCACGCTCCTTCCTTGTCCGCAAATAGCTCTAAGGAAGGCAAATTCGCAGGTCAGACGATTGCTTTCGCCATATCGCATCTCTTCTGTCTTCAGCGAATCACCTTCCGGCGCCCATTGTGTCGACCGGCAACGCGCCCCATTGCGCAACGGCGCGCGAACGAGAAGGCAACAATGCAGACACGGAAGTAAGAGAGCGAAAGGCGAACCATGAGCAGCGAAAACAGCATGTCGAACCCCGTTGCCGAGTGCGAGGCGCTTGGCAACAGCGTGCAAACGCCCCTGGTGCAGGGCGACATTGTCAGCGGGCGCGTGGTGGAGGTGGTGGCGCAGCAGTCGATTCAAAACGCGTCTGGGAAGTGGGTGGCGCTGGTGGCCGACGGCAAGCCCTACGAGTTCGGCACGCAGACGCACAAAACCACCCTGTTCGTCGAGCCCATCAACGCGTTCGGCAACGACTTGGCCGCGCAACAGCGCGCGCTGGTGGTGTTCGGCGACATCAGCGGCAGCGTGGCGAAGGGGCACATCGTGCAGGCGAAGGTCAAGGAGCGCAACGGGACGCTGGTGGTGCAGGAGCTGAACAACCTCACGACGCATTCGTCGATTCAGCCGGCGGCGCAAGCAAGCAGCGCCACCATCCTCATCGTCGGAGCCGTACTGCTGCTGGCGCTGGCGTTCATCGCCTGGCAAGCATTCGGGTTCGTGGTAAGCGGCGGACTTGCTTCGGCACTTGCTGGCCTTATCAGAAGCCTGTTCGACGCCTTCGGGCCAGCGCTCCTTTCGATAGGCCTGTTGTTTTTGCTGGTCAGAAGCTTCGTTAAGTAGCCACCTGATCAACCCTGAAAGTAAAGGAGTTCCCCATGTTTGGAAGCAAGCTTGGAAAGTTGAACCCGCTTGAGAGCGGCCAGGTCGTGCGCGCGTCATCGCCCGTGTTCGCCGCGCGAGCCCACACCCTGTCAACAGGCGCCCAGCCGCCCACGCTCCGCGAAACCGCGCCCGCCCTTGCGCGCGGCGCTTCGCCGCAATCGGGCGAGCGCATCGCCCTTGGGCACAGCGACAGCGGCCCGTGCGCCATCGACGTGCGCGTGCTGGCAAGCCATTTGTGCGTGACGGGCCAGCCCGGCATGGGCAAGACCACGGCCATGGTGCGGTTGATTGCCCAGCTGGTGGGCTGCGGCATCAGCGTGGTCGTGCTCGAACCCGCCAAAGTCGAGTACGTCGCCGCCCTGCGCAACGCGGGCGTGCCCGCAACCACGCTCGGTTTCGACGGCGAAAACGGAACCGCCACGCTGCAGACGAACCCGTTTCTAGTAGATGCGCGCGTGCTGCCGCGCGTATGGATCCAAGACCTGTGCACATGCATCGAAGACGTCTACGGGTTGAAGGAGCAGCCGCTTCCCCTGCACTTGCGCGCGCTTACCGAGCGCCTGTACCACCTGCGCCGCATCGACGCCAACCGCTTCGCCAGCTCCAGCACCGACTGGCCAACCGTGCGCGACTTCCTTATGCAAATCCAACCCTATTTGAAAGAGGAAACGTGCCTAAGCGCGAAGCTGACGCAAGACCTAGCCGGCGCCTTGACCAGCCGCGCGCGGGCGCTGTGCCAAAACCCCGCGTTCGCCGTCAAGCGCGGACTGACCGCAAACGACCTGCTCAGCTTCGGGGGACGCGCAAAAGTCCTGCAGCTTTCCGACCTTGGACCCAACGACGGCGCGTTCATCGGCATGCTGCTGTTGCTGCGCATCATGCGCGCAAGCCGAAGCCTGGGCTCGCGCCCGCTGCACACGGTGTTCGTGGTGGAAGAGGCGCATTCGCTGCTCATCGACCAAGCAAGCGGGCAGCCCACCACGTTCGCGCATCTGTACGAAAGCGCGCTGGCAGAGCTGCGCGCGGCGGGAATCGGCTTCGCCACCGTCGACCAGCGACCTGCGCTTTTGCCGGCCGGCGTGCTGTCGAACAGCGTGACGAAAATAGCCCTCGCAAGCACGCACGGCGACGACCGCAACGCCATCGCGAAAGCCTTCGCGCTCAGCGATTCCCAAGAACAGCGCTTCGGCGGCCTGGGCACAGGCAAAGCGCTTCTGCAAACCGCCGGCACCCCCGCCCAGTTCGTGCAGCTAGGGGCCTAGAACGCGGCGTATCGCGGGATGAACGTGTCGCGCATCCACTTCATGTACGCGAACAGCGACGGCACGTCGGCCACGGTGGTCATGGACACCGGCTCGAAGGCCTTGCCGTTGTCGTGGTGGCACTGGCCCATGGAAAGCTTCGGCAGCACGTCGACGGTGCCCTGCAGCAGCCCCGACGCCAGCATATATTTGTACGTGCCAAAGTAGAACACGGCGCCGTAGTTCATGTGGCGCTGCTCGTCGTTGCAGATGCGCCCGCCGATGTTCGGGCTGATAAGCAGGTACTCGCGGTTCTCTTTCTGCAGCTCAAGGCAGCAGTTCATGCCGGCAGCCCCCGCACCCAGCACGATGGTTTCGAAATGCTTCTTCATGACAATCCCCTTTCAGGTGGCAACCCTTCGCAGCTACTTCTTGGAGTCCGGGTACGTGAAACGGCCTTCGGCCAGCGGCTTCATGACATCCATGTAGCGGCGGCCCATCACAATGGATGCGGTGCCCAGGATGAACACGACGAAGTACTTGTTCAGGCGGTGGTAGCGCGCGAACGTGCAGTCGCAGCGCCAGATCAGGCGGCAGCGGTTGCTGTCAATGGGCACCACCAGCCAGTTCCACGTCCAGCAGAAGTACTTGAACCACAGCTTCAGCGCCTTCTCCTGGTTCGGGCCGGGGTTCTTGTAGCCCGGATCGGTGCGCGTGTCGGAATGCGACGCCCAGCCGTACGGCGGCTCGTCGGACACCCACGTCACCCATTCGCCGATGGACAGCGGCGCCTGGTGGAACCACTGGTAGTCGCCGGGTTTGAGATCCTGCCACTCGGGATGGATGTCGTAGTGGTTGTGGATATCGAACGTGAAAAAGCGCTCAAGCCAATCGAAGCTGTACCAGCCGGCCTTCGACTGACCCGACTGCTTCACCAGCGCCCACACACGCTCGGCCGGCGCGTCGATGGTGACGCCCGCATCGTAGCGCAGGTGCTTTTCGCCGGGCTTAATCCAGTCGTCGCCCGGGAACACCATGGCCTTCTCGGCGCGCGTCTGCTTGTACGCCATGCCGTAAATCCACATGCTGGACAGGATGATGAAGCAGATGGCCACCACCAGCCAGAAGATCGACCAGCCGGTGATCTGCGTGGCCACGTCCTTTCAGGAACACGTATCAGCGCACGAACACGTGGCGCAATCGTAACCGTTGATGCACGGCGAATACGCGTGCTCGAACGCATGGTCAAGCAGCGCGCGATACTCGTCAAGCGCCGGCTGGCACAGCGCGTAGTACACGCTTGCCCCCTCGCGCTGGCGCGTGAACAGGCCCACCGCTTCCATGATCTTCAGGTGCTTCGTGGCCGCAGGCTGCGAGATGCCCAGAAGCTCCGCAATGTCGCTGACGTTGAGCGAATTCGCCGGATGCGAGCCCAAGATCTTGATCATCTTCATACGGTTCGGGTCGCTGATGGCCTTGTTGTATGCGCACATGCGCTCGACCAAGCCCTTTTCAATCATGCGGCCCTTCCTTTCCTTACGGCGCCCGGCCCGGCACCTTCACTTAACTTTTCACCTTATAACTATAGGTTTATAACGCGCAGTCGACCGCATCGTTTCACCGATTGCAAGAGGGAAATCGTTTTTATTTGCCAATCATGAAACAGCTGCAGCGAAATTGTCTCACGCCCGTTTTCACGCGCGTTTTCGCTTGTTACTTTGAACGCACCGTCACTTCATGTTAAAGGGGGTCTCAATGAGTGATTTCGCCACGTGCGGCATGACCGAAGACGAGGTGTACCGCGCATTCCAGGAGTATCTTGACAAGTTCGGCTTCGGCTATTGCGCCGTCGAAGGCGGCCACGAAATGGCCATGCTCAAGGGGTTCTACACGCCGCAGGAGGCGCTGTGGTGCATGGACATGCCGCGCAACGAGTTCTTCAGCGCGCAATGGTTCGCCGACGCGGAGGGCATGACGCTTGAGCAAGCGAAAGAAACGCTGCGTGACCTGGCCGTTCGCGGCAACATCTACCGCGAGAAAACCGCCGACGGCACCATGACCTACCACATGGAGCCCGCCGCCCACGGCATCTACGAGTTCCACGCCGGCAAAGTCATAAACGCCAACTGGATCCCGGGCCTGTACGGCACCATGGCCGGCGGCATGCTGGCCCAGGTATACGACGCGGGCATCCCGTTCTACCGCTGCGTGCCCGCCAAGTCCGAGCTGGTGCGCGACGGCGATCTTGAGCCCGACGACGACCTGTTCGCCATGCTTTCCACGCACCGCCGCTTCTGCGTGTCGCCGTGCGCATGTCTGCATGACGCCGTTCGAGTACGACGTCATGGCCGAGTACCTGACCACGGCGAAGCTGTCGCTACTGCGCATGTGGGCACTTTCGCCCATCGACCTGGACTTGGCGTACATGACGAAAGTCACGGACGCCACGCTTGAAGCCGGCCTGTGGGATCGCATCGACGAAGCCGCACACGCCCGCAAAGCCGGCGAAACGTTCCACCGCAGCACCATCGACGGACTAGCCGCCTCCCGCCCCTGGATAGCCTACCGCTACAACAAGCGCTAGCGAAGGCAGCGAAGCCTGACAAGGGGACAGGTTTCGTTCCCCGTCACGCCCTGCAACCTATCACGCAAGCCGATATACTTTAATGTTACCTTTTCTCAATTCGTAACACCATTCGGGCACAATTGTGTTACCTTTTCGATTCAAAAGGGAAAGGTTAGCAATGTCATATAGAGTTCGCGATGATTCAGCTGCCGACGCGGCATCTCGAATCGACCGCATTGTTCGTTATTGGAATCGCAGGTCGCAGACCTATTCGAACGGCGTGGTTACCGAGTTCGGGTCTGCCAACTATGCCGAATGGCGCACCATCCTCAACAGTCACATCGCCCAAATCAGCATGCAAAACAGCAAACGCGAACATGGCGCCGCAGAGCTGGCTGCGCTTGATCTTGGATGCGGCCCCGGCTTCTTCTGCACGCTTTTGTCCTCGCTTGGCTGCAAGGTTATCGGAATGGACTTCAGCGAGAAAATGATCGAGCAAGCCCGCACCAACGTCGCCACCTACGGCGTCCCCGAGCGCGTCTCCTTTAGAATCGGCGACGCGTCCCATACCGATTTCCCGAACGAGTCCTTCGACCTTATCGTGATGCGCAACGTCACCTGGCTTATGCAAGACCCTCTAGCCGCGTTCAAAGAATGGCACCGAATCCTTCGCCCGGGCGGAAGGCTCGTGTTCTTCGACGCGAACTGGTATCGCTACCTCGTTGACGAGGAAACCGACAGCGAGCGCCGATGCGACCAGGCCGACCCGGCAAAGCTCGGATGGGCGGACAACACGAAGGCCACCCAGGACGAAGAGGCCGAATGCGAAGCCATCGCACGCGAGCTGCCAATGACGGCCAAGTTGCGCCCCAAATGGGACGTTCACGCCCTAAAAAACGCAGGGTTCAAGGAAGCGCAGTCCGACGTCAACGTTTGGCGCAAGGTTTGGACGCCCGGCGAGCAGGCCTTCTACGCCTCATCTCCCCTGTTCATGGTGGCAGCCCAAAAATGAAGAAGCTCGTAGCAAGGCTCTTGGGGGCCTTCATCGTGGTCATGCTGGTCACGCTGATGGCGTTTTTGCTGTCTTACCTGTCCCCCTCCGATGCCGCCGTCCATTCATTCACTTCCATGGGAATAGCCCCGACCGAAGAGCAGCTTGCCGCGAAGCGCGCCGAGCTCGGCCTTGACCAGCCCTTCATGGTGCAATACCTGCAATGGATCGCAAACGTCCTTCACGGGGATCTTGGCGAATCATACCGAAACGGAGCTCCTGTAGCCGAAACGCTATTCGGGGCCATCCCTTATACGCTGGCGCTTTCGTTCGCGGCCATGGCACTCACGCTGTTGCTTGGCGTTCCGATTGGCTTGATGTGCGCGCAGCGTCAAGGGGGGCTGTTCGATCACGCAATGCGCGCGGTGACCTACCTTTTCAACTCCATGCCGTCGTTTTTCATAGCGCTTTTGCTGCTCTACGTCTTCTCGGTCAAGCTCAAGATGGTGGGGGTTCTGTCGACGCGTAACCTATCGGGAATCGCACTTCCCACGCTTGCGCTTGCGCTGCCGCTGACTGCGTGGTTCTCGCGCCAGATACGCGCCTACGCCATCGAGCAAATGTCGAAGCCCTATGTGAACGGCCTGCGATCGCGCGGCGTCGGCGAAGCGCGCATCCTTTGGGTGCACGTGCTCAGAAACATCTCCGTTCCCCTTCTCACCCTTGTGGGGGTTTCCCTGGGCATGCTTCTTGGCGGGTCGGCCATCGTCGAAAGCATCTTTCACTGGCCAGGGCTTGGCTTCGAGTCCATCGAGGCCATCGGCCACAGGGATTACCCGTTTATCGGCGCGTATGCCCTGACCATGGCCGTCATATACCTTGTCATGAACGGGATCATCGATGCCTCGTACCGCTTTATCGACCCAAGAATCAAAGGCGAGGGAATCAAAAAGCACCGCACGCGCAAGACGCTCAAGGCGCAAGGGGGCTCGCATGCGTAGCGGACGACAGAAAACAACCTTCATCATTGCGCTTGTCGCGTGCGTCACCTTCGTGCTGATGCTTCTGATCGCGCCCCTTGTCATCCCCGGCGACCCGAATGCAACCGAGCTTGCGAAAGCCCTGAAAGCACCCGGCACCGACGGATTCTTGCTGGGAAGCGATCAAGGTGGCAGAGACGTTCTGCTCAGAACGCTTGCGGGCGGCCGGGAATCGGTGCTCCTTGGATTCGGCGTCCTGCTTGTCGTGGTGGTAATCGGCACGTTCGCTGGGCTTCTCGGCGGATACGCCGGAGGCGCGGCGGACTACCTGGTGAACAAGGTGGTCACCGCTTTCCAAGCCTTCCCGAGCTTCGTTTTAGCCGTTGCCATCGCGGGAATACTCGGCCAAGGGACGATCAACATGATCATCGCCATCGCGGCGGTGTACTGGACTCAGTTCGCCCGCCTAACGCGCAGCATCGCCATCTCGTTCAAGCGCTCAGATTGCCTCAAAGCCGCGCGCATGTGCGGGGCGAGAACCCCTTCGATCATCCTCAAGTACCTTGTTCCCGAAATCGCAGGCCCCATCGCCATCATGGGCGCGCTTTCCATGAGCGACATCATCCTTACGATGGCAGGGCTTTCGTTCATCGGACTTGGGCCCGAGCGGCCCACGAACGAATGGGGCACCATGATCGCCGAGGCTCAACCGACATTCCAATACGCGCTGTGGTGCATGCTCGTGCCCATGGTTGCGCTGTTCATCGCCGTGGTGCTTTTCAATTTCCTCGGCGACTCGCTTCGCGATGCGCTTGACGCAAGGAACGCGCCGCAAGCATCCAAAACCAATCCAAGCTTCATATCGAAGCTTCTGGGAAGAAAGGGAAGGGAAAGGAAGGTGAGGCCTCTTACGAAGGGCAAGGCGAAACTATGAGGGTGAAAACCTTATCGAAACAGTTTGACGGTAAGAAAATGAGTACTACAGGAGTAACAATGGAAATGACGAAAAAGGGCATCGGGCGCATCTTCGCCACCATGCTTTTCGCCGGACTGCTTGCGGCGGCGCTGACGATGGTCGGCTGCGCCGGCAACGATGCCTCCACCGAGAGCAAGGCATCTTCGGCAAGCACCGAAAAGACCTTGCACGCGGGCTCGACGACGTACTTCTACGCCGAGAGCATGGATCCGGCATCCGATTGGGATAGCTGGTATCTGTCCTACTACGGAATCGTCGAGAATCTCTGCAAGGTGAGCGACGATCTGGGCCCCGAGCCTTGGCTGGCCAAGCAGGTTGAGCGCCAGGACGACCGCACGTGGATTGTCACGCTCAACGACGGCATCAAGTTCTCGAACGGCAAGTCCGTGGACGCAAACGCGGTCAAGACCGCCTGGGAGCGCACGTATGCCGAAAATTCCCGCGCCACGGAAGTTTTGGACTACGAGTCTCTTGAAGCTGACGGCAACACGCTGACCATCACCACCAAAGAGGCGCTCCCTTCCCTGGAGAACACCCTGTGCGATCCGCTGCTGTGCGTGTACTACGTTGGCGATGATGTGAACTACGCCAAGTCCACCCCGGGCACCGGCCCCTACGTCATGAAGGAGTTCAAGGCCGAGGATCATATCGTCATGGTTCCCAACGAGAACTACTGGAACGGCACGCCTAAGCTTTCCGAAGTGACGCTCACCTGCTTCGCCGACGACAACGCCATCACGATGGCGATGCAGAACGGCGAAATCCAGGCCGTAGCCATGCCTTCCGCATCCACGCTTACCACGCTGGAGGCTTCCGGCGACTATCAGGTGTCCCAACGCACGAACTCTCGCGCCGACTTCATTCGCATGAACATGACGCATCCCCTAATCCAGAACGACGCGATCCGCGAGGCAGTTGCTTACTGCATCGACCGCAACGGCTACGCTGACACCATCTGCAAGGGCTCGTCCACCGCTTCTTGGGGCGTGTACAGCCCGACTCTGCCGTTCGGCGGCACGGACGGCCTTGACGTCACGGTTTCTTCTTGCGATGTGGACGCAGCTAGCAAGGCCCTTGAGGCCGCCGGCATCGTCGACACCGACAACGACGGCGTGCGCGAGCTTGGCGGCACCCCCGTGGAGCTCGACCTGTACACCTGCACCAAGTACGAGCGCTTCGTCCAGCTTGCAGACGACCTCCAGTCGAAGCTTGCCCAGGCTGGCATCAAGCTCAACATCGTCCCGACGGATTACTTCATGGAAGACGCCGAGACGTTCGCCAAGGACGACCCCGACATGGCGCTTGACAGCTACGCGATGGCCCCGACCGGCAACCCGGCCTACTTCGCCAACATCGCCTTCGCAAGCACCTCTTCGAACAACTTCGGCAAGTACTCGAACCCCGATGTTGACGCGCTCGTCGCAAAGCTCAACACCACGTTCGACGAGAGCGAGCGCAACACCATCGCGAAGCAAATCAGCCAGAAAGTCCTCAACGACCTGCCGTTCGTGTTCTTCGCCAACTCCGAGTCCACGGTTGTTTACGACAAGAACGTCAGCGGCCTTGACGCTGCTCCGTCTGAGTACTATTTCGTCACCGTTGACACCGACGTCAAATAGAAAGTCTTCTTGATGCAAGATTGTGCTCAACAGCCGCTCTTGGAAGTTTCGAACCTGAGCGCCTCTTTCGGGGGCACTCAGGTTCTTCGTTCCATTAGCTTCAACATGCGCTCCGGCGAAAGCGTTGCCCTTGTGGGCGAAAGCGGCTCGGGCAAATCCACGCTGCTCAAAACCATCGCCGGCCTGGCGCCGAAAGCGCTGCGTGTTGACGCAGGGGGCATTCGCTATGCGGGACAAGACGTTCTGGGGCTTCGCGGCAAAACGCTGCGCGCGTACCGATGCGAGGGCGCGAAATACGTCTTCCAAAACGGCCAGGAATCGTTCGACCCGCTTTTCAGCGTTGGACGACAATTCGACGAGAGCTTGCGAGCGCACGGCATGCGCGCGGATGCGGGCACGAAGCTTGAGCTGCTTGAGCGCATGGGCGTGACGGACGGGGAGCGCGTTTTGTCCTCGCTTCCGTCCGAGCTGTCGGGCGGCCTGTGCCAGCGCGTGGCCTTGGCCATCGCGCTTGCGGGAGCCCCGCAGCTGCTTCTTGCCGACGAGCCTACAAGCGCGCTGGACAGCGACAACCGTAAAAAGGTCGCCAATCTGCTTCGCAAGGTGAACGAGGTTGACGGGGTCGCTCTGCTGCTAGTGACCCACGACATCGAGCTTGCAGCCGAGCTGGCACCGCGCATCATGGTCATGCACGACGGGGAAATCGTGGAATCGGGCTCGCGCGAAGAGGTGCTCGAGCGCCCCCGGGATCCGTATACGCGAACGCTTGTCGATTCCGTGCCCAAGATGGAACGAAGCTACAGGAGGGTCGCGCTATGACGAACCAGGCGCTTGATTCCGCGGAAGCGCTTTTGAGCGTGCAGGGCGTGTCGAAAACGTATCCCGACCCGCACTCGAAAGGCGAGTTCCAGGCACTCTCGAATGCGTCGATCGACGTCATGCCGGGCGAATGCGTGGGACTGATCGGCCCAAGCGGGTGCGGCAAATCGACCCTTGCGCGCATTATCGCCCGACTTGAAAAGGCCGATCAGGGCTCCGTAACGTTTTGCGGCCAAACAGTGGCAGCCGACAAGAAGCTGAGCCTTGAGGCAAAACGGAACCTGCGCAAAACGTGGCTTGGCATGCAGATGATTTTCCAGAACCCCGAGGCTTCGTTCTCGCCATCCATGAGTATCGGCGACGGCATACGAGAAGGACTAGTGTACCAGGAAGGCTACGACCGCAAAAGCGCGAAGAAACGAGTTTCAGAACTGCTTGAAGCGGTCGGTCTGCCCGCGTCGTACGCGTCGAAGCGCTGCTTCGAGCTATCCGGCGGCGAATGCCAAAGGGCGGCCATCGCCCGCGCCATCATCGCAAGCCCACGGTTGCTCATATGCGACGAGCCGACAAGCGCGCTTGATGTGACGGTGCAGGCGCGTATCATGGAACTGCTGAAAGAGCTGCGCAAGGAAACGAACACAGCGTTTCTTTTCATCACGCACAACATGCCGCTCATGAGCGAGTTCTGCACACGTGCCTACACCATGCGCGCCGGCACCATCGAAGCTGAACTGATTTCCGACAGCAAGTAAAACGCGCGACGGGGCGCCTCCCGCCCGAAAACCTGACAAAGGGACAGGTCATTTGTCAGGTTTTCTGCGTTTAGTCGCTGATGCGGATGGTTACGCCTTCGTAGACGGGGATTTCGAGCACGTCGTAGGGGCTTAGGGTGAACACGGTGCCTTCGGGCGCTAGCGGCAGGTCGGGCTGGCGGGCGAAGCGGCGTGCGCGGTCGAGGCGACGGGCGGCTGCGTCGTCATGGCGCGACAGGCTGAACTGGGTCGGCGCGGCGTCCGTGTCGGCAATGATGCCGTTCTTGCCGTCCAGGCACGCCGCGCTGAAGCGGTGCCCGTTGCGCTCGTCAAGGAACAGCGCCACGTGCCTGCTGCTGATGACGCGCAGGTGCCGCGCCGCTTCCTCGTCGAGCTCGACGCCGGCGGGACGGCACTCGAGCGTGATGCTCTTCTCGAACGCAACGAAGCGGTCGAACGCGGCGGATAGGCACGACTCCAGCAGCGGGAGCGTTTTTTTCGCCTTCTGATTCGGCCCACGCAAGCACGCCGCATGTCAGGAAATCCATGATGGTGGGCGCGAACAGGCGCTTCCCCACCGGGCCAAACGCGGGCGGTATCGCGGCCGCCACGCACGCACGCAGTTGGGCAAGCAGCTGGTTGCGCGAGATGTCGAGCATGCGGTCGCGCGCCGGCACCTTAACGCCGCTGGCGCCGGCCGCAACCGCCTGAGCCACCTTGACGGCGCCGTGGTCGACGAACCCGAAGTCGTCTTCCACCCGTAGCTGCGTAAGGCGCGCCGCGGCGGCGTTCCACCCCACGCGCCTCGCAAGCGCATACAGGCTATCGAGCTCCTGGGCTTCCAGGGCGGCCACGATGCTGCCGCTGCCCTGGAACAGGCACTTGCGCAGCGTTGTTTTCGACGGCGCCTCTTCGGGCGCGGCCGCCACTTCCGGGCTGGCGCAGAACCGCTGCACAGCGCGCTCGAAGCCATCGCGTAAACGCGCGAAACCAAGGCTCGCCGCGGCGTTCGCCGGGAAGCATTCCTCACGCACTAGGCGCTTCACCAACGGAACCCAACGCTGCTCGTCTGCGCCGAACACGGCATCTATCTCCTGGTCAACGAAGCGTTCCGCATACGACATGCCGCGCGCACCCTCGGCAGCGGGCGCGCCCGCAACAATGCCCGAATCCGCTTCGAAGCCGGCATTCGATTCAGCTTCCGAATCCATGCCCGTGCGCAGCGCACCACGCGAACCGTCGCCCGCAAACGCGTCTTCGCCCTCGCTCACACCCGCAGCAACACCGACGCCGAAATACGCCCGCGCCACGCCCGACAGCGCGCGGCGCAGCCCATCCCACTTCGAGCTATCGTAACGCCGCCCCACGATGCACAGCAACGCGCCACCCGGCACGTCCGCTTCGGTTGCGGGAAACTCGATGGCCCTGCTGGCGGTGAACGCGGCGCCCGACAACGCATGATTCACGCTGATGGTAACGGGCGGCGCGCCGATGCCCAGCGCAACGTTGTCGCCAAGCCCGCGCGGCACGCAGTCCGAAGCTTCCACGGTGCCTTCGCCAAGCGAGCCCTCGCCCGCAAAGGCAAACGGCAGCTCCTGGCAGTTGACGATGCCCACCACCGGCGCCAAGTACACGCCGAACACCAGGTTCGCCTTGCACTTGAGCGCCTCGGGGAACAACGCAGCGTCGAACGACCGGAATAAATCGGCAACCGACAGCTCCACGAGCAGCTCGCGCGCCTCAGCCGTGCCGCCGCGCGGGTCGTCCACCATGCTATCGGGCACGAATGGCCCGCCCGGCCGTACGGCGGCCTCGACCAGCGCGACGTAACGCGCCCGATTCTCAACCATCAGCGCCCGGAAGCGTTCGCCGCGCATGGCCTCGATGCCCTCGTCGTTACGCACGATCTCGTCGATAAGCGCATTGATGGGCTCAGCCACCAGCGCCTCTTCGCCCTCGCCTTCGCCCCACGCCTCGCCCGGGCAGCAGCCCCACCAGCGTTCCGTGTCGAAAAAGCGGCTGCCGAACAGGTTCGGCGCGAACGCGGCGTCAAGCGCCACCGGCTTCGCGCCGGGGCCGCGATTGCCCGAAAACGGCTGCCAAACCTTGCAGCAATCCTGCTTCGCAACCCAAATGGGAACAAGCCGGCGAAACGCCCGCAGCATAAACGTGTTGTCGCCGATTTCCGCCTGGCGCTTCGCCTGCGCGCGCAGCCCGTCGTAGAACAGCAGCTCGTCTTCCATGGCCGCGGCGATGGCGACGGCCTCTTCGCGCTGCTGCGGCGTGAACGACGCGTCGGAAAGTAGCGCATCAAGCTGCTCCTCGATAACCTCGACCAGCGGCTTCGCGTAGTGCGCGTCCACATTGCGCTTCGAGCGCGGCAGGAACGTTTCGCCTGATGAGAAGTGCTTCAGCGGGTCCTTCCCCGTCAGGAAGTTGCCGCTCATGCCCACGGCGTCAAGATGCACGCACAGCTGCTCGACGATGGGATTGTGCGTCGGGTTGGGGTAATGGCGGAAGTACGTGGTGTTGGCCAGCACGCGCTGCAGGCGCATCTCGCGCAGCGCGTCGCCGGCAGGAAAGCCCGCGCCCTTCGCAAGCGCGCAGCCGTCGGCGCGCTCGGTGGGGCAAGCGTCCACCCAACCCGCCAGCGCCTTCGCAACCGCCTTCAACGAACGCTCACCCATGCGCGCACCTTTCCCTTTCCCTGCCGCTTGCCATCATTTTCCACCATTTCACCTGTGAGCGAACGTCAGAATAGCAATTCCCGAACAAACGGGGCATCTGGCCTTATGCGGCTGCGCGGCTGTCGCGCTATTAGCCAATACTTATAACCGCTCCAAACAACAGGCCAGCCCACATGAAAGCACAGACACAAACGGCAAGAATCGGCGAAAGCAGAGCCAATCAGCATTCCATCCATTAGCCTTATCTTTCTAGTCATTTCTAACCATTTGCTAATCATAATGAACAGAAGAAGCCATTTGCACTTCTCGGCAAATCATCAGGAGATAACGCGAAAAGAAGTGCAGGCGCTCCTTGATGTCGGGCAGTCGACGGCTAGGCGAGTCGTAAAGGAAATCGATGTGCGGATAGCGCGCGGCTACCTGGGATGGCTGGCCACGCTTTTAGGTTGCCAGGGCATCGACGAGTACCGCGCCATGCTGCCCGCCGCGCTGCGCTGCGGCATCACGCCTGTTCAGGCGAAGGAAATCGTCTATCAGGCCGTGGCCTACCTTGGCATCGGGCGCGTGTTCCCGTTCCTGAAGGCAACGAACGAGATTCTGGAGACGCAAGGCGTGGAGCTGCCCCTTGCCGAACAAGCCACAACCGACCCTACGCGCGAAAGCCGCATGACCGGCGGCGAACAGGCGCAAATCGCCATCTTCGGCGAAGGCATGCGCGACTACCAGTCGAAGGGCAACCCCGATTTCCCCTGGATCATCGAGCGGCTTGTGGACAACTGCTTTGGAGACTGATACACGCGAAGCGGCCTTGACCTGCGGCAACGCGAGCTGGCCACGTTCTGCTACATCGCGGCGCAAGGTGGTTGCGACGCGCAGGCAAAGGCGCACGTCGCCGCCAACCTCTCGGTAGGCAACACCAAAGAGCTGCTTGTTGTCGTTGTGTCCGGCAACCTGCCCTTCATCGGCTACCCCCGCACACTCAACGCCCTCGCAGCCATCGAAGACGCAAGCAAGTAGAGAAGTCGGGAAGGAATTCTCTTGGGGGTGGCAAGAGACGACCCTAGCGCCACGCAACATCGAGCCTGCCCCCGCCACCCCCCTCGCGCACCGTGCGGCTAAACCCGCTGTCCCTTGCCAGGTTTAGCAAAAATCGCTCATGTATGTGATTTAATTGCTCTTCGCCACCTACAACGACAAGAACAACTTGCATATCACCAGGTCACAGACTTGCCGTTATTCTCGTTAACCCGTCAAATTGGGTTAAATCACATACATGAGCGATTTTTGTTGCCCAAGGAGCCCAATCTGACAAGGAAGCACGAAAAGGGACGGGTCGTTTGTCGCGTTTGCCAGACCCGACAAGGGGACAGGTCGTTGTCAGCTCAGTGGTTTCCCGTCGGTTATGCGGAGCGACGAAGGGCGAGGGCGGAGGCGTCGTCGGGGGTGAGGCCTTCCACGGCGCGGGCGAGGGCGCGTTCGGCTAGGTCAGCGGCTTGTTCACCTTCCGCCGCGCGGGCGATTGCGCCCACATTCGCGTAGCGCCAGCAGCCGTCCGTGGCCACCAGCAGAGCGGCGTTCGGCGGCAGGTCAGCCGAACCCGACGCAGAGCGCTTCGGGCATCCCAGGTAGTTCGTCAGCTTGCCATCCGCGCTGTCTAGCTGCGACAACAGCTTCGCCTTGCCATCGTGCAGGCCGAACACGGCCACGTCGCCTTTGCTGGCCCACTCCACGTGGTTGCCGCGCACGCGCAAGCTCACACCCGCCGCGCCGCCGTGGCGATGCACCACGTGTCGCTCCAAGTTGCCCGCCGCCTGCGACGCCAGGTCAAGCGCGGCGCGAGCGGACAAACCCTCCTCAAGCGCGTCGAGCCCCACGCGCGCCGACGCCGCCGCATACAGCGCGGCGTGCGCCCGACCGCCCATCCCGTCCACCACCATCGCGCATTCGCCGGAATCCGACACCAGCACCACGTCCTGATTCTCCCGATGCGCCCGACGCAACGACGCCGCCGTAATCTCCATCCCATCAGGCGTTTTCGCTGCCGTGCTTTCAATCCACATGCCTCTCGGACACTCAATTGCCGCCTTCATTGGGCCCGCCTCCCTTCCTTTCAACGCTGATGAACGCTGCCGCTTGAGCACGCGAATGAACGCATAAGCAAAGCGAATCTGCCCGTCATGCGCGCCTTTGCCGCCGCGCCTGCTCATGCGGCAGCGCACCGCTTCTCATCAAAATGGCGAACAGGGGCAGCAAGCAAAGCGATTTCCCTTGCGGCCCCGTTCGCCCGTCTTCGTTCCCGTGAGCCATCGCCATTTGACCTCGCGAAACATGCGGCACCCCGACCCGATGAAGCGGGCAGGGGCGCCGCGAGGCTCTTACGCAGCTACCTGGTCGCGAGCGGGGCTGGCGTGCATGCCGCCGACAGCAGCGGCATCAACGGCCGAGGCAAGCGCAGGCGCATCGACCACCGACGCATCGGCGGCAGCAGCGCCGGCATCGGCAACCCCAGCAGCCCCGACCCCGGCGCCCGCGAACGCGACCTGCGACGTGCGCGCCAGCGCGGAAAGCTGCCGCGAGAAGCGGACACGGCTGTCGGTGATGGCCGTGGTGAAGCGGATAAAGTCGTTCTGGAATTCGCCCGAAAGCGTCAGCAGGCCTTGATACAGGCTCTCACCTGCGCCTTCGCACGCGCAGAACGCCTCGCTCTTCGCCAGGTCCGCAAGCTGGCCCGCCGCCTGAACGCGGGCGTCCACGTCGTCTAAGTCGGCCCGCAGGCGCAGCTTGAGCGCCTGCAACTCCGCACGCTCGGCACGCAGCGCGCTGTACTGCTTCCAGTACGACGCGATGGCCTCGCCCGCCGACAGCGCCAGCATCACCAGCACCAGGAACACGCCCTTGAGCACCGCCGTGGCCTCGCCCGATTCGAACACGGTGCTGGCCACGTCGGACGCGAAGCGCAGCCCGGCGATGATGAGCGCGATCGACGCCGCCGCGCCCAACGCCGCGGCGCACGCTTTGCGCGAGCCCATGGCGAAGTTGTTCGCGCCCACGCGCGGAAGCACCCACAGCGTGGCGGCGCAGCCAAGCGAGATGACGATGGCGATGATGTTCGACACCAGCATCGCCTGACCCTCTTCGCTGCCCGACACGATCTCGGTCACAGCTCCGTCGAACAGGCTGTCGACGTCGAGCGCCTTGCACACCGCCGTGTAGTCCAAGCAGGCATTCGCCAGCACCAACAGCGCGATGACCAGCACCAATCCAATTCCCTTGCGCGTTTTCATCGGGTTACCTCCTTGCCTTCCTCTGCATTCTCCGCACGTGTCTCCGCGCGCGTCTCCACCTTGTCCGACTCCGCCGCCTCTTTTGTCTCGACCGGCTTTGCCGCCTCTGCTTTCTCGGCCATCATCTCCGTCGCACCCTTCCTTGCCTACGCGTCCGCCCCGGTCGCATTCGCCGAGGTTGCCGTTTCCATCTGCCACTTCTCGGCCGAGCCAGCTTGTCCGACAGCACGTCCGCGACCACCCTGCCCCGCCGCCGCGCGCTCGCGCTTGCCGAATGTCAGCTCCGCCAGGCGGTTGTCGCAGCGCTCAAGCTGAGCCGCCAGCGACGCGCGGTGCGTGGCCTCAAGCTCGGTGCGGTAGCGGATGAACCCCGCGTCCACCTGCGCCACGTAGGCGCCCAGCTGGCCAAGCAGCGTGCGCGGATACTGGTCGATGCCGCTTTCGTGAAACGCCGGATGCGCGGCCGCGGCTCCGACCAGGCGTTTCGCCGTGGCCTCGAAGTCGGGAGCCGGCGGCGTGTCGAACGCCACGCCCAAGCGCTCATCGGCACACAGGTCGCTGGCGCTGGGGACGCGCGCCTCGCCCGCCGCGCTCGACACGCGCGGGAACTGTGGGGCGCCATCGTTCTTGCGGCCGAACAGGCCCTTCATGCTGAAAGCCATCAGCGTACTCCTTCCTCACGTGCGTCAACGGAAACGCCCGCACCGGCAGCAGCATCTGCCACGGCAACGGCAACATCGGCAGCGTCGCCAGCAGAGCCGAGCTTGCCAGCATCGGCGCCGGCTTTTTCGCCAGCTCCAACGTCCACTTCACCCGCGCTGCCTTCGCCAGCCAACTCCGCCAGCTCGGACAACTCGATGTCCGGGAGCTTCTCGAGTACGCCGGGAAGCACGTACGGGCGGTTCAAGCCGGCGCGCTTGTGCGACCAACGCAGGTGGGAAAGCGCCTGTTCACGAAAGTGGTTCTGGCAGTACGCCATGTTGCGCTCCATGCTTTCGGCCAGCAGCGCCTGGATGCGGCGGGCGCGGTTGAGCAGCGCCGTCAGCTCATCGCGGCGCGCCTCGGCCGCCGCAAGCGCCGCCTTCTTGCGAGCGCGAACGACGTCGCTGTCGTGGCTGGCCACCGCGCTGCGATCGGCCTCGGACAGCCCATCGGTGGCGCTCAAGTCCACCTCTGGCTCCTGCTTCGCCGCCTCCTCGGAGCGCGCCACCTCGCCGCCCACCGACGCGCACAGCTGCTCGGCCGCGTCGACGGCGATGGTGGCCACGTGCAGCGTGGACGAGTAGTCCTCCACCTGGGATTTCACGTGCGAACGACAGCGGCTCTCAAGCACCTGCAGGTACGGCGAGTCGCACACGCCGTTTTCGTCCTGCTTCACCTGGCTTGCCCACAGAAGCGCCATCATGCGCTGCGCGCGGATGCGCGGATTGAACGTTTCGGGGAAGATTTTCACGCGCTGGCCAAGCTCGACCTGGCGCTGCTCGCACCATTCGCACGCGTTGACCAAGTCGGCTTCCGTCTTGAACTCGACGGGCTTTTCGACCACGCGACGCGCCTCGGCTTTTCCTTTCATGCTGGTCTCCTTTGCCATCGGTAACCTGACGGCTTACACCCTAGCGACCGCATTTCACCCCCATTGCGCAACGAAAGCGAAGCCGCCCCGCGCCGGCGTGCTCGGAACCGCCCTGCGCCGGCAGGCCTTTGCCATCCACCACCGCTTTCGCCCGCGCGCACCCGATGGCAGCCGGGAACATCAGGCGATATCCGCGAACGATGGGCGGCAGCCCATCACGCCCTAAAGCCCGACAAACGGCCTGGACGGTTGTCGGGCTTTAGGGGCGGTGAAAATTGCAACCATCAACGGCCACGCGCTATGCAGCTCGCCTGCAACCAGCACGCAAAACGCGTCGCGCGCCTGGATCCGCACCCCCCCCTCACACGTCCGTCACGCCTTTCCGCCTACAAACCCACTGGCAGCATTCAGGAACACGGAATTATGGCCACTGTTGGCCAGTTTTTCGCGTTCCTGAATATTTGGCGGCAGGTCGCGACCACTAGGATTCGGCGCATCTTGGTGGCAGCTGGATTACACGTCTATGACCTGGGGTTTCGTCAATAGCCACAAGCTGTTACCTCGCAGCAAAAACAAGCACGCCTCAAGGCCATTCAGCTTCTCCAATTTCTGACCCCGATTCGTTCAGGTTCTCCAAAAAGTGGCAAACAGTGGCCATTTTCGCGAGAAGCTGAACGCGCGTGGTAAAGCCGGGCGCAGTCCGCCCGGTAAGTGAAGCAACAAGGAGAACCTCGCGCCGAAAATCTGGCAACAACCCGTCGTTTTGCGGGCCCGCCTCGCCCCCCCCACCTAGCGAACAACCTGCCCCTTTGCCGGCTCGCCCCCTTTCCGGCAACCGCCCTGTCGCTTTCCGACTCGCCCTTCTCGACAACCGCCCTGTCGCTTTCCGGCTTGCCCCTTGCCCGGCGAACATCCTGCCCCTTTGCCGGGTTAGACTCCCCATGCATAGCAAAAATCGCTCATGTATGTGATTTAGCTCGATTTGGCAAGGTAAAGAAAACCGCAGCACATCTGTGACCTGGGGAAACGCAAGATGTTCTTATCGTTCTAGACAGCAGAGCGCAATTAAATCACATACATGAGCGATTTTTGCGCGCAAGCAGCCTATACAGCACGAAAAGGGGGCGTCCCCTTGTCGAGACGCCCTGCCCCGTCCGTCAAGGCGCGCTTCCAAGCAGGCGAAAGCGTGCCACGGCCGCTGCCATGCCTTCGCTTTCTGTACCCCCAAGAAAGCCAGCGAAGTGGGCGAACGCTGACTGAATGCGTTCTGGCAATATTTGTCGAGCGGGAGCAATGCCGCCCGTGGCACCGCCAGGGCCGATGGTCGACTCCTGGCGTTGCCGCGAAAGTGCTACTTCGCTTTCAGGCTGGCCATGGTCAGCGCTTCGCCGAACAGCGGGCCGGCGCCGTTCATCACGGCGAAGCGGACACGCTCGGGGTCGGCCACCACGCTTCCGGCCAGCTCATGCACGCCGCAGTCGAACAGCTGCGGGCTCATGACCACGCTGGGGCCCACCATCGCCGTCAGCGCGTCGCGCGACAGCGCAAGCAGGCGCGGCGCCGTTTTGTTGATGAACGTCACGCCCGTGATGAACGCGAAATCGGCCTGCGGCAGCACGAACTCGCACGCCGAATCGGGCGTGTCCAGGCCGTCGCGGCAGTTGCGCTCGAGCACCGTGAGGTTCGCGTACTCGGCAATGTCGGTCACGTGCGGGAAATGTCCCACCACCACGACGTTCGCGCCGTCGCACGCCGCGATCTCGCCGCGATACGCCTGGAACGCGTCCTTCGGCCCGCCGCCGCGCTCGCCATCGGCGGGCCGGTCGGCGTTCGAATCATATTCGCAGCCCAACGGGTCAAGCAGCTCGCGGCGCGCGTACCAGGCGTTCAGCGCCGCCACGCCCAGCGACGCCTCCTCGAAGCACCACGATTTCGCCAGCTCAGCCACGTGGCGCAGCTTCATGCCGCGCAGGTCGGCCTTAAACGCGCGCTTTCCGCCGCCGCGCGTGGTGAACGCCACGCCCATGCCGCAGTCAGCTTCCACATACGACCAGTTCAGGCCCAGGCAATAGTCGCGCACTTCCACGTCTTCCGGAATTCCCGCGATAAGCTGGTTGTACAGGTCCCACGCCGTGCCGGGCGCGTACGTCCCGGGGTACGCGATGGGCGAAGCGGCGTCAAAGCTCATGGTCGACATGGCACGTCCTTTCATAGCGAAACGGTGCGGCGCGTCCCTTCAAGCCGCAATTCCGTATTATTCTCATTAAGCACTAATGATACAACGAACGACGAAACGATGGGGCCTCCACGCTGTTCCTGCTGACCGGCGACGTGCAAATCGGGAAAACCAGATGGCTTGAGAAGCTGTGCGGCGACCTGGCAGCCGCGGGCGTTTGCGTTGCCGACGTCATCGCGCCTGGTCAGTGGGTGCCGCGCGCCGAGGGGCAACCCGATGGCAGGCACGGGTTCGACGGCGAAGGACGCTTCGAGAAGCTCGGCATCGACAACGTGCTGCTGCCGCAAGGCGAGCGCATCGTGTTCGCGCGCCGCCGCGACCTAGCGGAAGGCGACCAACCATTCGCGCAGGGCGAGCAAGCGAAGGCCGCACAACTTGCCTGGGCCATCTCCAACGAGGCAATCGCCCAGGTCAACAACCATTTCGCCATGCTAGCGAAAATGGGACAAGGGGACAGTCCCTTTGTCCCATTCGCAACCAAGGAATCGAACAGGAAAACGTGCGGCGGCGGAAGCCCAGCTGCCACAACGAAGCCAGAAAACCACACAGGCACGCGAACGCGCCACTCGCCTGGCCACACGCGCTCGCAGCACCCGCGCACCGCCCGCACAACGAAAGGATCGCCATGAGCAACCAACCTGCGGCACCGCCGCCGGCGCGCCCGCCGCAAGCGGATCGGGCCTTAAGCGCACGCTGGGGCTGCGCGAAGCCATCACCATCACGGCCGGCACCGTCATCGGCGTGGGCCTGTTCACCACCGGCGGCAACGTGGTGGGCGAGATGGGCCCGTTCGTGGTGCTGGCTACGGCGCTTGCGGCGCTCATCAGCATCTATCCCGCCCTCATGTACGGCGAGATGGGCGCGGCGCTGCCGTTCGCGGGCGGCACGTACCAGTACGCGTCGCTGGGCCTGGGGCGTCCCGCCGGGTTCTTGGCCGGCTGGAACTTCATCATGTCGCTCATCGCCGTCACCGGCGGCGAAGCGCTGGCGTTCAGCTACTACTTCAAGACTATCTTCCTGGCCGTGGGCATCGAACTGCCCGTTGACGACGTGGTCATCGCCATCATCGCGCTGGTTGCGTTCATCATCGCGAACGTGCGCGGCGTGGAGCTGACGGGCAAGCTGCAAAATGGCTTCATGTTCTTCTTCTGGGGCGTGGCGGCCATCTGGTTCATCAGCATGATCCCGAACGTCCAGCTGCCGAATTTCGTGACGACACCCGACTTCATGGGCGACATGGGCGCGGGCGGATTCATTGCCGCCGTGGCCATGATCTGGTGGTGCTTCGCCGGGTTCGAGACGTGCTGCGCCATGGGCGAGGAAATTCGCCATCCGCAGATCAACATTCCGCGCGCCATGATGCTGTCGCCGTTCATCATCTTTGTGGTGAATGCCCTGTTCCAGTGGTTCCTCGTGGGCATCGTGCCCGCCGACGGGCTGGCCGCCGTGGCCGAGTCGTCCGCGCCGTACGCCGAGGCCATGATGAGCGCCGGCATCCTGGGGCTGCCCCTGCTGCTGCTGGCGCTGGGCGTGTCGTTCGGCGGCGACTTCTCCACGCTGAACGCGTCGATCGCCGTGCCTCCGCGCTACCTGTTCACCATGGCGCGCGACGGCAGCCTGCCCGCCGTGTTCGCCAAGCTGCACCCGAAGTACCGCACGCCGTACGTGGCCATCATCGCGCTGGGCGTGCTGACCGTGGCGCTGGTTGCGACGAGCACGCTGGACTACATCGCGTCGCTGTCGCTGTTCGCCGACCTGTTCTACTACGTCATCGGCATGATCGCGTGCCTGGGTCTGCGCCGCAAGCTGCCCGACCTCGCGCGTCCGTTCAAGGTGCGCGGCATGCTGCCCGGCGCGGTGATAAGCATTGCCATCTACGTGGTGATGATGACGCAACTTGACACGGAAGCCCTGGTCACCGGCGTGATTTATTGCGTGGTTGGCCTGGTGATCTACGCGGTGTGCGCCAAAGTGTACGGCCCGCACACCATCGACGTGAACGCCGTGCAAGACGCCACCGAGCCCACCCCCGCCGAGCGAGCCAAGATGGACCGCGAATTCCACATCTGGATCGCCGCCGCCGTGGCAGGCTGCGTGCTGGTGGCCGCGCTGTACTTGCTGCCGGTGGTGCTGGGATAACAAGCGGGACACCCCACCAAACCCGAAGGCCGTCTCCCAATCCAGGAGACGGCCTTCTGCAGCTTCCAACCATACGTCGCACCCTACGGTCCGAACACCGTCAGCACGCTGCCCGGCTGCTCCACCATCATGTCAAGGCGAAAGGCCACCTCGCGGCACCACGCCTCCACCGCCCACGGCGGCGCGGTGTACTGATCCACTTTATCGGCCGCAAGCTTCTCCATCCAGCCCCACGCGGCAGCGCACCAGTTCGAGCCAACGCGATACTCCTCCACGCCGGAACCGAACGCGCCGATCATGTGCGACACCGCGTTCGCGGCCGCCGTCAAATCGACCGACATCTCGCGCACGCTTTCCGGCGAAAAGAAGTTGTACTCGAGATTCCACTGAAACTCGGGCCGCATCTCCGCCGGACCGCCGTACAGCATTCGCTGACGCCATGCGGTCACGTTCTCGGGCAACTCCGAATCGAAGTAGCGATGCGGGAACGTGGCGAACACATTCGAGAAGTCGACGTCATCAATCGCGAACTCCCACTTGTTAAACGAATTCAACGAGCACGTACCTGCGGTGTCGCAAGTCGCTTCAAGGTTTGCGACGGTGACATCGGAAGCCTTCGCGCTATTGAACGTGGTGTATCCCCCGTTCACGCCATGATTCGGCAGCAACGCCGGCTTCCGGTCGCCCTCGCACGCACGCAGAAACGCCTCACGCTTAATCGTCAAGAAGCGATCTTTCTCATGCTGCTTCATGGCATTTCCCTTTCTCTTCCGAGTCATCATGCTCGACCAGGTAATCCGGCCTCTGGCCCTCTTCGCCGTCCGAGGCAGGCGAAAACAACCCCAACACCTCGTCAAGTCCATCCAACGCCAGCTGTCGATTCTCGGCCGAATACTCTTTGACGGCCTCTCCGTTAGCCCGTGTGGGCGCTGTCGCAGCATCGAGCAACTTGCGTATCGTCTCATCAGCCCGCTCATTGCTAATGCGCGCAAACTGCACGAGCCGCCGATGACGATCAGCCCACTTCAGCCCCTCTTCGCTTTTCAACCACTTAGCGTTGACGTGGTTCTTTGATTTGAATCGCTGCGCAATTTGGCACGCCGAGCCGCGACGGAAAATCATCACCTGGCCGATGGGCAGCGACTGCACCTCGCTCACCGGCATGTCGGCACGCTCGGACAGCTCGCGTGCCGTGGCTATGTCGTTCACGCCCAGGTACATCACCGTGTCACAACAACCGATGATGGTCTGCGCAGCCACACCATAACGCGCCTCGAGCTGCGCCGTCGCCTGACGGATGACGGTAATCCATATGTCGCGGCTACGAACTGCGGCAATGATGGTGTCGAAGTTCGGGATAGGCGCCTGGTTGGCGAAGTCGTCAAGGATCACGCGTACGGGCACCGGCAACCGATAGCCCGTTTCAGGCATCCCGTCGGCAACGCGACACAGCTCCTTGAACAGCTGCGTGTAGAAGATGGACGTCAGGAAGTCCAGGCTTCTGTCCATGTCGGAAACCACCACGAACAGGGCGGTCTTGCGCGCGCCGATGCTCTCGAACTGGATGGGGTTCGAACCTCCATCAAGAATGCTCAGCACACCGGAGTTGGCAAGGCGCGTCAGCTTACCGGCAGCTTCCATGTACACACATGCCGTAGTAACATCGGCGGGCGCAAGCTGTTTGAAACGCAGCCAAGTCTTGTACTCGTCTCCACAGCGTCCCTCGCTTGTTTGGCAAAGTTCATCATCCTCCCAGTCGAAACCATTGCGCAGCAACTCAAATGCATCGTCAAGGGCATTTCTACAGTTCGCGTAGTGTCCAGAAGCAGGAGAAAACGCCCGATCCAGAAGCTCGATCAGCTCGCGCATGGTGATAGGCTGATCCTCCTCTGTTTCTTCATGCCATGCAAGCAGCCAACTGATAAGCGCCTTGAACAACACTGCCGTTGAATCGTCCCAAAACGGATCGCGTTCCCAACGTCCCGTGCTCGCAATGAGCGCCTCGACGAAAAAGTCGATGTCTTCGTCGCTTCGCAAACACTCGAACGGGTTGTAGCCATTCGAGCGCTCCGGATTCACCAGGTCAAGCAGCTTCACCTCGTAGCCCGCAGCGCAGAGCATAGGAGCAAGCTCATCGTACAGGTTACCCTTGGGGTCGGTGACGACGTAGCTCGAGTTCATTTGCATGATGTTGGACTTGACGGGCCCATCCGTCTTGCCAGCGCCCGATACGCCAAAAACCGCTACGTTGTTGTTCAGCTGCGTCTTGTACATGTCGGTGCCCACCGTGATGCCTTCCGCAAGGATGGTTCCCGGCAAGTCCCGCTTCAGCCTCACTTGCTTTTTCATTAGCGCACGCTCCCTTCGTAGTTCCAATCCGCGCAAACGCGGTCGATGATGCCGAACGACTTCGCCTCGTCCGGCGTCAACCAGGTATCGCGGTCGGTTGCGGCCTCGATGACCTCCAGGCTGCGGCCCGTGACTTCCGCCAGAAGGCCCGCCAGCATCTCCTTCTTCCTGATGATGGAACGGGCGGCGATTTCGATATCGCTGGCCTGGCCACTTATGCCCGACATGGGCTGGTGCACAAGGATGTCGGCGTGCGGGGCGGCGGAGCGAAAACCGGGCTCGCCGCACGCCAGAATCACCGCCGCCATGCTTGCGGCAATGCCGAGCGCATGCGTGTGAATGGGCGAACGCATGCCGCGCATGAAATCGATGATGGCCATACCGTCGGAAACCGAACCGCCCGGCGAGTTAAGTAACAGCGTGACGGGGTCGCTCGAGTTTCGGTCCAGGTAGCGCAGCTGCGCGACGGCCGCCACCGCCGTGTCCGCGTTGATCGGCCCGTTGATTGCGACGGTACGCTCGGCGAACAGCTCGCTTTCGGGAGTGCTCCAGTCGGCGCCGCGCGAGGTTTTCTTCATGATGGCTGGTTGTTGCATGGTGAAGTCCTTTCGGAAGGCCCGGCCGCGGACTGCGGCCGGGCATGGTTGGATGACGAACGTGACGAAGCGAGCTACGGAAGCGCTATTCGGCGCTGGAACGACGGCGGTTTACAGCGGACGCACCGATGGCAACGCCTGCGGCCACGAAGGCCACACCGCCGATCCAGAACATCTCGCCAACCTGGTCGCCGGTTTGCGCAAGGGTGGAGCCGTCGCCTTCAGCCTTGGCAACGTGCTTGGCGTTGGCAACCTTTTCATCGATGGCCTGGTCACCAGGGGTTTCCAGCGTGGCGGCCTGAGACTCGGGCGCCGGATGCATGCGGTCGTACCACGCCTGGGCATCGGCAAGCTCCGCGTCGGCCTGCGCAAGGGCGGCGGCCGCCTTGTCGTAAGCCGCCTGCTTCACGGCAAGGTTTTCCTTGGCGCCCACCAGCTGCTGTTCAGCGGCCTGCTTCGCAGCAAGCGCCTGGTCGTAAGCCGCACGCTTCTGCGAGAGCGTGGCTTCCATGTCGGCGGCGTTGGCGGAAACCCACGCATCCCCGAACGTTCCCGCTTCCCAAGCTTCGGCGAAAGTGGAGGCCGAACGCGCAGCGGGGTTGGTTGCGAAACGTCCCAGGTGATCGGCACGTTCCTGCGCTGCCGCAAGCTCATCGGCAGCTTGCTTCGCCCCGGCCTGGGCGGCATCAAATGCAGTTTGCGCATCCGCTACCGCGGTCTGGGTGTCAATGAACTCCTGAGCGGCCTTGCTGGAAGTCACCTGCGCGGCGGCTGCGGCATCGGCAAACGGCTTGATAGTGTTCACGCGAGCCTGAGCCGAATCAACGGCAGCAGATGCAGCGCCAGCCGCAGTTTGCGCATCGGACAAAGTAGCTTTCGCCGCACCAAGCGCAGTCTGGGTATCCATCTCTGCAGCAAAAGACTTGGCTGCTGCCGCCTTCGCAGCTTCGAGAGCGGTGTCCTTTTCGTCAGCGTTCGTCTGAGCAGCCTCCACCGCCGCCGTTGCGGCATCAACGCGCTTTTGCGCGGCCTTTAGTTCATCGGACGACACATCGCTAAGCGCCTGTCGTGCAGCAGCCAGCTCGGCTTTTGCGGCGTCAAGCTGCGCGTTTGCCGCGCCGGCATCCTGCTTGGCGCTTGCCGAGGCCGCCGCATCGGTTGCAGCCTGCTTCGCCGCCGCATCCGCAACCGTCTGTTTGGCTGCCACCTCGGCATTTGCCACATCAAGCTGGGCCTGGGCAGCGCTCGCCTGAGATTCCGCATCGGACAGTGCTGTTTCCGCAGCGGCTTTCTGCTGCGCGTCGGCATTAACGGCAGCCTGAGCATTGGCCACCGCTTGCTTCGTCGCAGCCTCCGCAGCAGCCTTGTCGGCCGCGGTCGCATTCGCCGCGTCGGCTTTCGCCCAAGCAGCATCAAGCGCAGCCTTCGCATTGTCGACTGCCTGCTGATAGCTAGGGTCAAGCGTGCCGTACACCTTGTTGTAGTACTTCATGAACAGGGCATAGTACTCGTCAGCAGAGTAGGACCGCTCGCCGTAGCGCTCCTGCAGGTAGATATCGGGAGTAACCACTTCCCAGTGGCAAGTCCACGGCGTGCCGTCGTCGCGGAAAGCGTCATCGTTGGGGCCAAGCGCCAGATGTTCATGGCCCTCAACGTACTCGTCATCGGTGACAAGGCGCTTGTACTCGGTGATGCAGTCGAAATCCTGCAAGTGCCACGATCTCGAAGCGATGGACGCGCACCCATAGTGGGTGTAGTCGGTCAGGATATTAAGGTAGTGACCGTAGTTCCCCACCTTGTTGCCGTCGGCATCGTAGCCGTCCAGCTTCCCGTCGGCCAGGTCCTTGTCGTACTCGATCTTCTCCTTGTCGTACCAACCGACGAAGGGGTCCTTGTAGCCGCGCGCGAGGTTCTCGCCGTACGGGTAGTAGCTTGGAGCATGGCCAAAGGGCTGGTGCGTTGCCGACCAGTTGAGGTTAATCTGCGAGGCAGCCATGATTGCCGAGTAGACGTGCAGCTCGGGGCAGTTGTTCTCGCTGCGGATGTCGTTGATCTTCACCATGGTCTCCAGGGCAAGCTTCATGTTGTCCAACGAGGTTGCGGACTTGGCGTCGCCCAGCTTGTCCATGGTGGTGCCGCAGTCTTCACCGAGGCCCGACGTGCCCGCGGGGTCGGAGAGCCACTTCACGGCCGTGGTGGCGCCGATTTCCTCGAAGAAGCCCAGGCTGCCCTTCTTGGCGAGCTCGGTGTACTTGCCAAGCTCCGCGTTTGCGTTCGCAAGGGCTTGCACGGCCGCATCGTAAGCGGCCTGGGCAGAAGCAACCTCAGCCGCAGCCGCATCGGCAGCGGCCTTGGCCTCGGCAGCGGCCTTGCTGGCTGCCTGCAAGTCAGCCTTGGCCTTGGCGAGCGTTTGCGCATCGGCGTTGCTGGCGCTCACAATCTTGTCGAGCGCCGCCTGTGCCGCCACGACCTGCGTATTCGCATCGGTCACCGCCTGCAACCGGTCAGCTTGAGTGTCTTTTGCGGCAGAAAGCGCCGCTTCCGCGTCTGTCTGAACACGTGCAGATGCATCAGCGGTGGCCTGCACCTCGGCAGCGGCAGATGCCGCAGCGTCCGCAACGACCTGCGCAGCCGCAACGGCCTGCTCGCACTCGGCGACCTTCGCCTTTGCGACCTCAACCTGGGCCGACTCCTCGCCAGCTTCAACGCGCGCCAGGTCCTCGTTCGCCGCAACCAACTCTGTCTGGGCGGCAGCCAACTGCGCCTGCACATCCTGCGCCTGCTGCCGAGCGGCCGTTACGACATCGGCGTCCGACTTCGCCTGTTGACGTGCGGTTTCCAGCGCAGCCTCGGCATTCTGCTGAGCCTGCGTGGCGGCCGCAAGATCAGTATCCGCAGCGGTCTTGGCATCCTTCGCCGTTGCCAGCGCGGCCTGAGCGGCCTCAAACTCATCGCTGCCACCAGCAACCTCGTACGCTTCCTGAGCCTTGGCTTGCTGGCTTTGCGCCTGGTCAGCAGCCAGTTGCTTATCAACGGCGGTCTTTTGCGCAGCGGTCAAGGCATCGGACGCGTCCTGCTCGGCCGTTGCAGCGGCATCGCTCTTGTCCTTCGCCGCAGTGGCAGCGTCAAGCGCCGCCCGAGCGGTAGCAAGCGCGTTCTCCAAGGCCGCCATCTTGGCAGCGTCGGCCTCGGACTGCGCGTTGTCGATGGTCACCTGGATCTCGTTCACGGAAGCCTGAGCGGCATCGAGCTCGCCGTGAGCAACCGTCTCATCCTGCACAGCCTGCTCGTGAGCCTCCTGCTTGACCTGCAGATTCTCCTCAGAAGCCTGTTTGTCGTCGGCCTTCTGCTGCTGCTCAGGGGCCTGACCAGTCTGCGCCAACGAGGCATCAACCTCACCAACCCAAGACGTCTCATTCGCAAACGCCGTAGCAGCAGCCACCGCCGGCGAAGCAGCACTAGCAGCAATCAAAGCCGCCATCCCCACACGGGACCCCGCACCAAGCATCCGCTTAGCAGAACGATCGTTACCAAGAGAAGCGTTCGAATCCTTGCACATGTTGACCTCCATAAGTCGATTTTGACAACAGCTATCCAAGCCAGGTGTTCACCAAGCTTTGAAAGCATTCTTTGTAAGGGGGAGATGGGCAGTTGGAAGGTCTGAGCTGACTGCCGCCCTGCAATTCAGCCCAGGAAACGGCTGCTAGATGGCTGCTTTATCAGCAAGCTTGTTAAAACGGCTCTTCACGCTTTTGACCGCATAGCCATTTGCGCCTGAGTCGCAAGCGGACTCGATGGATTCTTCGGCTCGCTGCAGATAATCAGCCGCGGTTTCGGCGCCAGCATGAGCCAATGCGCCTTTCATCGCACGCTCGGCCACGTCCATGCACAGCCCCGCAAGCGACAAATCAACCGATCCGGCCGTCTTGCACTGCGGATGAGCAAGCAAGTAGTTCTCGACGTTGTCGATGACATCCTGAGCTTCAGCAACAAAATCAACCACGGGATGTTTTTTCTCGAACTTACGCTTGGCAGAAATGGCCATTGCCAAAACATTGCCATTGTCTTTGCCGCCCTCGACAGACTTCAGATACAACGTGCAACACGCGATGGACAGGCCGGGGTTGGTGGATTTGGTTTCCTTCGCAATAGCCACGATGTTCTGTCCGTCAGACAGCAGCTTCTTAGCGCGAAGATCGTTAAGATCGCTTAGAAGAGTGGCGTCCTGAACCTCATCAAGGGTTTCGAGGTTGATCCAATAAGCCTTAAAAGCCAGGTAATCAGTACCGTTAAGTTGGAACCTTTCGTTAGTCATGATCGCGCCTTTCATTCGCCGTTTACTTAGCTGACGATTGAAAGATTATCAAAATGAAATGCCCAATGTTCCGCTGTCCAGCGGAACATTGGGCACGCAATTTAGCAGATATACTGCTTGGTTGTGGTAAACTTATAGCTTTTCTAACCAATTCTTTAAGTTAGCATCGATGTATTCGATTGCCTTTTTCGAGAATACCGGGTTGTATTCTTTAGGCTCCCTTTCTAGAAGGCGTGGGTTGTCATTTATGCCAACGCTTAGTCCTTTTTGGGTTGCTTTCCAACCCTTTTTAGGCGATGAGTGGTCCTTTCCGGAACTCTCTACCCTTTCCAAGAACCCTTCCTCTACTAACACAACAAATACCTTTGATTGCCACTGTTTACTACCTTTTAGTTTTTCATGTTGCGTTTCCTTCACTAATTGTCTTATCGACTCAGTCGCCTGTTCGTCCCATTTACCAAGCGACTTGGGAGCAGCAGCACCTTCTGCCAGCACCATCTTGTCATCATGCCGAATCCCCCTTCCGACGTCACAGGCCCCGTTGCCACGATTCCGTTCACAAGCATCTCCCTTAGCTCCGGTTAAACTACCAACCTGCGCTTTTTTAGCCGCGTCTTCCGATTCCTCATATTCAGAGCAGCCGCTTGCGAAAGAATCCTTAATTCCAAGAATGCCCTCGCTCGGAACAAACACATCACCAGACAAGGCCTCTTCTATTCCGCGGCCAACAGCGCCAAAGACGCAAGATTGTTCCATGATCGCAACGAACGTCTTATCTTGGCAAGAATATGACTCAGGGAAGAAGCTAGAGAACAAACGCGAGAGAAATCCCCTTGAGAACTCTGCGTTAATCTTCGATGATCCCCCATGAGCTACTTTGTTTCTCTTCTTTCTAAGTTTATCGAGGCCATCCTCGAAAGCACTCCACCAATCTTCTTGGCACGGAAAAGTTTCGGAAGAACATGACGGCTTAGGATTGAAGCCAAAATCTTGCCCGCTCCCCATGCAATAGCATCTTGCCAAATTCAGTCGAACTTCCTTCTCTTTAAGAATTGGCCCATATTCCCCAAGCGTGAAAGTCTTCTCCTGCCCTTCAGTCAGGTCGCAAAGCAAAACATTTTCTTTGCCCTTTTTATGGCCCGATTTCGCATTTGGCGCAATCTTCCGTAATGAAGGCAAAAGGAGCTTCCGCATGTACAGCTCAGCGGCATTGCAAAACATAATCAGACTTGGCGACCAATCGCTATCAGGCATTTTGCTCAAAAGTCCATAAAGAAACATGCCATGCTTGAGGTTATCAAGCACGAGATTTGTCTTGTTGTCCTGGGCGCAGTCAGCAAACGCCAGCTCCAAATCCGCGCATGTCTCAAATCCGAAAAGTTTACAGTCATCATCACTTAACAAGTCCGCAAACGAAAACGGCCCCCTTTTCAGCGCTTCTTTAACGTTTTCAAAATACGGCACCGTATCCAGAGCAGCAGCATTCTCTTCCTGGTCGAATTGAGGAAGCGCACCGTCTTCGTCCTCGCTCAATGCAGGTATTGAAGTAACCTTTGGCAGCAAGGCCACGGTTTGCTTCAGCTCTCGCTGCGCTTCAGCACCTTTTCCCTGCTCCTTATATTCTTGATACTTTTCCCAATGAGGCACCCAGGCAACATCAAGTTCACGCTTGGCAATCTTTACGCTATTGTTTACTTTCCAAACGTTATAGTCGCCAATGATGTAAAGCCGATATTTTGCGCGACTCGCCGCGACGTTCACAATATTCGGGCTTACAAACCCCACAACACCGGAAGCTCGTTTATCACAGCCAAGAACAAAAATGACTTCGTCGGCTTCTTTTCCTTGAAAAGTATGGACTGTGCCTATATTGCTATTAATGAATCTATTCTTTTCTTCCCTGCTGCATCCAAATTTTTTGTTTCCCAGTTCCTGCTTAATACCGGCAATTACGGTTTTAAACGGCGAAATGACAAACAAGCTTGGAACCTTTCCGCCGCAATTCTTAAAAGCCTTTTTAACTATCTCAACAACTTCTTCTCCTTGTTTCGGGACGTAATAGTCCTTGTCTCCTACCTGAGATTCCGAAATATTAATCCACTGAGACGACTCTTTGCAGAAACGCTTCGCTTTTTCTTCAGACGGCGGCAATGTCTCATTAATCATACTGCCCCCGTAAGAAACCTTATTCGAAATATCAAACATCGGAGAAACACAGCGACGGTGGATAACGAGCGGGCACCCAACCCACTGGCTGTTGCTCGAATCGTCATCATCAGTCCGGTTGTGTCCATACGGATTTACAACATCAGCAAGTTTCTGAACAGAAGCTGAATCTTCCTTATACCCGTTCGCGATGTCCTTCCCTAACGCCCTTCGGAGCATTTTCACTTCAGATGTTACGACTGGTTCGATTTGGCTCGGATCGCCCACAACAAGCGCCCTTCGGCAACGAGACAGCGCGCCAACAGCGGCAAAAGGAACTGCCTGACCAGCCTCATCAATGATTAGCAGGCCAAACGGAGCCTTCTCGCTTTGACCAATCGGCACATCCTCGAACAGCCGCTCCACTGACGCAAACGTTGAAGAGATGATTGGAGTTAATACGTTTAGCGACTGGAATAACGCCGGCATCGCCGCTTGCTTGGTTGCAGCATCATATTTTTTGCCATCACCCATAACATATGCGAGAGCATATAAATTGTCCCGCATGCATTTTGAGGCAAGGACAAACTCCCTTGTCAAATCGAGCGCACGCACGAACAGCTTGTCGCGTTCACGCATCAAATCATGTTCTTCGCCATCAATTGATTTCGTTGGATTACGAAGATGGGCCTCTTTTGCAACGCCAAAAAAATCGTTATCCGGTTCGTCCTGGTCCTTGCTGCAATATTCAGAAACAAAGTTCGTCCCTATCCGATCCACACAATCAGCTTCTGCTCGATGAAGACAATTTATATCAGCCTTTTGTTTGTCACGTATCCGAAGCTCTTCGTTATCAAGACCGTTCTGTCTTCGTTTGATTAACGAAATGCGCTCGCTTGTCCGCCCATAAGCACCTTCAACCTGCTCAAGCAGCTTTAATCTACGATCGTCAGCGCGGTGTTCACGAACGAACTTCTCGAGCATCGCTTCTGCATCGCCAACCTTCTTCGCTCGGACTTTAGCGAATCGAGAAAGCCCCTTTCTCTCGCCAACGAGCTTGACAACCGAAACCAATCTATTTTTTTCAGCAACAAACGATGCCGTATCCCTAGTCAACTGGTCTAGAAAGGGAAGAACGTCTTCGAATCGAGCCACATCGCACGGAACATGCGCCTCAATAGACCACTGCTGAACATCGTCAATTAAATCGCGCTTTAGGCTAGATAGCTCCTCTTTCAAATCGTTCTTCTGCTGCGAAATATCGCTTATCCTCTTATCATTACGCGCAATGGCGCACAATTGCTCTTCGACCTTTTTGGCAGCCTGCGACCTTTGTTCCATAAGGCTCTTGACCCAATCCCTCTGGTCAAGAAACAACTTTCTAGCCTTTATGAATCGATCCAAATTCGGTTCGCCCTCTGGCCAGTTAAGCCTATTGTTAATTCCGAGAGAATTCAATATCGGCCATAAGCCCTTATTGATGAAATTCTTTCTGTTGTCCGAATTCCCGAGCCGAGCCGCGATAAACATGCCCGGATTTAACTCTGACTGAGCATAATCGTATAGATTCTGCGCTTTTGACTTCGAAAGCTGCTTATCAGCTGCATAGGAAAAATATATTTCTTTTGTCTCGCGTATTTCCCTCCCTTTATTGTCTGTCTTGGTTTTCTTGTCGATACATCCGTCTTTCGGATAATCCTTCCATGTATATAGCGAGCCACAAGTAGTCTCTTCGCGAAGCGAGCCATATTCTTCCTCGCACAGCCCTCCAGCAAATTCCTCTCCATCTGGAAGAGACGTCGAAATATTATCTACGGCTGGATTGTTCGACGAGCACACGATGATGCCCAAATCGTTGATGCGCTCATCCTTGAAGCGAGATACGCCATATTTATTCTTACCGCCCGATATCTCCGTTACCTTATCATCATCAAACGCGGCATCTGGCTTCTTATAGGTAGCGAGCAGCTCTGCTTTTTCGACAACATTCGCTGCGATGATGTCCTTGAGGAGCGTGGTTTTGCCCGTTCCCGGAGGGCCGTTCACGGACATAACGTCCTTGACTAGATATTTGTCCTTTATTCTTCCTGCCACTAAATTGACCGCAACCTGTTGCATAAGTGCAAGTGGGTATTGCGACGGCCAACGGCCAAGAGGCGTTCTATCCAAATCCAATACGTCACCATAAAATGACTGCAACTCGGCACTCGTATTCTTCAAGATGTCGTGACGAGACGACGGCTCATTTTCGCTCTCGCCTAAGCCACCCTCAAGATAGCGAAACACCAAATTGAGCGAACTATTATCCAACTCTGATTCGCCATTAATCTGCCGCACTGCTTCGCGCAGCATTTCCAAGTCTTTAGAAAAAAACGACCCAGACAATCTCGCTTCGCGCTGACACTGCTCCGCCTTCTTTTCGTCCGTATATGCAGCATAGTCGACAAGCACCGTATCAGCGTCAAAATCAATTGCCTCATCTTCATCCATACAGAAATATGGCTTGAGCTGCTCCTCTACAGCTTCGCGAATATCACCGCAGTTCAAAACTCCCTTTCCTGAAAACTTCTGGCCTAAGCTGCTAGCTATCTTCTTGCTTTCAGAACGACATCTATCGACAGTCCCTTGATAAACCCCTTCTTCTTTTTCTTGGCGACTCTTAAGTTTCGCCCTATTCTTGACAATCCAAATCACAGGCGACAGCTCAAAACCACTGTAACGCCACTCAGAATCGAGCTTAAGGACTCCAAGGCTTAATCGGTCAGTTTCTCGCTCAGGCCTATCCACCTTTGGCGCAATATCCGCAAGCTTGCATAGGACATTTTCGCGACCAACCGAACAAAGATAGAGATGGGTTTCCGTAAAATGAAGCTCATTGCGTTCGTAGCATTCCGACCCCAATGCTTTTTTTAAGCGACTTTCCACGGCTTCTTTTATCGTTATCAATTCGTTATCGGATGTACTCAGCTTGAACGTGTCGAAGATTGAGGAAATCTGGCCTCTCGAATCTACCAGCCCATCATTCTCAGACTTGTGCCTCGATCTGTATTCTTTGGGATAAGCGCGTTCTTCGGGCTCGCTTTCTTGGCTCGCGAAATCGAGCATGTACCAATAGTCGAGCGTTTTAAGAATCTTTTGCTTCTTGCTCTCGAAATCCACGGCTACTCCTCGGATGAATGTTGCTCTTTCTCGCCATTTTTCGTATAAACGTTATTGCTTAGCTCCGCTTTAATCTCTTCTGCAAGGTCAATAGGTTCCACAACCTCAAAGCAATCAATCCAACCAAGCGCCCAAACCTTCATGCCCTCAATCGATACGTTTCGAATCTCGTATATTGAGTACGCATCAGTCTCGTCAACCTTATTGCAGCCATGGTTAACAAACTTCGATATTAGGTAATCTTCTTTTGCAGCTTTATGACACTTGACCTTAACATCTCGAATATCAACCGAAGGTAGCCCATTTACCGAAGTATCCAAGTACAGCTTTGCCAGGTCGCGTAACGCATCATAGTTCTCTTGCGCCCACCCCGCCGCAGGGAGCAGGGGCCCAATTTCTTTGATTTTGTCAACTCGAAGGATGCGAAACAGCCCCAACCCGTCAAGGTGCCTGAATTCGCGAATCCCATTACCAAGCGGAAGGCAATTCGGCCTTTTCGCATTACGGGCAAGGGCAATCAAGTAATAGCGACCATCATCGCAACCTAGATATAACGGCAAATACGGCTTCTCTCTTCTTCCATCGTAAATAAACGACACCTTACTACACCGACTAATCGCCTTTTCTATCTCCGATATCGTCCTCAGCAGCTCCGTCAAAGACACTTGAGCAGAACTCGGCGAAACGTCCGAAATAACGGCTCTATCACTTACATTTACTAGAGCTTTTAACGCTTTAACCGTTTCCTCTGCATCAATCGAATCATTTCGGTTTCGACATTGCTGAACGAGGTATTCGACCTCTGCTTTTGAAAGCGAATGGGAAATTGAATAATACTGTTTTACCCCTTGGCCCTTGGCTTTCTTTTCGCTTTTTGACACTTTATTGAGCACAACTTCGGCAGGAATAGTGTATGACGACCCATCCGGAGCGAATGCGTCACATTTCCCATAAAACGCAATCAATGCGTCGATGGATTTGCTCACAAATTCAGGCGAACATTTAAGAGAGTACAGTTCATATAATTTCGTCTGAATTTCTGTTACGGACAAATCATTTATAGCAACATCAAGTTTTCTATCATAGTTTGTATACTCAAGAAGGATTTTCTCGATGCACAAAAAGGCAATTTTGTTTTTGGCGTTCTCTATGTCATTGCAGTTAATTAAACCTTGAGGAACAGCTTCAGTCGATTTTCCTTCATGCTTCGATTTGTCCATAAGAAACCTCCTTGAAGCCAGATTGCGTTCCAAAAACAGACGATATGAGCAGGACATAAACACATTGAGAGCCCCTGCCGCATGCAAATCCGTGGATTAGGCCGACAATGGTGAGTGTCTAATTCAAACGTGGCGGCCACGCCACAAGCATGGAAAGGGACTCTCTCATGTTGAATACTACCACCTTCGTCGGCCTCGACGTGCACGCCCGCTCGATAAAGGCCGTCGCCCTGGACGCGATGACCGGCGAGATAAAGTCCGCCACGTTCGGATACGACGCCGAGGCCGTGGCGAGCTGGGTATCGGCCGTCGACCCGTCCGCCAAATGCGTCTACGAGTCGGGTGTGACGGGCTTCGACCTGCAGAAGAAGCTCACCGCCCTCGGCGTCGACTGCGTCGTCGGCGCGGTGTCGAAGATGATCAAGCCCAGCGCCGACAGGCGCAGGAAGAACGACCGCAACGACGCGGAGTTCCTGGCCCGCATGCTGTCGGTCGGCAACATCGTTGAGGTATGGGTGCCCGACGACGGATGCGAGGCCGCCCGCGACCTGTCCCGCGCCCTCGACGACGCCCGGGACGACCTGAAGCGCTGCAAGCAGCGGCTGTCGAAGCTCCTGCTCAGGCACGGCTACGCATTCAGCGAGACGACCCCGTCGGGACGCCGCAGGGGCAACTGGACCGCCGCGCACTGGGCGTGGATAAAATCGATAGAGTTCGCCGAGAAGGCCGACGACGACGTGCTGGCCTACTACATCGACGCCACCAGGCAGGCCATGGAGGACAAAGCGCGCCTCGATGTTAGCGCTACTGTAAAAACAACCATTTTGACCAACGCTCAATAACCAATCATGCCAACGCAATCCCGCCATTTGCGCCAACGCATTTTCACCATTTCCACCAACGCCGGGACTTACGCTTCGATCGACGAGCGAACGATGCTTTCGGGAGGAGCGGGCCGTGGCGGAGAAGAACCTGATCGGAGAGTTGGACATGTACAGGGAAGCGGGCATAAAGCCCAACTTCAGCGACATAGCGAAGCGCTACGGCAAGGACAGGCACACCGTGGCGTCGTACTGGAGGGCCGAGGGCGGGCGGCCCCACGACGGGCGCGGCGACAGGGCGGGCTCGTTCGACGCGCACATCGAGGAGGTGGCAGCCAAGGCGCAACTGCCGGGAGTCACCAAGAAGGGCATCCACGAGTGGCTGCTGCACAGGTATCCCGGCGAGGACCTGGCCGGCTACAACGCCTTCACCCAGTTCATGCGCAAGAACGGCATCGCCGTCGGGGCCTCCGGGGGCCCGGAGCCGCACCCGCGCTTCGAGACGCCGCCCGGACTGCAGCTGCAGTTCGACTGGAAGGAGTCCGTCAAGATGGCAAACCGCGACGGCGAGCTGTTCGAGTTCAACGTGTTCGCGGCGACGCTGGGCCATTCCCGCAGGCACATATTCATCCGGTCGAGGACCAGGACGACCGACGACCTGGTCAGGTGCATGTACGCCACGATCGCGAGGCTCGGCGGCGTGCCGCGCGAGTGGGTCACGGACAACATGTCCGCCCTGGTGACGATCAAGGGCGGCAGGCGCCTCAAGGTCCAGCGCGCATACGAGTTCGCCAAGGCCGCCGGCTTCGAGCTGAAGCTGTGCCGCCCGCGCAGCCCCCAGACGAAGGGCAAGGTCGAGTCGTCGAACCGCTTCCTGTCGCGGCTCATGGCCTACCAGGGCGACTTCGACGGCTGGGACGATATCGACGAGATCGTCGCGCGGATCGAGGACGCCAGCAACTCCGAGCCCAACGAGACCACGGGGCTGCCGCCCTCCGCGCTGTTCATGGAGGAGAAGGACGCGCTGCTGCCCGTCGGCAACCTGCGCGCCCTCGAGGAGGCGATGGGCGACGTGGTGCGCGTGGCCAGGGTGCCGGCCACGATGCTGGTGAGCGCGCACGGCGAGCCCATGTCGGTGCCCAGGCGCTGCATCGGCAGGCCCGCCCGCATCGTCTGCATGCCCGGCGGCGCGATGGACTGCTACGTCGGCGGCGAGCTGGTGGCGACGCACGTGGCGGGCGGGCCGGCCTACGACCCGGCGCACTACGCCGAGGCCATGGCCGGCAAGCGGTGGTTCGGCGACGCCGCCGGCGACATCGAGGCGGCCGCCGCGGCCAACCTCGGCCTGCTCGACTCGATAGGGGGCTCGCTGTGAGCGCCGCCGTGCAGGCCAGCCCCCTCAACCGCCTGGCGGCCAACCTCGAGGAGCTGGGGCTCGAGGGCATGGCGTCGTCGGTGCCCGAGTACGTCAGGCTCGTCGCCGACGGGAGGAAGAGCCTGGTCGACGCCATGCTCGAGCTCACCGACGCCCAGATAGCCCTCAAGCGGCGCGCCGACGACGAGCGCCGCACGAGGATGGCCAACTTCCCCTACATAAAGACGCTGGCCGACTTCGACTGGGGCTTCCAGCCGAGCGTGCCGCGCGGGCTGGTCGAGCAGCTGGCCACGCTCGAGTTCATCGACCGCGGCGACAACGTCGTGCTCGTCGGCAGCCCGGGCGTCGGCAAGACCCACCTGTCGATAGCCATAGGCCACGAGGCGGTGATGGCCCGCAAGCAGGTGTACTTCGCCGACTGCTCGAGGCTGGTCGAGGACCTCAAGCACGCCTCGGCGAAGGAGGCGCTGGCGCGCAGGATGCGCTTCTACGAGCACTGCAGCCTGCTGATAATAGACGAGCTCGGCTACCTCGACATCGGCAAGGAGGGCGCCGACCTGCTGTTCCAGCTGGTCAACAGGCGCTACGCGCTCAAGCGGTCGACCATCGTCACGACCAACGTGCCGGTGGGCAGGTGGGGCGACGTGTTCGGCAGCAACGTCACGGCCTCGGCGGTGGCCGACAGGCTTTGCCACCATTGCGCGATGATCAAGATAACGGGACGGTCATATCGCCTGAAGGACGTATCCATCGGCGGTGAGGACGGGAAGGAGGAGGGCGCCTAGACGCCGGAAGCGGCGCATCAGCGTTGGCGAATCCGGCGCATCCGCGTTGGCGCGATTGGCGAAAATACGTTGGTGAAAATGGTGAAAAATATATTGACGCTAACACTCGAGAGGCTGGTCGAGGCCGAGGCCTCCAAGCCCAGGTGGAAGCGCAGGGTCGACTCCGTCAGGTGCCTGAAGGGCATCGACGTGGCGAGCGCGGCCGACGTGGTCTTCGAGGCGGGCGAGTTCTCGAGGTTCAAGAACGCCAGGTCGTTCGCGGCGTGGCTGGGACTGACGCCGTCGGAGCACTCCAGCGGCGAGAGCGTGCGGCAGGGCGGCATCACCAAGGCGGGCAACAAGCATCTGAGGCGAGTGCTCGTCGAGTCGGCGTGGCACTACCTGGGATGCTCTCCGCATTCGAAGGACCTGGCCAAAGGCCAGACGCCGGACCCTGCCGCGAGGCGCCACGCCGCCAAGGGCGTGCGCAGGCTCGTCGACAGGCGCGCCGCGATGTTGGACCGCGGCGTCCAGAAGAACAAGGCCAACGTGGCGACGGCGCGCGAGCTGGCGTGCTGGTGCTGGGCCGTCGGAATCATGGCCGAGGGGGCGTAGCCGGGAAAAGCGCGCCGACATAGAAGCCGTCATCCCGCCGCGGCCCGATCCGAGGCCGTTGGGGCGAACCCCAGTCTTTTTTGTGCGAGCGCCGCAGGCGCCACCCGCGTAGACAGACTGTCCAATCGACGAGGCAGCCCCAGCCGTAGCAACGGATTGCCCAGCGAGGAATCGCCACGGGCGGATATTAAACTGCAAAGACGAGCGTCGGAGAGACACGCCGAGGTCGCCGCAGACGGGTTGATATAGGAAAGGGCCTGGCCCCGATTACTGGGGTCGGGCCCAATTTTGCCTCTTGACAATGTCCTGCTCATATTAAAAAAGCGAGGGGGCTCCGTATACCCCTCTCGCTCTTAAGCAAGTCTACCACACGGAAACGTTCTTTTGTCGATTAATTTATCCCCTGTTTATCACGAGTGGAAAGCAGGAGCTCCGCTGCACAGCGGAGCTCCTGCGCCGATTTATCTCTAAAGTACGACCCGTACCAAGCAACAGTCACCACGAAAGGAACCCGCATGAACGTACCCTCTGCAGCACTGACTCTCCCTCAACTTCGCGTTCCGTCCGCAAAAACCGTCGCCGTCTGCTTGTTGCAGGCGTTGGGGCTTGCGGTGGCGCTTTATGTTGTTGCGATTGTCTGCGCCGCCATCGCTGACGCCACCGCCGCCAATGGCGGATCCGTCCCCGACTACCTTAACTGGCTGTGGATTGTGCCCATCCCCTTCTATGCGCTGGCAATCGGGGGAAAGATAGCCGCCGATGCGCTCGGAAACCCCTCGCTGCTGAACAGCCTATGGCTGCGACTGCCGGGTCGAATCGCGTTCTCCATCCCCACTCTGAAGATGGTGGCCTGGACGGTTTTCGCCCTGGCAATCAGCCTCAAAAGCGCCCAGGACGACGGAACCGCCATAAACATGCTGCTCACTATCGTCATGGTGGTTGGCGCAACCACCGCCGCCTACTGGTACTACATCAAGAAGCTCGGCTGCTTCAAAGACAAGCCCGTAGCCGATGCCCTGTTCGTCTCGTTCTTCCCCGTATGGCCGGCTGTCATGGCGGGCGTGGGGATGGTCATGCTCGCCATCATCGTCACTCCTTTCCTGCTCGCTATCGTTGGCGGCACCATGAAGCAATCGAAGTAGCCAAGCGTTGCAAACCACAAACCAACCACGAAAGGAACCCGCCATGATTAAGCGCCTCGCATCCACCGCCCTCGTTGTCCTCATCTTTGCCGTTGGCGTTATGACCATCATGTCCGCCGTGATATGGGGAATCGACAACTCCGGCATCGTCAACAGCTTCCTGCAGGAAAGCCTTCCGGGGCTTGCCGTGCCGAAGTTGTTCTAAGCACGACCCCCACCAACTTCAAGAACGCGCCGCACACCAGTTATCAGGTCGCCTGCGCAAGCTTTGCCGCAGACGACGCAGCACATCAGCCAGCGAAAAGGAGTCAACATGAACCGCGAGAACTACAGCCGCAACCCGAAGTCCGAGAACAAGCGCATCCTCCACGACCACAAAGGTCGCGTTTATCCCTCGCTCGTTGCCATGTGCCGCGCATGGGGCGTGCCGAAAAACACGTACCTTTGGCGCATGCACCAGGGCATGGGCATCGAAGGCGCACTCACGGCGGGCGTCACCGCCCCGCGCGGCGGCTGCCCATCCCGTTTCCGCAACGCCGCCCGTCGCGCCGCCTAAGGCGGCCGGCGCCGCTTTTCTTGCCGCCCGCCCACCATGTAACAGGCGGCAAGGAAAGCGGCACAGCACGAATCTTCAACCGTCACCAGCTTCGCCATTCCCGCACCCAACAGCCCTTCGGAAAGGAACACGCATGAGCACTCTCGCTGCAGCAAGAACCCCGCAAACGCAACCGGCTGAAGCGAATAGCGACTTCCAGCAGTTTCTCTCTGCCTACGGCATCGAGCTTTCGCCGCAGCAACAGCGCGCTGCGGCAACCGCCTACGGCCCCACGCTTCTTACGGCAGTGCCTGGCAGTGGAAAAACAACGACCCTTACCGCCCGACTCGGCTACATGATTCGCCGCTGCGGCATAGACCCGTCGCGGATATGCGCCTTGACCTTCACCAACGCGGCGGCCAACGACATGAAGAAGCGCTTCATCGAGCTGTTCGAAAGCAATGGGACAAACGATGGCGAGGGCATCACATTCGCAACCATCAACTCCTTGGCATCGACGATTTATCATTACGAATGCGAAAAGGTGAAGGGCGCATCGCCTCGCAAAGTTGCCGAAACAAAGACAATCTACGGCATCGCGCGCGAAATCCTTAAGCCCAGTGCCGGAGACAAAAAGGACTCCCCATCTCCAAGCGAATCGGAGATAAAGGAAGCTCTCACCCTGATCAGCAAGATGAAAAACGAGCTTGTTGTGAACAACAGGCGCCGGCGGAGTAACTGGTCCGGCAGCGACCTTGCCCTTCTCGACGCGTACGAACACGAAATGCGCGAAAGGAGCGTCATCGACTTCGACGATCAGCTTGTTTTCGCGTTCGACATCATACGCAAAGGCGGCGAAACCGCCCGCCACTTCAGGGAACAATTCCAATACTGGTCAATCGACGAAGCTCAGGACTGCTCACGTCTTCAGCATGCACTGCTGTATCTGCTCGCCGGAAAAGCCGGCAACCTTTTCATGGTCGGCGACGAAGACCAGAGCATCTACGGCTTCCGAGGCGCATCGCCAAGTCTCATGCCGGGGGTCGACACACGCTACGCAAACCCGCTTACTCTCAAAATGGAGATCAACTATCGCAGCGGGAAAAGCATCGTGCGCGCAGCTGACGCCTTCGCGAAGCGCATGGACAACCGCATCGATAAGAACATGGTCGCCGCACGAAGCGATGAAGGCGCCATCAAGATTGTCGATGTAACGTCAGAGGGAAATCGCAGCAAAACGATCACCGACATATTAAAGGACTCACCGAGCGCCGCCGTGCTCTTCCACGATAACGACTCCGCAATCCCCCTCATCGACACGATGCTGCGAAGCAATGTGCCGTTCTCGGTGAAGAAGAAAGACGAGGTGACGTTCTTCACCGAGAGGACCGTTGAGGATGTGACCGCCTTCCTAAAGCTCTCGCTTGACCCACGCGATGCCGAATCGTTCGAGCGGATCTATGGCAAAGCCAACTACTACGTAGGGAAAGATGAGGTTGATCGGGCGATTCGCTCCTCGAAGAAATCAGGCCGGCCCATTACGGACGAGCTCATCGCGATTTACGGCAAGAACGACAAGGGCGACAACCGCGCTTCCGCCGGGCAGAACTTCGCCAACCTGATTAAAGCGGTTGCGAAGGCCAGAATGCCGAAAGACGCAATTGCCACGCTGCGCAGCAAGGGATACGGCGACTACCTGCGGGAAAAGTCGATTTCAGACTCGAAGGTGAAGATACTGGAATGCCTGGCCGCCAAAGAGAGGACGGTAGCAGGGTTTTTGAAGCGTCTCGAAAAACTCGAACAGGAAATTGCGAACCACGCCGGCACGCCGGCGCCAGGAGCTGCGACAATCACGACCTGTCACGCTTCCAAGGGACTTGAGTTCGACACGGTCATCATCGCCGATGCGTACGATGGCCATTTCCCAAGCACAAAGAAAACCGATGTAAGCCCCGAGGAGCAGCTTCAAGAAGAGCGCCGTCTTTTCTACGTTGCGATAACGCGTGCCAAAAGCCAGCTGTACCTCTTGCGCACGGCAGGCGAAAAGACCACGTTCATCGACGAAGTGTCACTCACCGAGACGGGGCATGACAGTCCCGCCTCCCCGGCCAAGGCGCGCCCAAGCCTCGAATCGCTGACGACAGGCTATCGAGGCTCAAAGCCCACCGAGATCGATTGCGGCAAGCCCATCGGAAAGAAGATGTGGTAATGCCAATCGTACAAAACAACAAAGGCCAGCTAAGTCTCGACCTTCCCCGCACGAAAGGAACGCCAAATTGAAGCTCGCAGCGGAATGCGTGTTGACCAAGGACGCTGATGGATGGACTGCGGCCTTTCTCCAGTTCGGCGGCGTTGCCACCAGCGGAAAGACGCGAGACGAAGCGGTGCGCGCCGCACGCGACGTCCTGGCCCTTGAGGCCGCAGACCTCGTGCGCGAGGGACGTCCGGCACCTAGGGTGCAGCACGTTGCGGAGGTTGCCTTGCTCGAAATCGAGGTCAGCGCGCAAGATGCCGAGCGGATGGAGTACGCAACCGCCTCCGAAGCCGCCGCGCGGCTGAGCGCTACGGAAGCGGAAGTCGCAGCGCTTGTTGAGTCCGGGCAGCTTGCAACCAAAAAAATCGACGGGCAGGAACTCGTGGCGCTCGAGTCCATCGCAGCAATCGATCGACTTGATTAGCCGCTTTGGGCCAGTCCTTCCGCCGCGCCAGAGCCGTCAACAAGCCGCCCATCATGCCAGCTCAAAAGAAAGGAACCGCTATGGACTACATATACGAAGGCCGATTGGAGTGGGTCGAAGATTGCTGGATCGCCTCCGTGCCGGCTTTCCCCGGCTGCTTCGGAAGCGGGGAAAGCATCGAACGCGCGGTCTCAGCAGGAGCTGTGGCGTTGCGCCTGTTCATCGCCGATTTCCTTGACAACGGCGAAGCCCTGCCCGACCCCAAGATTCCAGAAACGCCGCAGATCGTGTTCTGCGTCGAAGTCGACAGCAAATTCATCCAAACGTCCAAATGCCTCACCACGGAACTAGCGGCAGAAGAGCTCGAAGCCACGCCAGCCCACGTCAGCCAGCTCGTGAAAGCCGGCGAACTCGACGCCGCCACGATCGACGGGAAGGAACTGATAACCATCGCGTCAGTGAACGACTGGCCCAACCAGCACTCAACCGAGCAGTAAGCCCTTTCACGCGCACCAAAGCCACGGCAACCATAGGCACGACCCTTGCCGCAAACTATCCAAAAGGCAATGCTAGCAGCAGGCGGGTTCGAACTTCGCCCTTCATAGTGGGACAAAGGGACTGTCCCTTTGTCCCACATCGCGCCAGCTCTATACCAGCTTCGCGTAGTCTTGTGTTTGATGGAAGAATCCGATAACGAAAACGGTGCCATGTTTTCGCAGGTAAAGGGCTACATAGCCTTCCACAAGGGTCTTTCGTATGCCCTGCGCGGCTAGTCTTTCCTCAGCGCAAAGAGGACACAAATCAGGCAGCTCAGACACGGTATCGACGAACTCGTCGAACGCATCAAGCAACTTCGTGCCCGCCGAAGGCTCATGAAGAACCGCAACGATGTAGGCAACTGCGTTCTCAAGGCCTACACGCGCTTCGTCAGCAATCTCCACGCTACAGGCCATAACGCTCCCTCAGCGTTCGCGACACATCGCGAGCATCGCAAACACGGCCCTGTTCAACGTCGCCGATGCCCCTGTCGACAATTCGATACAGCTCGGCCAGCGCCGCTTGGCGTCGCATGCCCTCGTACGTTTCCATGGACATGCTGACGAACGCCTCACGTCCGTGCTTCGTCACCACAACAGGTTCGTTCGACGACTCGACTTTTTCCGCAAATGCAGCGGTGTCTTTCAAGTCCTTGATTGGGACGCAAACGGCCATACGCCATCACCTCTTCCGAAATCCCATGATTATGGGATTTTACCACGAGCGCAAACCGTCCAGGAACGAATCCGGCGCATCGGCATGCCAGGACCCGTCAAGCGGCAGCGAAAGGCTGATGGGCGCCGTGGCGTGCGGGCCGTATTCGAACCGGATTACGCCGTCGGAATCTTCGAAGAAGCGCCCGACCAGCCGATTCCGCAGCCATACATAGGCCCTTTTCACTCCAGGCCCCTTTCAAGCGCCTCTCTGCCGGGGAGCGCGTACAGCTCGACGCGCAACACCCTGCACAATGCGAGCAAGTCATCGTCTTCCCCTTTGCCCCTCATGACCAGGTCCTCAACCGCTTCTTCCGAAATGCTGGACAACGCGGCGGCTTCTGCAATCGTCAGCTCTCGATACCACATGAAGTCCAGCAGCTCATCGCTCAACTCACGGCACGTACCCGGCGCGCTCACGAACAAATCGGGCACCCCGCCAGAGTCAGGGCCTTCGTATTCACTCACCAGCGGCGGATGCGGTACCCCATCGGTATACCTACGATACATGTTAGGTTCCTCCCTTAATCAGAACTGGGACAAAGGGACAGTCCCTTTGTCCCACTTTCTCATAGACGACAGCAAGCGCAACGAAAGGTGCGGCAAAAACGCGAAGCTGGTCGAACGCTTGCGCCTGCAGGGAGCAAACCCACCCCAGGTCGCCATCGCTACTGGGACAAAGAGACAGTCCCTTTGTCCCGATTAGGCCAGCTTTTCGGTACACCACGCTACGTTCGGCTACGACTGCGCCGGTTGCATCCTGGCACGCATCAGGTTCGACCATTCATCGTCTCCAAACAAAATAGCAATGGTCGGCTCAAGCTTGCCATCTGCTGCCTCTTCCAACATCAGCGCGCTTGCCTCGCCTTGCGGCCATCCATAAGGCGTTACGGAAAACGTATCGCAGAACCACACCTGCGCTTCACCCGCAACGCTTTCGCGCGAAAGCCAGCGCACCGGTGTATGCCCCACAATTTGGTTGACGCCCGGCATCGGAAACCTGAGCAGCTCATGCTTGTCTGCCCACAAAGGACCCGGAACGTCCCCGCCGCCGCGACCTGGACCAATGGTCAGCAGACGCTCCCATTTGTCCGGGTCGGCGAAATACCCATTCAGCGTTGCGCACAGTTCATCGGCCGTCTGGGCATTCTGCGCATACGCCGCCTGCCACACGCGGGTGATGCCTGCATGGGTGCAAAGGTGGCCGCTAACCACCGTGGCGCATTTCAGATCCAAATCGCAAAGAATCTGCTTGACCAAACCCCTGATGGGCACATGTGTCCCTGGGTCAATCATGTCCATGAGGTACGGCATCTCGTGATTGCCCGCCAGCACGTCAACCTGCAAACCCTGCTTGCGACGCGCCTGCACCCAGGCCTTGAAATACAGCAGTTCGTCAAGGGCAGCGTCATCGCTCAGCTGCCAGTCGTCGCAGGCATCCCCCAGAAACACCACGCGCTCAACCTCATGCAGCTGCACTTCGCTATCGAGCCGCGGAAGCACGTGCGTATGCTTCAGGTGCAGATCGCCCACGCAAATCGTTGTTGTCATATCGCCTTCGCCACCCTTCTTTGCGGCAAGAATCCCGCATTCCTGTAGCTATTGGCCGCTTTAGCTCCTGTGTTGGCAAGAATTCAGGATTCCTGTATCTCAATCAGCGCCTCTCGTAGCCCAAAAGAGGCGCAGATGGCAAGAATTCCGCATTCCTGTTCCGTCCGACAGGAATGCGGGATACAGAAACCCCAGATTCTTGCCAAGCAGACGACCTTGGGAGTTCATCAGATACAGAAAGCCCGAATTCTTGCCACGCCCGAGCCGGAACGGGGCAGACAGAACGAACAGCACGATATCTAGCCCACCCCGCTCAGCCGGCTTGCTCTTCCCCACCTACCAGGTCTTCCCACTCGGGACGACCGCAAGGGTCAACACCTTCGAACCACTGCAAAGCTTGCGCCATCGACACGGGCATCATGCCGTTCGCGTCCACGCCCACGTCGTAGCGCAGCAACCCGCGCGCGCGGTTGGCCTGGTTGTACGCGCCGCCCACGGTGTGGATGTGCCCGTGCAGATGGATGCTGCCGTGGCGCATAGACTGCCAATCCATGATGGGATAATGGCTCAGCACGAATTTGCGCCCTTCGGCCTTCAACACCTTGATTGGCGGCTCCACCACGAACGTACCCGCAACATCAGGCTGCGACCAGTCCTTATCGTGGTTGCCCGGCACCAGATGCACGTTGCGGCAGCGGATTTTCCCGCGCAGTCGCGCCGCGTCCTCTGCCGGGATGCGGAAGCTGAAATCGCCCAAAATGTACAGCTCATCGCGCGCCTGCACGCACGCGTTGATGTTCGCGATAAGCGTCCTGTTCATGGCCTCGATGTTGTCGAACGGCCGGTTAGTAAACCCAATGGCGTTCGCATGGCCCAAATGGGTGTCCGATGTAAACCAAATCATGCGTTTCTCCGTTCGACTCCTCGCACCTCCGCAGCCCGCATGCTGCGACAGAAAAGCCACAAGCCGCCCATCCCCACAGCAGTCTGCAGCAAGGAGCGCAGCACACGGCCAACCCACCGCAAGACCGCAAAGCCATCAACACGCCACTCGACTCAATACGCAATAACTGCACTATAGCGACTTTGCCTCTGGATGCTATAGTAACGCTATTTGGCGTTACTTTTCAAGTGGTCTTTTGGGAACGTTCGCTTTAAGATGAGAATTTGATTCGCCGCAAAAACAAACACCGCAAGGAGCACGAATGTCGCAGAGGAAGTTCGACTCGTCTGTTGTCTTGAAAATCGAGAGCATCCTTTTCGCGCTCACCGACGGCACCTACGACGAAGCAACGCGCACCGCGCAGCCCACCCATGCCGTCACCGTTACCGACATCAGGGCAGAGCTCTACCGGCGCTACGACATCACCCAATCCACCGACAAGATTCGCAGCATCCTTCACGCGCAAGACCCCAGCGGTAACGTTTACGCAGGCGAAGAAAGCAAGGCTGCAAAAATCGGCAGGCTTACCGGAGCAAGTCTGTGGTGTATAAACCCATCGAACAGGCCAAACGGCAAACGACGTTATTTCGTGGTGCGCGACCTGGGAAAAAGCCAGGTCATGAGCCTTCTGCAGCTGATACGCTCCACCCCAAACGGCGAAAACACCGACGACATCGCCCTAGCGCTCACCAACATGCTCTGCGAATTCGACCAGGAAGAACTTAGCACGGAACCTAGCAAGACGAATCCGTTCGAAATTTGATTCGCCGACACGCTAAAACACGGTACCGCTTCAGCAAGGCGCCGACCGCATAGCAAACGAAACGCATTCGTAAAAACACGTCAAACGTTGCCGAAAATCCCATCCCCCAAAGGGTATCTGAAAGGCACGGCGCCTCCCATCAGGTACAATGGTTGCACAAATCCTCAAGCACAGCTTAGGAGCGCCGACCATGAGCGATCTCTTCCATGCCGAAAACAGCGAGGCAGTATATCTCCATAAGAATCTGTTTAGCCGACCTTGCTCGCGTCTTGAAGCGAAATGTCTCATAAAGAACTACCTGAAAGTCCCCTATGATCTTGTAAACGCACTCAACAACGCGGGCCTTACGCGAATAGGACACCTGCGCGGCAAAACAGAGCAATACCTTCGAGAGACCATTCCCGTTTCCCATAAAAGAATCGCTCTGCTCATCGAACAGCTTGACAAAAAAAGCATCGCTTTTCCTGTCTCGTTCGAATACATGGAAAGCGATTGCCCCGAAAGCTTTTTCTCCACGTTCGTTGACAGCGCGTTCTTCCCTCAAAGCCTTACAGCGGCCCCGCTGAACAACCGAGAAATCGCCATTTCAGCAAGCGCATTGGCAAAGCTCAAGGCGATCGGCATTACGTCCATAAACGACCTCGTGGGCATTCCCGATGAATTCTTGCTCACCCAAGGACATATAGGGCAATCGACCCTTGAGAAAGTCAAGGTCAGAATCACTCGATATGCCGTCAACCGAGGAATAGCCGACCCAGTAAAACTCGAACGGGGATACAAAGAAGCCGCACAAATACAAGCGCTTGTCGAAAAGTCCCAAAGCGGCAACGAGCGCAATTGCCATGGCGTAAGCTTCGATACTCAGCACGGATTCAAATCAGCCCAACCCTTAGAAGCTCCGACTACGCTAGCAAACTGGCTTGCCGAAAAAACTTCAGCGCAAGATTTCGCAACAAGCATCGGCATCACGGAAGTAAGCGCCTCCCGCACAATGGGCGAAATCGCCTTAGAGGACATCAGAGACGACAATGCGGCGTCGCTAAGCATCATCCCCTCCGAGCAAGCCGAGGCCTTAAAAATTCTCCTCGCCGAGAATGCGGCTCGCACCTCACAAGCGATTCCCCCATGCCTGGCAAGCATCCCCTTCGACCTGCTCTCAAGAATTGCCCTACCCGAAGCAACCTCCATCGGCAACGCCACATTCGCTGAGGTTATCGACAGGTCAAAACACTCGCTCGGTCTATCGTATGCATGCGAGCTGCTCGGCAAATTCCTCTCCGAACAATATGCACTCACCGCCGAAGCCCAAACCACCGATCAGCTCGTCAATCAGGTGCTGCTCGACTCCTCGCCGCATCTTTGCGACACGCACGTTTACATATACAAGCAGCGCCATGGCCTTGCAGGCAAAAAGCAAACGCTTCAGCAAATTGCCGATACCGAAGGCGTAACTCGAGAAAGAGTCAGGCAAATCGCAAAGAAAATCGAAGATTCCCTGGATATGGAATCTGAGTCTCGCCTGATCATTCCTCGAGTGCTCCTTGTCGCAGCGGCTCTTGATGCGCAACGAAACCCCATCGATTTCCAGCACATCTACAGCGCCGAGGGCTTCCTTGACGACCCTTTTACCCTGGCCACCTTCGTGCCCGATGTCGAAATTCACGGCAAGGATATTACCATCGCGGAAAAGCGCGACCGCTGCTTCCACTGCGAAAAGCTCAGGGATGTACTCGAAGGCGTTTGCAATAGCGAAGAGCTTATCACGCAAGACGAGCTTATAGAATCCGTCGGATGCGACCAGTGCGCCGCCCTTTCGCTGCCTTCCCCTTCCTGCATACGAAAATCCGCAAACCTCGAAGCAATTGATGGGTACGTTGGCCCTGCCAGCAATCCCGTCATAAGAAGCCTTAAACATCCCCAAAGCGATCGCGCCGCCATAGCGTCGATTCTTTACCAGTCAAAGACTCCCTTGAACTACGACAGTATCCTAGCCTTGTTCAAAGAAAAAACTGGACGAACTTTAACAAAACCACGAGCCATGAGTCATTTTGGCAGCATTAAGGGAAGCTTGCTATGGGGGAGAGGGACCTATCTCCATGAAAGATTCGCGCCAAACCCCGCTTCGCTTATCGACGAAGTGGAGAATCGCGTCATGGAATTGTTTCGCGAAAACGGCGTGCCTATCCTGGGAGTGGGCGGGGTGTTCGAGCTTTTCAAAACCCGTCTTATAGACAGCGGCGTTCCAAACGAGCAAGCCCTCTATAGCCTCATCAGGCTTCACGACTATAACGAACTCCGCTTACAAGAGTACCCTTGGATTTGCCTTGATGAAGAAATTGGGGACAGAACAAGCTTCGCGAAATTCTTCTATTCCGTGCTTGCCAAGAATAACGGGTTCATCACGAACGCTCATGCGGAAGCAATCGCAACAAGAGCCATGGCGCAATCGTTCGCGCTAAGTGGACTTGCCGAATATTCGCCGTTCCTCATCAACGCCAACGGCGGATGGTACGACATCGAAGCCGCCCACTTCGACCTTAAAGGCGTAGCGCAACTTGCAACCGAGGTTGCAGCGAACATGAAAGACAGCGACATCGTATCGGCCGAAAAGGTGTTCGAAGACCACAAGGAGCGCTGCCATACGCTTGGCGTAAAGTCCTTCGACATCCTGTACTACCTTGTCGATATGCTCGAAGACGACCTTCCCATCGAAGCGACAAGAAAGCCCCATTTCGTGAAGTCACAACATAAAGGGGTCTCTGTACGCTCTTTCGTGCGGCGCTACATCCAAGACGCCAACAAACCAGTCACGCATCTCGAAATAGTCGAGGAATTCTGTGTTCATCGCGGTATCAAAGAACGCAGCCTGTCTCCCGCGCTGTTCCTTAGCGACGACATCGTGGCAGTTGGCGATGATGTCTACTGGTCAAAAGCGGCAATGGGGCTTGACGAAGCTTATCTGCAGCGCTTCGACAACGTAATTGCCGAAAGCATCGCATCCTGCAAAAAAGTCGCCGGCCTCTTCTTCCCCATCGACTCAAGCGCCTCCCATCTTGCCACCCTCGATTCACCAATCGGCACCACATGGAATAGCCGATTGATTGCAACCGTCTTTTCGGAAAGCCCCACCTATCGCTTGTTCGGGGAAGCCGATTCCTGCGTTATCGATTTAAGTGCAAATCCGGAAATCACCACCACCGAAAGGTTTTATGTCGCGCTTCTCAACAATGAATTCATGGGGTGGTCCTCTTTCGATGCGTTCGCTGAATACTGCAAAACATACGGAATCAGGAAGCAACTCACTCCGGAATTTTTCGATGCCTTCGATGCAATCGAGGCGGACGCCGCATGCATCCAGGTCGTATAATTCGCAGGCAAGAGCTAGGCACCCCTGCCTGCGAATCACAGCTAGTTCGAATACCTAGAGGCAAACCCCTCGAGATAATCCTGTAATTCAATCAGCCGATCCATCTGGGTATTGCCGCTACCAACAAGCTTCTCGAACAGGAAATCAACGCCGCCTCTCACGTAAGATTCAAAACGTTCCAAATCTTCGTCTGCGCGCTGATCGGGAGTCGTCTGAAACGCTTTCCGAAAACGAGACTCCTCATCGGGTTCATGCTCGCAATCAAGCAGCATGATGGTCTTATAGCAAAGTTCCAGCTTGTCGTTAACATCGTTTAGCTGCGCTAGAAAAACCTTCGCCTCCACATCGTCTTCTCTATTACGCTCGGACGTTCTAGCGTTTTCGAATCCAACAATCGGCGCAACCGCAAGAATATCGACAAGTCGAGAGAAAAAGCCCAGTTCCTTTAACTGATTCGCCCGTTTTGCATGCGAGCCGCAGAACCTATACTCCGTTATTTTTTCGTACATTACGCGCTCCTCGACTCGATAACAGACTTCCTGTTCGGAATAACGGGGACAACCTCGTAAAAGTAGCCAACTTTATCTCGCAAGTACTGATGCGCCAACTCGCCGTCAGTGTCTTTGATCATGATAACCACTTGTTTTGCAATCTTCGGCATCACCGAGCAAACCGAAGCGATGCGCTCCCTTGTCAAGCTTTGACAAGGGAGCATCCATAACCAAGGGGTACGACTCGGAAAGAAGCATCTCGTTTTCGTTTCTTTCCGGATCGGTCGCAAGCCTGATCACACCAGCGATAAAGGCAAAAATAACGGCAACAGTCTGACCCTCGGACGTCTCAACATCGTAGCCAGCGTTTTCGTTGTCTTGATTGCGAACCCTCACGTTGTATTTTTCGTCAAGCGAAAGCTCGAGAGACCCGTTGAAGAATTCCTTGAAAATAGAGTTGATAGCCGATTCAAGGTCGCGCCTCGTCTGACCTTCGATCTTGGAATGCTCGGCGCTAAAAGCGCTGTAGATGCGCTCGGCATAATCCCGGTCACGCCGCACGCGACGATTCGTCTCGTCATTAACCACCAAGCTGTCGCGCTTGGTCCTACTTTGACGCAACGATGTTTCAGCACTGCCGATTTGCGAATTAACACAGCCGATCTTATTCTCAACGTCCTTTAAATTTCGGCAGGCCGTTTGGAACGATTCCTCAACTCGCGATAGGTCCTTCGCTCCTGCAAGCTTCTCTTCTATTTCGGCAATACGGGCATTCGCCGCCTCTATTGACTCATCAGCATCGCAAATCGACCCCATGTTCAGCCGCACATCATCGACAAGGGTCGATTCGCTTCCGATGAACGCTTTGCAAGCGTTACGATAATTTCTCAGCTCGGCACCCATTTGCGCTGGAGGAACAATTGCGGCCAACGCATCGAGGGCCTGACGTTCGGCACTACCCTCCTCGATAGGCGTCCCGCAAATGCAACGACCGCTATCCAAGATATCGCGAATCGTGTAGATATCGACCCCGCGCGGCGCTTCCTTCATTTCGATAGGAGAAGAATCAACGGCTTTCAAAGCAGATTTCAACAAAGGAGCGGCGAAAAAGCCCCACGCATCTTTACCGAAGTGTTTCGCTATAGCTTCAGCGTATCGGCGACGAGCGGCCTCAGATTTATCGATATCGGCCAGTTTCTCCTGCCTCTCTTTTGCCAAGTCCTGGGTTGCTTTCCCCTTGATAAGCTCTTCGTTGTATTTGTCGCGCTGTTTCGACAAATCCCCCTTTAGCTCCTCAAGTTCTTTGAGTTCGCGCCTTAGTTTGTCGATTCGAGCCTCCGCTGCGGTGATTTCGCTCTCAGCTTTCCGGTAATCCTGATCGCTGTTCTCGTTGTAGTCTTTGTTGTAAGAGCCAATCACCATCGAAGAAGAGCCCTTCAGATGGCGAATAGCCTCGGAAATAGCGCTCAATCCGAGTAGATTATCAACCGCAGTTTTGAATTCGCTGCTTCGGCCCTCCTGAATCTCATCGCCCATCTTTTCGACGCGTTCGCCAGCGAAAAAGAAGTACGGAGAAACCGATTCGGGCATGATTTCGTTCACGATATCTTGCTTTTCCCGCTCGTTCTCAACGAACTCGGTTTGGCCATCTTCTTCTTTGTACGATACGTGAAGCACGGGGCTGGCCACAGTGAACTTGTTGCTGGCGTCTTTGCGATACTCCTGACTGCGCGTAATAACATAGTCGACACCCTTGTGCTGTATCGCCAGTTCAACAGCAACTGTTGCAGATTCGCCGACCGAAAGGGAATCGCGAACGGGAAACGGCAGCAAATCGTTCGCTGTCTTGAACACGGTCTTCCCATAGAGGCACCAGGAGAATGCTTGTGCGAACGTAGTTTTACCTGTTCCATTATCCGCAAGGATAATAGTTACGTTCTTATCGTCATCAGTCGAAAAATGAATATGCTGCGTGCCGCCAAACACTCGAAAATTCGTAATTTCGATAGACTTAATCAACATAAGCATCGGCCTCTTCCCGAATAATGCTTTTGATTTTCGCCACCATATCTCGATCGGAATAGTGCTTTGTTTGGATATTGCTTTTTTCAAGCTTGATGATACGGTCCATCATCCGCTTCACCCGCGCTTCATCAATTTGGAGCCGGGAGTCCTTTTCGCCCATCAGGCGCCCTCCTGTTCCTTTAACTCGGCAATCAACCTCAATTCGTCCAAACGGAACGATTCGCTGATTTCGTCAACAAAACTTTGAGCTTCTGAAAAATTTTGAGCATGGCGCGCGAACTCAGAAGCCCGGGTGACTTCGTTGTCAATCAAAGCATACACGCTTTTTACCTCTTCGATGCCCTGACCTGAAGCAACGTCGGCAGAATACGGCAGCGTGATGAAATCGAAAATCTCGGCATAATTCTTGCCCTTTGCTTTTCGCAAAAGACGACCGCGGCGCTGAATGTACTCCTTTGGGTTCGTAGTGCTCGCAAGCATAAATGCGGTTCTGATGTTCGGAATGTTAACGCCCTCATCAAGGCATTTTATGGCAACAAGCGCCTGCAAATTTCCATCGCTAAATTCCTGCTTAAGCGTCTCTCGTTCGCCGATATCCTCTTCTGACGTGAACTTCGAAACAGACATGCCCAGCTTGTTGCCCAGCAAGTCGACGACTACCGAAATCTGCCGAGCATCATCTTCTCCTGCGGTCGTTTCATCCTCACCTTCACCAAGCATCTGAGCAGCACCGCAGTAAACCAAGATATGCCGAGTATCAAGATACGGAATTATCGCCTTTTCAAGTGCTGAGATTTTATTTCTTGCAGCAGCAACAAGCCGAGCACGTTTCTGCGCGACAATCTCGCCCCGCGACGTAAGCTCGCGCTTACCGCCTTTTCCTTTTGCAAAACACTTCCCAAGTTCTCGAGTAAGCTTCCGATATTCGCCAAGTTCATCGTCCGTCAACGTAACAGGAATTGGATAATAGCGATATTCGCATAACTTTCCATCACGAATTGCCTGTTCAAGAGGATAGTAAATGCACGTTTTGCCAAAATACGAGCGCAGAACAGCCGTTCCATCCTCGTCGTGATGTCTATCGAACGTCGCCGATAGCGCAAGACGGAACTCCCAGTCGGGGTTAAGCACTTTCTGATATCCGGAGGCACCCAAATTGTGCGCTTCATCGGCCAAAAACAGCACGTTGCCGTGTAGTTTAGACAGCATTTCCTGCACCGCATCCGTCACAAGCGTCGCGTTCGTGGTAATCAAGCAAAAGAACTGCCGATTAGGCCGTTTCATTCTGCGATAGTAAATCGCACGCTTTAAGCGAGTCTTCCAATCTTTCTGCGATGATTTGCTATACGCAACAATGGGATCAATGCCGAAATGCGCCAAATCCTCCAGCCACTGCTCAACAAGATGCTGATAGGGGCACGTAATTATCACTGCAAGATTGCCTTGCGTCTCTTCATACAACTGCAAAACGGCAAGAAGGCTCGTGATTGTTTTGCCCGTTCCAGTTGCCATGTCAAACAACCCGCGATAGCCGCATCGAGACCATTCGTCAATTGCCGCTTGCTGATAGCCCCGAACCTCAAACCCTTCAAAATCAGGAATATGAGGTTGCCCCGATTTTGCCTCACCGCAAGAAGAGGGGGCCGAATCCCCAATCAAATCATCTTCGTAGTCGGGTTCTTTCACAAGATAACGGCGAACAATCTCTTCCTTTACCTCGGGAAACTCAAATGTAACGAGACCCGGCTCATAGCCATTCCAAATTGCGTCAAAAGCAGATTCTTCAGCCCGGACTCTTCCTTCCGAATCGTTCCATGCCTTGAAAACGTGAATAACCTCATAGTTCTCCACCAAAGCATTGCGCGTTTCGTTCATCGATCCGAAAAACGCAATCTTGTCACCCAGCCCGTCTTCAAGAATTGCCGTTTTATCATGATATATGCCCATTCCGCTGCTGCTTTCAGCAAACGCAATACGAATATCAAGCACACCTGAGGCAATTAAATTCGCCAGCATGTTGAATCTGTTGCGGTCTAAAACGCTTAGCTCTTCAACCTTAGGAAGCTCCCTCAATAAGCGTTCTTTCAACAGATGCTCGCGAAGCGCATAGCCTTTCGATATAGCTTCAACATCTCCTTCTGAAAGATTTGGGGACGCAATCAACTTTATGCGCCCTCCTTTAAGCGCAATTCGGCCAATCCCCGGCGCGATCTCAAGTAACGCACTTGACGAGAAAAATCCAACAGCACGTTTATAAGACACCGCTTCCGATAACACAGGGACCATAAAATCTCGAGCAATGTCTGTGAGCTTGGAACGATACTCAATTTTGATATTCAAATCCCTAAAACCCATAGCCCCTCTTAACCTTCATCACGAATCAATTGCAAGGCGTTCTCAAGACGAGCAAAATCGTCTTCATCAGTCAAGGCGGAGACACTAAATCTGACCGTTCCTGCAGGTAGCGTGTCCAAAAACCTGTGGGCATACGGCGCGCAATGAAGACCCGACCTAACCGCAACGCCTGTATTTCCAAGAATAAGTTCAACCTCATCGGGGCTATAGCCATCGAACAGGGCGGACACCACCCCGATTCGGCCACACGACATGCCATCACCAACAATTGAAACATTCGAAAACGAACGCAACAGGCCAAGTAATCTTTCCGACATCGCAGACTCTTCTTGATTGGTTGCCTCCCAACCTCTTTCGATAATCCAATCAGTCGAAGCCTTCAAACCTGCAATGGCGTAGGTATTTTGACTGGCAATTTCTTCCATCTGCACAATGTTGCTGGGAAGATCCTGCTCTATGGAGTTGATTCCATTGCCGCCAAAGAAAACGGGGTTGAGCCTTCTCCCCCGCTTGCAAAAGAACCCTCCGATGCCAAACGGCCCCAACAACGTCTTGTGACCCGCAAATACGGCAAAGTCGTACAAATCGCTAGCAAGATCGAGTGGGAGCAATCCGGCAGTCTGGCTCATATCGATAACGGTATTCGCCTCGAAGCGCTTGGCAATACGACAAATTTCCTCAACGGGAATCACGGCACCGCACACGTTGCTTGCATGCGTTAAGATCACAAGGCGAGGAGGGTTCTTGCAAAATGCCTGTTCAATTGCAGAATAATCCGGTAGCAACGTAGTTTTATCGAAGTTGAGCACATGCAAATTGATGTCGCTCTCTTTAGCAAGATGGTTCAACGGCCTTGTCACGGCATTATGTTCGAAGGGGGAAATGAACACATTATCACCAGCGCCCAAACCAAGTCCAAGGAGAATGCGATTCAGCGCGTCTGTGGCGGAAGAGGTAAATACCACCTCGTTCGCAGGGCAACAGTACAACGTTCGCAGATTATCCTTAGCTTGCTGAGCAATATCGCCCGCCGCCGCAGCCAGAGCGTTGCCCCCGCGACCGATGCTACCACCTGCGTGCCGATAGAACGCGTCAGCAAAGTCATACGTGCATTGAGGTTTCGGAAACGTAGTTGCCGCATTGTCGAAATAAGCGATTTTGCTCATAGCTAGCAAAGACCTTTCAGAACTTCAAACACTACCTGGCGTTTTTCCTCGGGCGAAAGCGCGGCGCCCATATCACTTAAGCACGAAACAATTTCGTTTTTCAACAGGCGGGAACGCTTGCTCGCTTCCACGGGCGCAAACTCCTTTTGGGTAACGGTGCCATCGGAAGCGGTGAAGCTAATGACAACCTTGTCCTTCGGGGAATCGTCGGCCTCCTCTTTAGCACTTTCGACCTCCGCCTTCATGCCTTCAACGATTCTCAGAAAGTCAGCGAAGCGATTATCGTTCCAGTCGTCCATGCGCAGCGCCGTTGCCGCTTTCGCAATGCGGTTTACCGTCACGAAATCGTCGCCACTTGCCAACATCACCGCACCAAGCACCTGGTTGTTAATCCCCGAAAATACACGCGTACGCGCTATGGGGTGCGCATCAACCCAGTCCTGCAAAACCGAGCTCAACGACACGTCATCGTTCGCATTTGGATCGAACAGCGCAATGAGCGCCTTCGCCAGCCCATCGGCGCAGTAAGCGAGATAGCAATCGCACGCGCTTTTCTCCTGGGCAATAGCCGCAATAAGTTCAACCGACCCAACGGGATACCCAAATACCTCAGGCAGTCGTTCGAACAAAAACACATCCGTATCAACATCAATGCGCTTTATGGCGCCAAAGAACGCCCTCCGCTCCTTCGAAGTGCACACGCCTTCCCCTGCATGCGTGTGGTCGATTCTGCAATTGCGCGTTGCTTGAGGAAGGCTCACGTACCAAAGCCTCATTTCCTCCGCAACAACACTACGGCTGATCCTGTCCTGTCCGCAGCCAAAAATCTCTGCAAGGGCACGCAAATATGCGTCCATCTCGGGGGACCAATTCAGATGCGTAATTCGATAAGCGCCTGGGTTTCTAGCAATGTCATCAAGCAAAACCTCGTTGATAGGCCGCTCTTCGCCGTCGTGCGTAACTTTAACCTCATCCTTATATCGTCTCAGCACTAATGCAAGATAAATCGGGATAGGGCCTTTGCGCATGCCGATCCCAAGCTCGCGACCCATGAGCTTATCGTAAAGATCCTGGAATGTCGCATCACTTGCCGATCGAACGAATTCTTCGATTACGCCAATCACGTCAGCCATATTCGCGCAAAGCACGCCTGCGTCGTTAATCCCATCGTCTATATTGCGAACAAGACCCGTTTTCTCTAATGCGCTCCTTGCCATTGACGTTTCCTGGCCATTGCCCACAAAGCCAAGATTAGGCGCAAGAGCAGGTGCGCAAAGTGCCTTGAGTATCTTGGTGCGGCTACTGAAGGCAGTACCGGTCAACTCGTTTTTGTTCAGCGCCTCGCTCGTGATACGCGGAGTGCTACCAAACGTTTTGTCGCACAAAAACGAGAGCTCCTCCGACAGCTTTCGCTTTCTCGTGATTTCCCTACGCTCTTCGCCGTTAATGAAATAGAACGATTGCAACAACTCCGGCTGAAAAAAGCCAGCAATATAGCCATCGACAATCTCTGCGTAATCCTCAATCACAATTTCGTATTCATCTGCCAGATTGACGTCGTCTTTCGCTTCCGCCCTAAGCTGGCGTGCGGCCTCAAGACGGAACAAGGCGTCATCGATGCGTTTAAAGTGCCTGGGGAATGCCACGACGGTCATAGGCTCACACGACAGCACATCTTCTGCCTCTTGCTTAAGCTCTTGCTCTTCATCAGGTATTTCGCAATAAATTGCTACAATTTCGCCATCGCCACCGCCATGAAGAATCGGTTCGCCAAGCTTTCGGGAGCGAATCGCCGCAGCATCAACGAACCCGCAATCGAAATAACGAACGATGGCACGCTCTTCGTTGTATCGCGAAGGATAGACGGCCTTGCCGCGAATCGAGGCATTCAAAATCTGCACGGGCGTCATCGAGCTGCGCAGCGCTTCTGCACGATCGGCAACCTCGGCGTCAATCCGAACGTCCGTCGCCTCTTTAAGCTTGAACAACGCATTGCTTCGACGCAGGTAAACTACAGATTCACCTTCAACTAATCGGCTAAGAGCGCGATCAACCTCGGCCGCCTTCACGCCGCAATCGCCGAACAGCTCGACGATCGTCTCTCGTGTAGGCGCAAGACGATCGTACTGTGCAACAGCATCAATAGCAGCAATGATCTTCACGATTTTTATGGCAAGCGCGTCATCTTCAACGCGCGCAATAGCGGCACGCGCAAGCATATACGTCTTATGCAGCGGACTCGTGTAAATCTCGCGACGCAGCAACGGTTCAAAATAGTCGTACACGCAATCAGGAGTGACGAAAACATTGGCGCTTTCGAGGCACTCGCCAAGCGTACATTTCCCCGTGGCGCACAAAAACGTGAACAGCGTCCTTTCGTTTTGCGCCACCTTCTCCGAAAGCCGCGGCAAAATATAAGCGGTAAGCGGATGCAACGGATAGCATCCGCAAGCAACAAGAGAAGCCGCCTCCGCATCAAAAAGGCCGCGTTTACGATAGCGATCTGCAGCCCGCTCTAGAAAGTTCCTGAAAGCCCCCTTGCGGGCGGATAGCATCTTTTCCCAAAGTGCTTCCTTCTTGATTATCGCTGCGCTCATCAGTTCGTAAGCCTGATTTGCATCATCGAACATCTCGATTTCGTCAAATCGGCCGGACACCCCGCGCCACCCGTCAACCTTCTCCTTCGGAAGGTCGGCATCAATATAATTCGTCAAGCTTTTGTGGCTGATGAGCAGCAGATGCAGCTGCTCGCTCATGCCGCTTCGGCTGCACGCTTCCGCGAAGTCTTGCAAAAGCCTGGTATCCTCGACCGTAGCTTTGCCGATGCTCGTCTCAAGATATTTGCTGAACTCGTCGTACACGACGTAAATGCCGGCGATGCCCCGTGCCTTCAGGCATTTCAAAACGTTCTCGTAAACGTCAAGAACCTCGGCGCTGTCAAGCACATCGAACGTGCCGCCAGACGTCAGCTTCGGATACACCGCGACAAACTCGTCGTATGCCTCCGTGTCAAGGTTGCGCAAACGTGCCGAAAAAGCCGAGTAGCCGAAGCCTGTCAGCTGCTCAAATCGCCTCATCGTTTCAGGGTAGCTAGCCTTCCACCGGTCAAGCACCCGTTGAGCTCCGTCATAATTCGTTTTTGGCATAAGACTTTCCAGCCCGTTTGCGCGCAGCGCGTTCCTAAGCGCGTTCAGCAACGAGTGGCGCAGGTCTGCGGTACTTCCGGAAACGACTACGGGCAGCAAGCGTTGACCCTCGGCAACGAACCTTTCCAGCGTTTCGCCAAAGCCAAGCCCACGTTCGTTGTATGCATTCACGATATGATTGAAAAGAGCCGGATCTTTAATCCACATTGCAGTTAGAGCAGCAAGCACTACATGCGATTTGCCCTTGCCGTAAGCACCCACAAACAGCTTCGCCCGATGGTTGGAGGGAGAAACCACGTCGCGGATGATCTCCTCAAGATAGCGACAAACAGCATCGGTGGGAATCAGTCCCTTAACTTTCTCCTCAGAGCCAAAATCGAAATCGATGTTTACCGAAGTTTGGAAATCCTTGTTCGGCACAATCATGTCTTTAAGATTCACGGCGGCTCCTAACCAATGAGCTCGTAATATCGGCTCAGACACTCTTCCTTGCTCATATCCGGCTGAGTAAGACGAATTACGTCAAGCCCCGCAGTACGAACGATTCTTAGCAACCCTTCATTCTCAAGTTCGTAAAGTTTTGAAAGAAGGCTTACGGAGTCAAAATTGAACAGGCAACCTGGCGAACACGGGCCACCAACAAGAGTTTCTAAGCGAATTTCAGCACCTGAGGCCCCATCAAAACGCTCTTGCATTAAGCAAATGCAATACAGGACAAGCAGCGCCGGCAGCATTGTCAAGTTTGCAGGCGTCTTGCGATAGCTTTTTCGGCCGCGATCTTCAATGTCGACAAGCCCAAGATCGCCAAACGGACAGTCAATGACGTTCTCCGGAGAAACGGGCTTTCGGCTTGTGCGATCGTGTGGAATATACGTGCTGAGAATGCAATTGAAGTCGGCTTCGAGCGAAGTGAGCGCAATTTCCTTTTTATCGTTATGATCGAAGACGAATTTGGTTAAACCACGCGTAAAGTCATCGCGAATGAAAGCGCTCATTTTGAACTCATTGAAGAAATAGTACCACGCAGCAGCGTCCTCTTGCGCAGAAGCAAGATTGCAGTGCAGCGCAAACAGCGTCCCCACTTCTTCGGTGTAAGGGTCATTTTCGAGAATAATGTTCCCAAGTTCAGTGAGTTCATGCGCACGTTTGCGCCCGTCAACATATTGCACCAGACCAAGCGTTTGCATCCAATAACGCAAAGCAACTACCTGATTCGAGCCGAGACCAAGCTCATCCATTGCCTCTTTGCTATTGCTTGGCATCAAAAGCGAAGCGCCTTTTTGAGCAGTGACCGCCCGCAGCCCTTTGCTCAACCACCCCTTGCGAATAAAAAACGACTGGTGGGCTTTAAATTTCATCTGCATTCGTTACTCTTCCTTCGTTCGGAGGTACTTGCGCATAAGGCAACCCCCTTCAAGGTATTTATCAGTCACGCACTGCCTGCAATGAGTACATTTGCGCGGGTCAATTCTGTACTCGTCGCCCGTCAAGCTGATTGCGCCAAAGCGGCAAAGCCCTTCGCATTTAAGGCACTGTCGACAAGCGTTGAATTTCACAACTTGGTATTTCGCCATACGCAGCAGGGATTCTTGATCGGCGGTTTGCAGAACCCTTACTTTGGCAGCGTACTCGTATCCAGGCTGCCTAAATGGCATGATGGATATCAAAGGCTCTCTGGTTCGGTGGTCTACGATAACTTTTTCATCAAGAAGCGGCCTCCCAAGCCCCGGTGCGTAATCGCCAATAGGCGTCATCAGGCCAACCAGCTCGTCGGAATAGGGACGCGCAAGCGAAAAAATCATTGCACTATCGTCGGTTGTGCAATGGCTCGCCTCAACACGCACGGTACTTGCGGCGGCAACGCCATTCCCCCCCTGCCGCGCCTTCCATTTGCCAGTATCCACATACACTTCCGGGTCTGGTTTCCCGATTCTTTTTGCGAACGCCACCAGGAAATCATGCCATTTCGTGGCCGCCTCGGGCATGTACACCTGCGAAAGGAATTGAGCCCTCGCATTGTTGTTCGGACAGCACCAACACCCAACGCGATCGTAGCCAAGACGATAGGCATCGTTGAAGTCAATGCCCTCGGAAAGGATATACAGCCATACATCGATATCGTTCCAATAGAAAATAGGGGCGGCAACTTTTTGCCTCTGGATTTTGACCGCATCGGCACTGTCTTCGATACGGTTGTATTTGCTTCGCGAAACCGACTCGCCTTTGCGAATGCCATAGTACGTCAAAATCGGCTCATCGCCATACAGCCCCTTAAAGGCGCGAGAAATTGGGCCTGTTTTGAACATCGAGCAACACCAGCGCATCATGCGCGCAGGCGGGCCAATCACATCGGCAACCTCATAAAAGTCCTGCTCATAGTTCTTCGCGGTTTTAAATATGGCAAGCGGATGACTCTCGCGAAAGCGCTTGGCATATTCGATGGTACTCGGGAATTCAAGCGTAGTATCCCCAAAGATATGGACAAGATACGGGTTGCTCAATGCACGCACCACGATATCGGCAGTAACCGTTGAGTCCTTTCCGCCCGAGAAGGAGACCACAAGATTCTCTTCCGGATATCTCTCGGACGCCTTAACCACGAAATCGCAAGCTTCGAGAATTAGCGCATCAAGATGAGACTTGTTCGCCTTGACGAACAAGCTGATGTTCCGGTTGAAGTATTCATACCCATTGTTGTTGCTATGCTCTGCAATCTTAGATCTAATATGGTCAGCATCCATATTCCGTATCTCAGAAACCGTTAAACTGCAGGGCTTCCCATTCACATAGTATTTTCCGCCCGAAGCCCATACGGAAGAATCGGCGTATGCGAAGGGCTCTGCCGTCATAGCTTCGAAAAGGAGACGCTCTTCGGGGAAAACCGGACGCAAGTCAGCACAAAGATACGCGGCCTCATGACCGCAGATAGGACACTGAATGCGCCGTTGAACTGGTGTTTCTATTATAGGTATATTGCACGACTCGCACCAATAAACAACGTGCGGTGCTACCTCGACGGTTTCTTGACCGCACTCGGGGCATGTGTCGCCGTCAGTATATCGGTTGCATTTCGTGCAGTACATTGCCTCTCCGCTCATACAAACTAGCCCTTGGATATCGATATCCAAGGGCTAGTTTAGCAGAAGGCGCTCCCGAGAAAGTGACAAAGGATATGAGCAAAAAACCCTATAGCAAATCACATATATCTGTCAAGAACTTACCGCAACCATCGATTCCCTAAGTTTGAATTCACGCGAAGCAAGCCGAAGGCAGCAGAGACAGCAACCCACCAAACAGAACAAGAGCCAAACCAATCCCAAGAACAATCCCAGAGCGAACTTTCGAAGAACTTTCGCCGACAATAAGCCCAATAACACCGGCAAAGGAGAAGAACCCGCCAAGAACCATCAGATTAATTACCACCATCCCCGCAGATCCCACGCTCAGCGCGTTAGCGTTAATGTTGACGAGCGTAAAAATAGCTGCGAAAACGGCCATCAACGTTAACGTGTTAGCATAAACGCGACGCTCCATCGACTTCAGCTCATCTTTCTTTTGCTCGAGCTCCTTGATTTCGTCCTTATAAATGTTGGAGTAGTCACCTAGGCCCTGAAAATCAAACTCGTCTGAAAACGCACCCTGATATGGCTTTTGAACCTTGTCCACTTGCTCAAAAGCTATTTGAGCAATCCCTTTACCGGTGTCGAGATCGATCGAATCAGAGCTAACGTTTGTTATACGGAAGAAGACCTTTGTCTTATGACCCGGAAAATACAGCGGGGCATCGAGCGTCAAACCCTGTCTGAGTCTCGAGTTCTTAATCAACACCCTCGCAGCGATATCGTTCGGCAGATAAATATCCTCAATGCTCGAAACGAAAGCAGAATCCCCGGGATTTAGCGTAATCTCGCCTAGTCTTTTGTTGTCCTTATAAAAAGAATGAGTCCTCAAATCATAGGACACCGGGCCAACGTTTCCTTGTTCGGCTCCCCGTAAAACACCGTCGCTTATGAGCTTTTTGATATCACTATCACCGAGCAACATAGCAGAGCCTTCTTTCGTTTCAGCGCTATAACGCTATTGCCCCTATAAACAATACACGGCATCAAGAATGCACATCCCCGATACCTCTGCTCGTATTCTATACTTATTTCGACACGGCTCAAAACAAAGCCAGGAATCAACGCATTAGGTGTTTTTCTTGTCCGGTTTAATGCCAATAACACCCACAATGAAAATGCGTGTTGCCCCCCGAGTCGGGCAGCAACACCTTCAAAGTCTCACGAAGCACCATGGAGCTAGCGCGGAAGTTGTCGGAGTTGGACTTCATGGTCGGGCGGTACACGCCCACCATCAGCCTCTGCTTGCCCTCGTAGACCAGCGACATCACGCGGTCGACCACCTGGTCGGCCACGAAGCCCTTGCGGGTGCGGTTGGACTCCACGATCGCCTCGATGAGGTTCTGCGGCACGTCCTTGTAGTTGGCCAGCAGCTGCTTGGCGTCCTTGGGAAGGCCTACCCCAAATTCTCCAAATCATCCGACGCATGAAGCGAGGCGACGAATCCATAGGGGTCGATGGCGGGAAGGGTTTGCTTCCCGACAACACTTTCGGCAGTGATGTTTTCAACAACCGCTCGTATCTTGCCGTAGGCGATAGACACCGTGTTGGCCATCACGAACGCCTCTTTTTCGCTTTCCTGCATGGCCGGCAATGATGCCTCAGGGATAGCCACCACCATGCCAAGCTTGCACGAGGCCGAAAAAGCCGGTTCGCAGCCCTCTTCGTCAACGGACCAATTGCCCACGGCCTCCAATACGCACTTGCATAAGCGGTTGCCATCGGAAAACTTTGGCGAAGCAAACGAAGAGTTCATCGTCAAAGAAAGATATGTCTCCCCTCCCGAAAAACCGTCCGCCACGGACAAGCCGAGACCGAGGACCTTCGAGTCAACAATCTCGACAGGGGAAAGCCAGTTTCCTGCGCTCATGCCGCAACCCTCCTAAGGGGCAGCGCCGTTACCGCCTTAGCATCGAAGGAAACGCTCGCGCTTCCGGAAGCAGACGCATCCATCGTAAATATCCCGCTATCCGAAGCGGCCAACGTCGTCTCTTTAGGAACGAGCACGGTGGCAGTCGCGTTCTCGTCGTCCAGATCAACGTAGCTCACGCCACCAGTTTCTTCCAAACGGATAGGCGCGACTTCGCAACCCAGCGCCACCGCAACCTTGGCCATGGTCTTGAGGGTCATGTTGGAATCATCGGAAAGCAGCTTCGACACCGCCGCAGGGCTCACGCCAAGCAGCTGAGCCAAATCCTTGCGCTTGAGCCCGAGTTTCTTGAGGCGCATGAACACTTCCGCCTCGAAGTCCAAGGCCATCTTGGCCGCAACGTTTTCAAAAGAAGGCTTCAAAGGCTCATCAACGCCGAGGAATTCCTCTCGCGACACCCTCATAGCCATGTCATTCACCATCCTCTACTAGCCGAGCAGCATGCGTGACCAGCGGTTCTACCTGCTTCAGCATATCGTTCATGGACTTGTGCTTGTGCGCCTCGAAAGCGTCTAGCATCACGAAGGCCTTTCGTTTCTTGCTCCAATAGGTAAGCACTCGCCACGTTTTGCCAAACCTGCGTATTTCGATGAGGCTCAGTTTCGTGCCCTTAATCGTGTCAAATCGATTCGTATTGAATGCAAACTCGGTTCCAAGCTCGTAGCCGAGTTCGTCGATTCTCTCAATCAGGTCATAAAGGGCGCTCAATGCGCCCATGTCTTTCTTGAATCTTTTCTGGAGTACGTCTTTCCCCGAAGCCTCATCCCCATCGACGAGCAGATAGAAGAAATCAGCTATCTGCTTAAGCTGCCAACTATCTTCCTCCATCCACTCTCCTTGTTGAATAACCGATAGCATTATTAACTTACAGGTTAATTCTGTTGAAAGCAAGTAATTACTCAAGATTGTCGGAAGCCAGAAAAGACAGAGCGCCGAGGGGGAGCATCCCCCTCGGCGTAACGGAACATGTGCGAGAGGACATCCCCCGCGTCTTGGACGAGACCATTGCGGGCCTCCGATTCTTTTGCAGCATGGCCACATCGCCCCGCCCAGCCGCATTTCGAACGCGAATTTGCCGTGGGCAACCTCGCAGTCAACTCGGCTGCAGGTCCAAGCGGGAATAGCCGCCGGGCACCCCCTACTGCCCCTGCGCTCGGCACTTTGCCTCCGTGGCGGCCTTCGCGGGGCGCCACCAGGCCTCGTTGGCGCGATACCACTCGACGGTGGCGGCAAGGCCGGCGGCGAAGTCGGTGCGGGCCGGGCGCCAGCCCAGCTCGCGACGCAGCTTGGCGCTGTCGATGGCGTAGCGGTAGTCGTGTCCGGGGCGGTCGCGCACCCAGTCGAAGTCGTCCTCCGGGCGGCCAAACCCCTTCAGGATCTCGCGCAGCACGGTGAGGTTGTCGCACTCGCCGTCGGCGCCGATCAGGTACGCCTCGCCCATACGGCCCTTGGTCAGGACGGCCCACACGGCAGACGAGTGGTCCTCGGTGTGAATCCAGTCGCGCACGTTGCGCCCGTCGCCGTAGAGCTTGGGGCGCACGCCATCGATGAGGTTCGTGATCTGGCGCGGAATGAGCAACCGGTGTGATTTTGATTCCCAAATCGTAGAATACGGGTTCCTTCAATGGTAGAATCATTGCTGCATAAGCCGACTTGAGTGGAACAAAGCTGGGTCCCCGAATGGGGGTAGGCGCTTTAGCAGCTGCTTAGAATTCCCTTGCTCCTGGGGTCGGCTTTACTTTTTCTTGCCTTTGCGTTTCTCGATCTCCTTGCGCATGCCGTCAATTACGCCACTAGGGTTCTTGATAAGCTCTTGGACCATTATGTCGACAGCCTGCTGCGAATAGCCCCAACTAGGCTGTTCCCCCAAAGAGCAAAATTGTAGGAGTAGCTCTCGTTGCCCTTCATCTCGTAAAAGTCCGCAAATACCTGAAAATGGTAATTGTTGAATTCCTTGGGCTCGCCATTCACCATAACGCAGACGCCCGCCTTGGCTAGCTTCGCCCGAATAAACCGAACTGCCGTCTTGGTGCGATACTTATATTTGTTGATAGGGTCGGTCAAAGTACGTAGGATTGTGGCGGCGGCATCCGCATCGGAAGCGATTCGAACCGAAAAATCGGCGTCCTTCTTCTTAGTAAGCCACAATTCAGTCGAATAGGGCACGGCTCCGACGGTTCCTTCCGCCGCGATATTAGCACCCAAAGTCAGCATCTTTTCGACAATTTCTTTCGAGTATCGCGCGCGAATCGAATCGATATCGACACTCCCCCTACGCACAGAAAGCGCAAGGTAGTTTTCGGGAATTCTATCGCTAATCTCAATCCCGTGAAATTCCCTCAGCTTCTCGTCATAACGCTCAACGCAATATTGCAGCACCGGACCATAAAATAGCTCATACTCATCCGTAACATAGTGCGTACTTGTATTGCGAAGCTCAATAACAATCTCGAGATTACGCCGAAGGGGATCATTTGCATTGGTAAACACCTTCTTTACGCGATCCGTCAAGGAGAGAGACCTGTCGCTATCCGGGTAAAACACAGCAGATTCGCCAAGGGTTTTCGAAATGTGGGCCTTGAGCATTAGCTCCCAGGCATTGCACAAAAAGAAGCAGCAGCCTTCTGCGTGATACCTTATTGTCGGCCGGTTATACAGCTCAATAGCCAAGAGAAACGCCTCTTGGGATTTATCAATCAGTCTATTGACCACGTCCATCGCATCGATCATCGCAATCCTCTTTACCACGGGAAATGTTGAGCTTCTATTATAGCGTTCAGAACGTTTGCCCCATCAACTTGCGAGACCTGCCGGAATCGACAGGTCTCGCAAGTTGCCAGCAGGTTGTGTCGCAGTTCGCTAATCGCGCTTGAACAAATCCCTCGTATACACCTTGTCTGCCACGTCGGACAGGTCGTCGCTCCAGCGGTTGGCCACGATCACGTCGCAGCGGCCCTTGAAGGCTGCCAGGTCGCGCGTCACCTCGCTGCCGAAGAACTCAGGCGCATCCAGGGTCGGCTCGAAGACCACCACAGGCACACCCTTTGCCTTCACGCGCTTCATGATGCCCTGGATGGAGCTGGCGCGGAAGTTGTCGGAGTTGGACTTCATGGTCAGGCGGTACACGCCCACCACCGGCGCCGGAGTGCCGGAGTAGACCAGCTGCGACACGCGCGAGAGCACCTGCTCGGCGACGAAGTCCTTGCGGGTGCGGTTGGACTCCACGATGGCCTCGATGAGGTTCTGCGGCACGTCCTTGTAGTTGGCAAGCAGCTGCTTGGTGTCCTTGGGCAGGCAGTAGCCGCCGTAGCCGAAGCTGGGGTTGTTGTAGTGGCTGCCGATGCGCGGCTCCAGGCACACGCCCTCGATGACGTCGGCGGTGGAAAGCCCGCGCGCCTCGCAGTAGGTGTCAAGCTCGTTGAAGTAGGCCACGCGCAGGGCCAAATACGTGTTGGCGAACAGCTTCACGGCCTCGGCCTCGGTGGTGCCGAGCACCAACCGCGGGATGCCAACGGTGCCGTCGGCGTTGGTCCGCTCCAGCTCCGCGGGGTCGGCGCCGTGCGCCAGCAGGTCGGCGAACCGCTTGGCGGCGGCCACGGCCTCGGCGTCGCCCTTCGGCGCGCCCACCACGATGCGGCTGGGATGCAGGTTGTCGTAGAGCGCCTTGCTCTCGCGCAGGAACTCCGGGCTGAACACGATGCGGGAATCTCCCAGGCGCTCGCGCAGCGACGCGGTATAGCCCACCGGGATGGTGGACTTGATCACGATCCAGGCCGTGGGGTTCACGCCGCGGATGGCCTCGATGGCGGCCTCCACGCTCGAGGTGTCGAAGAAGTTGCGGTCGGAGTCGTAGTTCGTGGGCGTGGCCACGATGGCGAACTCGGCGCCCGCGTAGGCCTCCTGCGGGTCGACCGTGGCGTGCAGGTCGAGCGCGCGCTGCCCCGCCTGCGCCTCGGCCAAGAACCGCTCGATCTCGTCGTCCTGGATGGGCGACTCGAAGCGGTTGATCTTCTCCACCTTCTCCGGCACGATGTCCAATGCCCGCACCTCGTTGTGCTGCGCAAGCAAAACGGCCAGCGAAAGGCCTACATAACCGGTACCGGCAACTGCGATTTTCATGGGAATCTTCTTTCTTTCTTGGGTTTTCAAGGTTCGTTAAATTCAATCGGCTTGATATTCCGTTAGTCTTTTAGACTCGTCATCAACATGCTCTCGACGTTCGAGCAGCAAGTAAGCCGCTGCGTGCATATCACGAGAATCACCATTAAGACCCTCGAGCTTATCTGGCTCCATCTCGGTAATTCACTCGTTCAATTCGTCTACATCCGAAGAATCAACATTGTTGCGTCTGGCATTCAAGTTATTAGCCATGAATAGCAGGTCGTTTTTTATAATCTTTGGAAAGATTTTCGTTGTTTCTTTTTACATTGATAGATTCGAGCATCAAACGCAGGCTCACGCTCATCGAGCGTCGCTTCTACACAACTCCCTCTTCCGCACCTCGACCGCGATGCGCTCCGCCATCAATCGATAGCCCTCTCCGTTAGGATGGAAGTGATCCTTGTTGTAGCAAGAATCCCAACCGGCCTTTTTAACCTTCTTCTTGAAGAAGCTATAGAAGTCAACGCAAGTAAGGGACCGCTCAGCTGCCAAGGTATCAATTCTCCTGTTATATAGCTCATACTGTTCGGGAGTGCCGGGGAACAGGTCTCCGTCGATGAAAACGCACGAGCACGGAATCACCTTAAAGCCCATGGCGAGCAGCCTGTCCAGAAGTTCCGCGTACTGGGCAGTAAACGGTTCGAGAGGCATCCACTGCTCGGTGCCATCCATGAGCTTAATAATCTCGGAAAAGAATTTGCGTTGCAGGTTGTCAAACCGCTGCCCGGCCCGTTTTGCAATCGAGCGAGAATAAAATGGCCGAGGCATGAGCATACCGCCTCCCTGATAGCGCCTGGGGATGTGCGAAAACACACGCCCCGTGCGACTCGGGCGTATTTGCGCATCAACGTTACCGTAAAGAACAACGCAATAATCCCCTGAACCTTTCGCAGCAACTTTTCCCTCATTAAGGAGTTTCAGAGCGTAATCAATCATCGTGCCCGTATAGGCGAGGTTCACAACCTCGAACGAACCGCCCAGCAGATATGAGAGCTCCCCAGAGAAATTTATCTTCTTACTGCCAAGCCCCTGCGTGATGCTATCGCCCAGCAAATAGACCTTGCTACTTTCGCTCATCGCGAACCTTTCGAACCAAATCTTCTACCGCCTCGGCGGCATTCGTGTAGTACTCATCCCAGGTGAGGCCGAGCACAACCTTTCTTGCACACGCCGCCATGTGCGGTATCCGACCGCGATTACTACAGAACCACTCAATCCTCTCGCGCAGCGCTGCAGCATCCCTAGTGGGTACGACGAAGCCGTTCTCACCTTCGATGACGCAATCGGCAGCGCCCGTGTTATCGGAGCACACAACCGGCAGACCGGAGGCGAAGCCCTCCATGATAGAAAGGGAAAACCCATCCCCTAGCGACGGGAACAGCATTACGTCCGCATTCAGCAACAAGGCAGAGACTTCATCGTGCTGAACCATTCCCTTGAGCTCGATGTTCGCGGGCAAGCCCGCAGCTATCGAATCGGAAATACGGACGGCACCGACGCAAACAAGCCGCGCCTTTGAGGCGGGGATGCCTTCGAATGCCTCAAACAGGTATGCAGCACCTTTGTGCTCGCCAACGATGCCGAGATACACAAACGTCAGCGGCTCCGATTCCGGCTTCTCCACCCTTTCCCTGTAAGGAAACTTCTCAGTATCAACGCCGTAGTGGCACACTGCGCACTTGTCGGGGCCGATGTTCGAATACCCAAGACTGCGCTCGACGAATGTGGAGCCGCAGAGGAACGCATCAGCGGCGGCAAGCTCGCGCTCGGTGCGTGCAACATCAACCGGATCCCAAACTCGTTTCCAGCTATGAAGGCTCTTTGCAAATTCTGGCCTTTCCGCCTCGTCGAGTTCGTAGACCGATTTTAAATACAGGGCATTGGCTGCTGACATGTCGGCGATAGTAACCGTTCCAGGCGAGAGACGCTTTACCTCCTCGAAAAGCACGGCGGAGCAGCCATCGTAGCAGACGACCGCGTCAGCGCCAGTCTTCGCCGCAAGCTTCGCCACCTTTCTGCCGAAACGATCATCGACGATGCGCTTAATCTGCCAGTACCAACGCCTCATGAAGGGGATATTGTGACAGAAAAGGACGGCGAGACCTCCGAACTCGGTACGCTGAATCACCTTTGCATCAGGCAGCTCGTTGCAATGCCTGCCAGTGGCCTTCTTGCGCCAAAACGGCGGCAAGACCTTCGCCGCGAGGGACGTGAGGTTGCGTGGTCGGTAGTACACCGTCGTGCAGTAAGCCTCGAGTAACCTTGCCCTCTCGAGTGCGACGGCGAGGCGATAAGAATGCTGCTGTTGAGAGTGGGCTACGATGATTTTCATCGGGCGACGGGACCTAGCCTTTCGTGCGTATTGTCTTAATGGACCTGTAGAGCCGCTTTCTGAAGACGAGCAGACCGATCAGAAATGCAGCGATGAACGCGTAGCGCCAGGCGCCAACGGTATAGAGACCGAGGGATATGGCAGCAAAAGCACATGTCAGCACTACAGCGAAGGCTATAAAGCGCGCGTCGTAGATTCGGCAGATAATACCTGCATCTTTCAAAGCTCTCTTCATAAAGTGATAGTGCAAAACCGCCGTACCGAGGTAGCATGCTGCCGTCACGTAGGCCGAGGAGATGTAGCCAAAAACAGGGATGACGATGAGGTTAAGGGCAATGTTTGCAACAGCCGACAAGATGGACGCGGTCGCCACATAGCCCGCTTTGCCATAGTAAATCTCAACATTAACGAAAAGCGTATACATGAATGAGAATACGACCCCAGTCGCAATCGGGGGTATACACCAGATGGCGTCCACATATTCTGCCGTAGCCAGGACAGCGACACATTCGGGCGCAAGAAGCATAAGGAGGAAGACGAGCAACGCCACAAGTAAAATGAGGGCATTCGACACGCCGGAAACAGAACGGCAATCACCAGAACGCAGTTTCCCGTACAGCCACGGAACATAAGAGGAGTTAATTCCGTTATTAACCATAGCAAGCAAAAGGCCCGCCGAATGCGCCACGCCATAGATAGCAACTTTTACGTTGTCGAGAAACCAGCTGATGAGAATCTTGTCTGCCTGGTTAAGCAACACCTGCGATGCGTAGTGGGGGACGAGAGGCACGCCCATCCTCACCGAATTTCTCCACCACTCACGATTAAACAAACAGCAAGACCGCTTAACAAAACTTGCGAGGACGAAAACGACAGCAACGAAAAACGGCAAGAGGTTCGATACAACTCTGGCTACGACCTTCCACTCGTCCGGCGCGACCCACACCGCAAAAATGCCGAGGACCACGCTGACGAAAGAAATGCCGAGCGTGACAGCAATGAGCGGCTTGTACGCATAGTCAAACCTTCTGCGTGCGAGCCAAAGGCTCACAATGGAGGACGACCATACATCAACGAACATGAGCGAAGTGAGCAGTGTGCTCATCCCCGTCATGGCGTTAATAGCACCACTTAAAAGCAGATATACCGCGTAGAACGCGAGCACGAGCAGCGTGATTAAAATCGCCTGCGATGTTGAATACTCGGGGCGTTCCTCCACGTGATCCGAAAGGCCTTTGTTGAACACCTCTTGCTGGAGGTTCAGCGTGATAACAAGCCCGAAAAGCATGAACCATGAAGTGTAGAGGTTGTACGCTCCGTATTCTTCTGTCGAGAACAAGCGAGTGAATATGGGCATCGATATGACCGATATGCCCCGCTGAACTATCGCGCATATCGTAAACCACACCCCAGCCTTTGCTGGCAGGGGCATGGCACGGTATTTGGAGAGAAGTTTATCGAGCAAAATATCCCAATCCGAAAAACGCCGTGGCGCCTAAATCCCGTAATACCCCTTGTACCACTTCGCGAACTCGCGCAGGCCGTCCTCCAGCTTGGTGGCGGGCTTGAAGCCCGTGTCGCGCTCGAGGGCGCTCGTGTCCGCATAGGTCACGGGCACGTCGCCGGGCTGCATGGGGACGAGCTCGCGGTGCGCCTCAAAGTCGTAGTCGGCAGGAAGCACGCCCTCCTCCACCAGCACCCGCTGCAGCGTGGCCACGAATTCCAGCAGGTTCTCGGGATCGGAGTTGCCTATGTTGTAGACGCGGTGCGCCGCCTTGGGCAGCCCGTCGGCGCCGGTGCGCACCTCGGGCGGGTTGGCCATGACGCGCGAGACGCCCTCGACGATGTCGTCGACGTAGGTGAAGTCGCGCTTGCAGTCGCCCATGTTGAAGATCTTGATGGTCTCACCGCGCACGAGCTTGTCGGTGAAGCCGAAGTACGCCATGTCTGGACGGCCCATCGGGCCGTAGACGGTAAAGAAGCGCAGCCCCGTGGCGGGGATGGAGTAGAGCTTGGAGTAAGCGGCCGCCATGAGCTCGTTGGACTTCTTGGTGGCGGCGTACAGCGACACGGGGCTGTCCACCTTGTCGTCCTCGGAGAAGGGGACCTTCTCGTTGCCGCCGTAGACGGAAGAGGAGCTGGCGTAGACCAGGTGCTTCACCGGGTGGTGCCGGCAGGCCTCCAGCACGTTGAAGAACCCGACGAGGTTGGACTCCAGGTACGCGCGCGGGTTCTCGATGGAGTAGCGCACGCCGGCCTGGGCGGCAAGGTTGACCACCACGTCGAACCCGCCGCCCGCGAACAGGCGCTCGACCGCCATGCCGTCTGCCAAATCGTCGCGCACGAAGGTGAAGCGCCCGTCGGCGTCGGCCTCGCGCAGCATGCGCAGGCGATCCTCCTTGATGCCCGCGTCGTAATAAGCGTTCACGTTGTCGAACCCGACGACGACGTCGTCGGTCTCCTCGAGCAGCTTCTTCGCCAGGAACGCCCCAATAAATCCGGCCGCGCCGGTAACCAGTACCTTTCTAGCCATTTTCTTCTCTTCCTTTTTCAAACAGTACCAAAATTTGATGTACGCAGCCCCTTAGCGCGGGAGCGTCAACATGTCGCCAACCTTCTCATCCCACTCAGGCGGATCAAAGGGCATAAAACCGCCGCAAGGATGGAACGTCATCTCGGAGAACCTGGGGCGGCCCTTGTACTCGAAGAAGTCAACACGCACAAACGGCATGTTCTTCGAGAGTTCTTTCACGAGCCCAGTCATCTCGTCGAAAGTGTCTGGTTTTGATGGAATCGCCTCGAATGATGCATAGTCCGGCCGCCCGAACGAGGCACGCTCCCAGTCCATGTTCAAAAAGTCGATGCGAGCGGTCTCGTGGCGCTCTAGCCCCTGAGACACATAGATAAACCTTGGTTCTCCGTCAAAGCAGTAAAACTTGTAATCAATCTGCTCCTCGGCAACATCTGGACAATAATTCTCGTGAACCCACAACAGCGAGAACTCATTCACAAGGAGCCATTCCCTTGACGGCAGCTCCATCCATGTCCCATACGATTCAGCCCCAAATGCAGGATTAAAGCGCTCGAAACCGCTATTTGAGCAGACGGCTATTTCGCCGAACAGTAGCCGATTGCGCGATCCATAAAAACCAACCCGAGAGAGAGAATAGCTGGACGCAAACTCGTCAGAAAGCTTCTTCATCAGCCCAAAATCCCTAGGCATCGGAATATTTAATTTCCACGCACAACTATCCTTGGAAACTTCGAGCGGATACCACTCTTCGTCAAAAAAAGTCTTCGTGAGCCCGGCCTCCATAATCCGATCCGTTATGGCAGGAGCTATAAGATGGCTGTTACTGAAATGAAATAACTTATGATTAGGCGAATCCTTGCTCACCGTATTGGAATCAAGATACTCCTCCGCAAAGACAAGAGGCTTCACGTTCCTGTAAGGCCATTCGCGGCATCCCCAGTAATAGTTTTCGTTCAAATGCTTGGAGAGTTTACGCTTTGCTGCATTGAGGTCGAACACCGTACGATCTCGACAGATTACCACGCCGCCGCTATCGTGATTCGTCTTTAGTACGAAGCGCTCGGGCAAAGCGGATATGTCAATATCTTCGACACTTTCCCACGCGACGTAGGTCTCGGTGACATACTCGGAGCCAATCCTATCCGCCACCCATTCCTTCACACGATACTTGTCGACGAGCATCGTATACAGCGGGTTACGATCATGGAGCTTGAGCCATTGGAGTTTCTCGTTAAAGCTTCTGGGGTTATTGAAATCAATATCACGACCCATATAGCCCTTAAAAGAAAGCCTGATATATTTTTCATCGGGCATAGAATGGAAAAACCCCCTATGCCCGAGAATCGGAATCACTACGCTCGGGTTTTTGAAGATGTTTTTTAATGTGGTCATATGCGCCTCCCATGCACCACCGTCTTCGCATTGCCCGCTTGCACTGAGCTGTTTCGCTTCTTGCTCTCGGCCCCCTGCATCAAGCGACAAAGGGCGATAGGCAGCAACAAGAAAAGAATCATGCTGAAGTTCTGCGGCATGTAACCTCGAATGACAAACGAGAAAAGTGCAGGATAGACGATCGAATAGGCGAGCACAGCCATCGACTTACCCTCAGTGAACAGGTAGCAGTTTTTGAGATGGCGCCCGATGATGCCAAAAAGCCACATGCAGACGACAACACCAACAACGCCGAACTCGATGTAATACTCGCCCAACGAGGGATATGCAACTCCGTTTACGACCGCCTGGCCGCCAAATCCAAGTCCAACGATTTCATGAACGGCAGGACTCGGCTTAGCAGGAAACAAAGCCCTGGGTATAAGCAAAACCAGAGAATAAAAAATCATCTGCGAACCGAAAAGGTAATCGTGCTTCGAGGGGACAATGTCCAAAAGCATATAGAACGCCTTGAAGTCATCAATCTCAGCATAGAACGGATTTAGAAATTCATCGATTGTCATTCCCGACACATCAATGCCGGCACCCGTACGCAAGCCAACCCTTGCAACCTGCATAAATGCAAATAGAGCTACCAAAGCAATCGAAGCAGCGGCTACAGAACCGCCTTTCGGACTTATCCTGTTCCGAGCGAAATACAGAACAATCGGCGCGAGCATACCGATAAGCAGCGTCGCTCGTCCTCCACCGAGGAACATGCAGAGCAACGTCATCGCATATAGAACTACCTTGACACCCCTGTTCCTGCCGAAAGCATAGATAATCATCCAAGCCCCTAATAGCAAGAATTTCGAATAAGCAAGAAATGCAAGCCCGTCATCGGATGCAAAGTCGTTCAGCTCAGCACCGGATAAACCACCGGTTAGGATGTAGACTACGTCAAATCCCTTGCGAAGGTAATAGTAGAAATTCAGCACATAGGCAATGACCCAGATCCAACCACACCAGTGAACGAATCTACTTGCAAGAACATCCGACACTTCTTGGAAACCAATAGTTGAACACTTTTCTTTCTTGCTTCTTTCCTTCCCCAGCGGAAACTCATACCCGAGAAAGAACGCGAAGCAGCCAATCATCACCAAGCACGATGCGGGAACGCAATAGCGAACGACATCGACGCCGTAGCGCGAGGTCGATCCCGCCGCGAACTGGAAAACCGGCGCCACAAAGTAAACAAGAGCCATTATGAGTACGACAATGGTAAATGGCTCGAACATATAAATGCCCGATCGCCCGTATTTCGCCAATACTAGAATGGCAAATACCGCGCCTTCGGCCGCCAGCGCGATATAAGCAGCAGAAATATCTGAGGTATGGGCAGAGCCCGCAAGAAATAAAGCATATAGACTCAAGCCAAGAAGAAGCAGTATTGCGACAAGAGTCATTAAAAGACTGCCGCGAGACTGACCGAGTTCCTCTTTCACAGACGCAAATGACATGGCGCGAAGACCCACATTATCAGTTGTTGACGCGAAAGCCAAAGCTAGCTCCTCAATTTATTAAAAGATGCTGCTACGTTCCGGTAAAACGCTTTCCTGCACTCGTTTAATTTGGAGGAAGAGTAATTTTTAGCCATCGCGAGATTCTCGGCGCTTCGACGCGTCATAAGTCCAGGATCATCGAGCATTGCGACTATTCCTTGAGCAAAGCCCCGCGCATCGTCTGGGGCAAACAGACAGTCTGCGGGTAGAATCTCAGGAATACCACACACCGGCGTGGACAAGCACGGCATGCCTTCGGCCATAGCCTCCAACACGACACGGGGCAGGCCCTCGGCTTTAGTGGGAAACACGAAAGCATCAGCCTCGGACATACGCCGACGAACCTCCAGCCCATCCGCCAGACGACCTGCGAACTCGACCCTGTCGGCGATTCCTTTTTCAGCAACGTAACGCTTGTAATCCCCCATCGATGGGCCATCGCCTATACATAGAAGCCGCACGCTCTTGCCCATCGAAGCCGTAATTGAAACTGCATCGAATAGGGTATAATGTCCCTTTGAGTTTCCTTCGAAATTGTTGGCCGCATGGGCGATATAAATCGAATCTTTCACTTCATAGCTTCGCTCGTGGGCGAATGAATTGTCGGGCAGCTCGACAGAAGAGTACGAACCCGTAAAATGTCCGGGCTCGCCATCGAGCGCGGGGCACGGGTAAAGCTTCTGAAGATAGCGCTCTGTCACATATGAAGCACCATCCGCGCGGAGGCACGCAGCTTTTAGGTCCGCAGTCCACTTGCGCCTCACCGCCCAATTGACCAGGCCGCCGCGGGCCTCAGGTGCAAAATACTCCCATGGATCCACGACAACTTCCACGGAGTAATGAATCTTCTGGCGATCGCACTCAGCAACGACCATGTTTGCCACAACGCCCGGAATACGAGCGATGACGCAGTCCGCTTTGTGCAAGTAGTCTCCAATGAGCTTCCTATTCATAACAGCCGTCTTCACGTAACCACTCAGACCACGGCCAGGCTCGAGATCGAGGAACTCTACCCCAGGGCCATCGGCGCGTTTTTTGCCCTCTGGGGCCGACCCAACCTGAGTAACGCGACCTATCGCGTACACCTTGTCAAAGACGCTAAGATAACGCCTATAGAAGTCGTAATTAAAAACGGAGTCAACGAACACCTCACCGCTTGAGTTGCGGTAATAGTGATTGTCCGCCGCTACCAAAACCGTCGTCATTAGCTGCTACTTCCCCCAAACATGCTTGTTGACATAGCCCGTATAGCCCTGAACGATTTTGGCTACCTTTACAGAGCAACGCTCATCAGCGTAGTCGGGCACAGCGCTTTCGCCACCGGAAAGGGCCACCTCCGTCGCCACCGCCTGCAGCACCCCCTCGGTAGAGAGGTTGCCGATTGTGAAGATACCGCGGTCGACGACTTCGGGGCGCTCGGTCGAGGTGCGCAAGCTCACCGCCGGAAAGCCCAGAAGCGAGCTCTCCTCGGCAAGCGTGCCCGAATCGGACACCACGCACAGCGCGTTTCGCTGCAGCTGCGCGTAATCGATGAAGCCGAAAGGCTTGTGGGCGCGCACAAGCGGATGGAACTCGGTGCCGCGGGCCTCGATGAACTTCCTGGAACGGGGGTGCATGCTGTAGAGGACGGGCTTACCGTAAGCCTCTGCGAGGGCGTTGACCGCCTCGACGAGCTGCTCGAAGTTGCGCTCGTTGTCGATGTTCTCCTCGCGATGCGCTGACAGCAGGATGTAGCCGCCCGGCTCGAGGCCGAGCTGGTCGAGCACGTCGCTCCGGTCGAACTCATCGCGGTGCGACTCGATGACCTCGCGCATGGGCGAGCCCACGACGAAGGTGCGGTCGGCCGGGCAGGCCATGGCGAGCAGGTTGCGGCGGGCGTGCTCCGAGTAGCACAGGTTCACGTCGCTCGTCGTGTCCACGATGCGGCGGTTGACCTCCTCGGGCAGGTTCTCGTCAAAGCAGCGGTTGCCCGCCTCCATGTGGAAGACGGGAATCTTCAGGCGCTTGGCCGAGATAACGCACAGGCACGAGTTCGTGTCGCCGAGCACGATAAGCGCGTCGGGACGGACCTCGCGCATGAGCGCGTAGCTCTTTGCGAGTACGTTGCCCATGGTCTGCCCAAGGTCGTCGCCCACCACGCCGAGGTAGTGGTCGGGCTCTCGCAGACCCAGGTCCTCGAAGAAGACCTGGTTGAGCTCGTAGTCGTAGTTCTGGCCCGTGTGCACGAGCACCTGGTCGAAGACAAGGTCGCAGCGCTTTATGACCTCAGACATCTTGATAATCTCGGGACGGGTGCCGAGCACCGTCATGAGTTTGAGCTTTCGCATGGCTATCCTAACGTGTAGTGCGGGTAGAGTTCCTTGCGGGCACGTATCCACGTCGCCATCTCGGCGACTTGCCGGTCGTAGGGAGCGGCGCGGAACGAGCAGTCGAAGTTGGTGCGCACGAGCGTTTTATCGAGCGCAAGCGAAGGGTTCTCGTCGATGCGCACGCCGCCGCCGCGCAGGTGCTCGTTGAACAGACACAGCAGATTGTGCTTAGAGATGTTCCCCTCCGGCACCATGTTGACGAGGCCGGAGACGTTCTCGTTGGCGGCACATTCCATGGCCTTCGCCAGCTCTAGCGTGGTCAGCCCTGTCCACATGGCGCGCGTGTAGCCCCCTACAGGGCCCTCCTGGGCCATGAACCAGTTGAGCAGGCCGATTCCCCTCGGGTTGATATCCGGACCGACGATCGAGTTTCGGAACGTCAGGTTCTTGGCATCGTTCAGCTCGCCCGCAGCCTTGGTGCGATCGTAGACGCTCTCGCCGTCTGGCACGCTGCTCTCAGTGTAAGGTCCGGTGTTGCCGGCGAACACACAGTCGGTCGACATATGGAAGACGCGCGTCGGGAGGCTCTCGCAGATAGAGGCCAGCACGTGGGGCAGCTTCCCGTTGAGGTACTCCGCCCCCTCGAGATCGGCGTCGGCGAACGAGTTGAGCACGCCGATGCAGTTGACCACCACGTCGAACGCGCCGTTCCCAAGACTGATGCGGAGAAGCGCCTCATCCCGCGCGTCACCCGTTATCTGGCTGTCGAGAAACGGCAAGTCCCGGCGAGCGAAGCCGGTAACCTCGTGCCCCCGCTCCTTCAGATATAGCGCTATCGTATGGCCCGCCATGCCTGATGCGCCCAGAACAAGGAAGCGCACGCTACTGCACCGCCTCTTGCTCGCGGCCTTCCAGAGCCAGCTGCACGTACTCGGCGGCCTTAATCTTCTCCACCGTGCCCGCCACGTCCAGGCGCTGGGTGTTGTGGGACGTGTAGGCCTCGTCGGCCTGGGTTTGGACCTCGCCCTTAACGAAGAACTTGTCGTAGTTGAGGTCGCGGGAGTCGCACGCAACCCTGAAATACTCGCCCATGTCCTCGGCGCGCAGGCGCTCCTCGCGGGTCATGAGCGTCTCGTAGAGTTTCTCGCCGTGGCGCGTGCCAATCACGCGCGTCTCGGTGCGGCCGAACACCTGCTGCACGGCTTCGGCGAGGTCGCCGATGGTAGAGGCCGGAGCCTTCTGGATGAACAGGTCGCCGGGGTTGGCGTGTTCGAAAGCAAACTGGACCAAATCCACCGCCTCGTCGAGATTCATCAGGAAGCGCGTCATATTGGGGTCGGTCACCGTGATGGGCTCGCCGGACCTGATTTGGTTGATGAACAGCGGAATCACCGATCCGCGGGAGCACATCACGTTGCCGTAACGGGTGCAGCAGATAGTGGTGCGGCCCGCGCCGTTGCGGGCGTTGGCGTAGATGATGGACTCCATCATGGCCTTGGACTTGCCCATAGCGTTGATGGGGTAGGCGGCTTTGTCGGTGGACAGGCACACCACCTTCTCCACGCCCTCGGCGATGGCGGCGTGCAGCACGTTGTCCGTGCCGATCACGTTGGTCTTGACGGCCTCCATCGGGAAGAACTCGCAGGAGGGAACCTGTTTCAGCGCAGCGGCGTGGAAGATGTAGTCGACCCCGTGCATCGCGTCGCGCACGGACTGCGCGTCGCGCACGTCGCCGATGAAGAAGCGAACCTTGCCGGCGAGCTCGGGCATGCGCTCTTGCAGGCGATGGCGCATGTCGTCCTGCTTCTTCTCGTCGCGCGAGAGCACGCGAATCTCGGCCAAATCGGTATTAACGAAGTGCTTAAGCACCGTGTTGCCGAAACTACCCGTGCCGCCAGTAATCATGAGGGTCTTATCTGTAAAGGCGCTAGTGTCCATCTATTTCCTTTCCGTCGTCTGCTCGAGCAGCCTCTCGATTTCGTCCATGTATCGGTTCTTCATGAAGTTCGCCCTGAAGTAAGCACGGCCGTTCTCTCCACAGTTGGCATACTTTTCCCTGTGGTCGATGAAATCAGCCATAAGGACCGAAAGGGATGCGCTGTCCGTTGCCGGGACGGACGCACCGCAGCCCGATTCAGCAATGACCTCCGCAGCCGAACCGTCTATTGCCGCAATGACAGGCTTCCCCGCAGCCATATACCCCTGCAGCCTGCTCGGAAGCGTCGAGCTAATCCATGGAGCGCCGGGTACGTGAAGGGTCAGAACGCAGGCATCGGCCATCCGGTAGAAACCAGGCATCTCCTCAAAAGGACGCCGCCCGTGAAAAACCACGTGGGTGCCAAGGCCGTGCTCAGCAACGAACTTTTCAAGTTCCCCGATAGAAGAGCCAGTCCCTACGATGTGAAGCTCAAAATCTTTACGCGATTTGAGCACGTCGACCGCATCCATGAGAACGCGAAGATATTGAAGCCGGCCTATGTTGCCCATGACCATAAACCGAGCCTTATCCGAAGGCTCCGCTGTCAAATCCATCGAAAGATAGGAGTCTTCGGCGTATTGGGGCACATAATGGCAGGAGGATCTCTTCATACCATGAACCTGCTCAAAGCAGTCAATGTAGGCACGCGAATTGGTCGCTACCACATCTGCGCCACGATATATGCCCGTACTCACACGCCGAACCACGGGCATGAGAAAATTCAATTTCGATGGCAGCATTGCCTTAACGGCATCCGGCCAAATATCAGCACAATACAGAAACACGGGGGCATCGAAGATTTTCTTCGCACGCATCGCAGGCTCCGCCATCAAAACTGGCGATATTTGATAAGCAAAAATAACGTCGTATCCGCCCGTCAACTCCTTCAGCTTTCCATCAGCTCTGCGCATGTAGCTGAAATAGTTTTTCGCAAGGCCAACGACACCGGGAGTGCGAGGAACCTCCTCGACGCGAATTATGTGGACACCGTTATGCTCCTGCTCGCGATTTTTGCCATCAGCGTACTCATCCGGGACAATTCCTGTCGGATAATTCGGGATGCCGACAAGTGCAGTAACCTGATGCCCCCTGCGGACCAGTTCCTCGCAAATTTCCGTAGTCTGAAATTGTTCAGGCCAATAGTGCTGGCATACAAACAGAATATGCATCTAACATGCCGCCTTTGAAACACACGCCGAATCAGGAAGTCCGCGCGACCGGCCAAGCACTCGGTTGATACCCGCATTGCCGGCCGTCGATAGAGACAAGTTCACGTCTCAGCTCCCCTGCGCCGTTAACACGACGCCCACGGTTTGGATGATCAATTTGAAGTCGGCCCACACACCGCACTTCTTGATGTAGAGAAGGTCCATGTCGACCCACTCGTCGAAGGTGATGGAATCTCGGTTGCGACGGGTCTGCCAGTAGCAGGTCAGGCCTGGTTTCACCAGCAGGCGCTGGCGCTGGTAGTCGTTGTAGGTCGCCACCTCGGCGGGCAGCGCCGGGCGCGGGCCCACCGTGGACATGTCGCCGGCCAGCACGTTGATGAACTGGGGCAGCTCGTCGAGGCTGAGCTTGCGCAGCCACCTGCCAACGCGGGTGACGCGCGGGTCCTCGGCCATCTTGAACACCGGTCCGGTCTTCTCGTTGAGCTCGCGCAGCTCTGCCAGGCGCTCCTCGGCGTCCACGCACATGCTGCGGAACTTGTACATCTGGAACGTCTCGCCGCCCTTGCCCACGCGCCGCTGCTTGAAGAGCACCGGGCCCTTCGGGTCGTCGGCCTTGATGAGCGCAGCGATGATCGCGAACAGCCAGCAGAACGCCACCAGCACCGCGGCCGAGAACGCCACGTCGAACGCGCGCTTGGCGAAGCGGTAGGCCAGGCGGCCCTCGATGCCGGTCACCGGCCCCTCGCCCAGCTCCTCGCGCAGCCGCCCTGCGCGCTCGACGCCCTCGCGGCGGCGCTCCTGGGCGCCAAGGTCGCACGCCGCGCCGCTTCGCACGGTGTTGCGCGCGGCGGCGTTAGCGTCGTATTCGGTTGTTGCGGTGGTTTGCTGCAATGCTGCCGAATGAGTGGTTTCGCCCGAAACGCAAAAATGCGCCGGCTCCAAGAGGGTTACGCATGCAGTCTGCCGGCATTCGGCATGACTTCGCCATTCCTGGGGTTTTCCCAGGTCGGAAAGGTTCGCTGGGCACGGCATTGCCTTCGCTCGTTTCCGCATTCGCGAAAACTCGCACACTGCAACACCGCGCACCCATGAGCGCACCTTGCATGCGTATTTATCCTCTTGGAGCCGGCGCAACGCGCTTCTGCGACGATTACGTGTCTTCAAGCTATGTTCGTCGGATGCGCGACCGCAAAATTGCTGCGACCAGGGACAAAAGAATCCGCCTCTCGCGGGTGCGAGGGCGGCTTGACCGGGCGCTGCGGACGCTCGGTTGAATTCCTTACCAGATTGTTATGCGTAACCCATCCGCATTGCGCCGTTGTGCCGGTTTTGCGAAACGCGCTACAGACAACAGCCTGGCTTCCCTACCATTCGACGTACTGGATTATACCGGTCTGACGCATATGCACAACCGGGTTATCCGCGGGAAATACGCGGCCCACCTGCACTTTGCAACGAAAGGCACATCCTTTGCACTTTCCGCGCAATCGCGCCAAAACCCGCTCGACAATTCGTTCACATTTTGCCGGGGGATTACAAAGCTGCAGCCGGCTTCCCGGGCGGGTGCCAGCCTCGGACGAGTTGACAGCTCGCGAACTTTGCAAGTTTCGACTATGTCATGATCAAAACTTGCATTTTCGACAAGTTTTGATCATGGCAAGCAGAGCCACCTGCAGCGCACGGGCCTTAGCTCCTTTCGCCGCATCCCATAGCCTTGTCGAATCAACTCGTTTCGCCCTTGTCGCATGCTTGCGGCGCCCTTTCGCGGTCTGTTCGCGGTCTGTTCGCGGCCTGTTCGCGGTCTGTTCGCGGTCTGTTCGCGGCCTGTTCACTTGAGGCGCAACCTCAAGCGAACAGCGAACTGCAAGACATTGGCAGCGCTTTCGCCAGCATACTAAAGTCGCTCATTCTTAGCAGGCTGATAGTGCTGGAAGGGGTCTTTTTCATTCCTGCCAACCCAAACCAGCAGCCCCTTCTCGGTAAGTTCCCTGAGCGTTTTCGTCGCTTTTGTCCTGCCGACACCAGCTTTCTCCATGAGCTCTCGCCTGGTAACGCTGCCGACATCATGCGCTATGCCCATCGCAATCTGCTCAGCATCATTAAGTGCTTCAGGCATCGAGGCCGTCTCGGCCGCAAGATTGCCGTTCTTTGTCGTATCATCCACAGCTGCCACTCGAGCTCCCGGTCGCTCAAATCGAACAATGGTGTCGTATTCGGTCTGGCGATAATCAAACTTCACGCCCGCCTCTTCGCAATCCTCTTTGATGCGCGGTATACCCGTGCCATATTGTTCGATGAGGCCTGAGCGAAATAGCGCCTGCGCAATGTTGGGATTGCGTTGCTTAAAGCCCCTGCTGGTCCCATTAAGATGCTTTTCCGGAGAATCCCCACTCGGAAATAGACCTGGGCTCACGATTTCAACGAAGTCCATGTATACGTTGACCTCGACCGACGTCCCGGTCGTGTAATCACGATGGCACAACGCGTTTGCTATTGCTTCGCGAATGGCTTCACGTGGAATCTCGGGGATTTCTAGGCGCCGCATTCCCGGCTCGCCAAATACGAATCGGCGCCTAATGTTGGAAACGACGAAGAATTCAGCGTGCTTTAAAAGCTGAATCAACGGCAAGCATTCCTGCCGCAAATCGAGAATATCCAATTTACTGTTGCCGGCTAATAGTCCTAATTTGATACGCGGATATGCAATTGGCGCATAACAAAACATTACCACAGCAGCATTAGTCAATGCCCCGTCTGACGCAATCATATCTAAGCGCGAAAGCGCATCAGACGCATCCTTAAACTCGCCATTGATGCGCCCAGCTTCTTTGCCGAGCTCGATGAAATCGCGAACCGCCTTCTCGTCAACATCAGAGATAGGCCTGCCAGACGACATCGCGTCCCACGGCATCCCGCGATATGCTCGGTTAATCATTGCAGCTTGAAGTTCAGATGCCGTCATTACTTTGTTCGACGTGCCAACGCGCGTGAAATAGCGTCCATCTGCCGAGTAGGGCGCATCCAGGCCGGAAAATTCGACACGAATATATGCAATGCCGCCAGCAACTTCGCACCGTTCGATAGTCGGAAAAATTGCAGGCTCAATCTTACCTGAAATCCATGAAGCAACCTGACGAACAGTTGCATCGGATGCTTCTTGCCCAATAACATCGCCGTTGTCTTTGACGCCAAAATAGACTTCACCGCACCCGTGCTTGTTCAGAATGGCGCAGATTGCTTGCAGAGCTTCTTTATGTTCGCCAGTTGATTTCTTGAATTCGACGGTCTCGCTTTCGTTGCCAAGATTCATCCGCGCCGCCTTTCCACCGTTTGCTATTAACTTAAACTCTATGTTAAACCACCGTTGACATCTGTCGTACCCACCAGCTGTAATCGGGATGAGGCTCGATGTGGGTGATCCTCCTCGTGTAGAAGTACTCGCCTTCGGCCTCGTGGCGGAACAGGAGCTGCCTGCGGTCGCGCCCGCCCCGCTTGAACTGCTCGCGCCAGCAGAACCAGTCCAGGTAGCGCTGCAGCCTGCGCGTGGACACGCCGCGCATGGGCACCAGGAACCCGCGCAGCCGGGAGTGCAGGGCGTTCACCGCGTTTATGTCGGCGGCCGCCGGCCCGCCCGTCGGCGCCCGCAAGCGCGTCGGAGGCCATCTCGTCGGCGATCGCCGCCTTGAGCTCGGCCACGAGCGCGAGCTTCTCCTCGCGCGTCATCTTAGACGTGATTTCGGATAGAATAGGGTCCACGGGCCCTCCTCGCATCTCGGTTTCTTGGTCGATATCGATGATACAGGAGGGCCCTTCCTCACCTGTCCCACACGTGGGACTATGTCAACGGTGGTTTAACATAGAGAACTTAAATTATATCGTGACCGGCATAGACAGCATTAGATGGGAGCAATTAAGCCACCGCCCTTAACGGCTTTCGCTGCACCCCATAACCTTGTCGAGCCAACCCGCTTCGCCCTTGTCGCGTGCTTGCAGCAGTCGCTTGCGAGTCTATTTCACAGTCGGTTTTTGGCCCGATGCCTGTCTACCTGGGAAAACGCACTTTTATGAGCGAGTTTTGGGGCGATGAAGCCCGCTGCGGCCAACGAGGCACACCGTCGGCGGCCACAGAGAGGCTTGCCGGCGTTAACGGCACGCTGCTTTCGTGAGGTCGAGTGTTCGGGTGGCTATGCGGTTGGTGAGCGCGGGGGTGTGCGAGACCAGCAGCATGCCGGCGCGCTCGCGCTCGGCGTAGGCCAGCAGCACGCGCCAGATGTGCGCTTGCGTTACCGCGTCCAGCATGGTGGACACCTCGTCGCAGATCAGGTAGCGCGGGCGCGTGGCCAACGCACGGGCGATGCAGAAGCGCTGCAGTTCGCCACCGGAAAGCTCGTGCGGGAAACGCTGCAGCCATTCTTCGCGAATGCCCAGGTCATCAAGCAGCTGCTGCGGCACCTCGCCCACTTCTGCCAGCGTTTTGCGCATGCGAAGGCGCGGGTCCACCGCCTGCTCGGGGTGCTGCTGAATCAGCTGCACCGGGCACACGCCGCGACGCGGGAGCGCACGACCGTCCACCAGCACTTGGCCCGCCGCCGGACGCTCGTAGCCCGCCAGAATGCGACACAGCGTGGTTTTACCGAACCCCGACGGCGCCTGAAGCGCCACGCGCTCGCCCGCCTCCACGCGCAAGCCGAAGCCACGATACAGCGGCCGCGCAGCATCATACCCAAACGTTATGTCCTTCGCTTCCAGCATAAAAGCCTTTCGTTATTTGCCGTCCGATGAGCTGGGCTCGACAGACTTGAGAATCTAGAATCTGCCAATGGCCAGTTTCCCTTGAGCCAACGCGCCTAATGTATCTGACAAGGGGACAGGTCGTTTGCCATGTGCACGCCTTCGTTAATGGGACAAGGGGACTGTCCCTTTGTCCCGTTCCGCACCTTCTGCCGCGAAGTCGTGTTCGGGGAGGGCGTGCCAGAGTTGGCGGGTGAATTCGTGGCGCAACAGGCTGGGGTCGGCGAAGTTCGCGACCGCGGTTTCCTCCACCACTGTGCCGTCTTTGAATACAGCCACGCGGTCGGCCACGCGCAGCGCCAGCTCAATGTCGTGCGTGATCAGCAGCACGCCGCCGCCCGCGTCCGCGAAGGCGCGGAAATCATCGAGCGCGCGAACGGCCAGGTCAAGGTCCAGGCCCGGCGTTGGCTCGTCCGCTACGATCACGCGCGGGTCGTCCATGAGCGCGCAGCACAAAAGCACGCGACGAGCCATACCGCCCGACAGCTCGTGCGGATACAGGCGCGCCACCTCGGGGCCCAGCCCGTAACGCTCGAACAGCTGCTGCCGACGTGCGCGGCGCTCGGCCTTCGTCAGCCCGTTCGCGAACCCTTCCACCTGCTTGCCCACGCGCATCATGGGGTCAAGGTGGCTCACGCTTTGCGGCACCAGCGACAGCCCGTGCCCGCGCAGCGCCGCAAGTCCCGCCGCGTCCATGCGCTGCCCGTCGAACCAGATGCGGCCCGATACGGTGGAGTTCGGCTCGAACAGCCCGAACACGGCATCGGCCAGAAGCGTTTTGCCCGACCCCGATGCGCCCACCACGGCCACCACCTCGCCCGCGTGCACCGCGATGCTGAGGTTGTGCAGCACCTCGACGTCACGCTGCTTGGCGCGGAAGAACGGCTGCGATTCGTCATACATGCGGAAGCTCACGCACAGGTCTTCCACCTGCAGCAAATGGTGCCCTCCCGCATGATGCGAATGCGCCGCATGCGAATGATGATGATGCACCTGCGCATCTTCGTGCGGCGTGGATTCGTGAGGTGCGTGCTCGTCCGCGCATTCGGGCGCAAAGTCGCCCGCACATTTCAACGCAGGGAAGTTTTGTGCGGGGCACAAAAGTGTTTTTGCATCGTCGCAAAAGTGGCTGGCATCAGACGCTTCTACCGCTTTTGCGCATTCGCAAAAGTTTGCGGTTTCAGCGTTTTCGCTGGTCGTCAGCTTATCGTTTTTCTCCACGCCATCCTCCTTCGCCACGTTATCCGATTCCATCAATACCATTTTGCGCACCACCGCAATTTACTTTTGCACCGTGTGGGGGTCAATCAATTTGCGCAGGTTTTGCCCCGCCAGGTCGAACAGGCCCACCGTGCACATAAGCGCCACGCCGGGGAACACCGCCAACCACCAGGCGCCCGTGGACAGATAGCTCATCGACTCGCTTAAGATCACGCCGATAGCCGGCTGCTCAGGCGGCAGGCCGAAGCCCAAAAACGTGATGGCGGCCTCGTGCAGAATGGCGTGCGGGAACAGCAAAATCAGCCCCACCAGGAACTGCGGAAGCACATAAGGAACCATATGGCGCAACGCAATGCGCACCGGGCTTTGCCCCAGTCGGCGCGCGGCCGCCACAAATCCCGACTGCCGGCACTGCAGCACCTCGGCACGCACAACGCGCGCCAGGCTTGCCCAATGCGTCACGGCCACTCCGATGGTCACGCCCCAAAAGCCCTTTCCCAGCGCAAACGAGATGAGCACCAGCAACACGATGTGCGGAACGCCCATCATCAGGTCGATCATCCAGCTGACCACGGCGTCCACGCGCTTGCCGCCCAGCGCCGCCGCGCATCCCAGCATCAGCGCGATCACCGACGACACGCCCGCCGCCAGCAAGCCCACCAGCACGCTGGTGGACAGACCCGCCAGCACGCGCGCCAGCATGTCTCGACCCATCCAGTCAGTGCCGAAGGGGCGCTCAAACGAGGGCCCCAGGTTCTTCGCGGTGAAATCGGTGACCGTTGCCTGGCCATACAGCGCGATACCCGCCATAACCACGGCCAGCAGCGCAAAAGCCGCCAAAACGCACGCCGCCAGCGTGGCCGTGCGGTTGCCGCCCCTTCGCTGCGCGGGGGCATGGAGCACGTTCTCCATTACGCCCTCCCTTCGCTCACGCGCATACGCGGGTCCAAAACGCCGTACAGGATGTTCGCCAGCAGGTTGCCGCCGAACACCAACGCGGCGCTGACCAGGGCGATTCCGGCCAGAAGCGCCACGTCGCCGCCCAGGCCAGCGGTGACGGCCGCCTGTCCCAGGCCCGGATACGAGAACACCTGCTCGACCAGGACCGATCCACCGAATATCTCGGAGATGAACGCGCACTGCAGCGTGACCGCCGGCAGCGCCACGTTGCGCAGGCAATGGTGCAAAACCACGCCCAGGTCGGATTCGCCGCGGGCGCGCGCGAAGCGTACGTAATCGCTTTCCAGCACATCGACCACCTTCTCGCGCGTGTGCAGCGCGATGTTGGCCACGCCCGTCACCGAAAGCGTGAGCGCGGGCAGCACCAGATGATGCGCCGCATCGGCCAGCGTCACGTCGGCCGCCGACATGCCAATGGGCACGGAAAACCCAATGGGGAACCACCCCAGTTGCACAGCGAACACCATCAGGATAATGAGCCCCAGCCAAAACGTCGGCGTCGACGCCAGCAAAAAGCAATAGCCGCGCACCACACGATCGACCGCACCGCCGCGGCGCGCGCCGGCAACGACCCCCAACGCGAAGCCCAGCACGCCGCTGATAGCCCACGCGATGCCCATGAGCGCCAGCGAGTTGGCCGCGCGGTGCGCGATCACCTCGGACACGGGCGCGTTGAACCTGAGCGACGCTCCCATGTCGCCATGTAAAAGCGCGCCCGCCCAGTTGGCGAACCGCTCCCAAAACGGCACGTCGCCGCCCCAGTAGCTTGCCAGCTGCGCGCGCTTGGCGTCAGACATGTTCACATACGCAGCCTGCCCCACGTTAGCCTGCACAGGGTCAATCGGCGAAGCGCTGACCAGCGCAAACACCACCAACCCCACCGCCAACATCAGCAGCACGAACCGCAAAATATGTCGAACAAAATACCTATTCATACTCCCAAAAGCCCCAAACTCCACCCCATCAAAAGCGAGCAACCACGTCGATCACTCGTCCAGAAAGGCCCCTGCAATATCGCGAACAAGAAGCTTCCGATCTCATTAACGCAGCTTGCGTGTTTGAGGTGGCCCACAAAGCGAGTTCCGCATCGGCGAACAGCCCAGTGGGCTGTTCGCAACCCATCTATGCGCCCGAGCGGGCGCGTTCCCGCTCGCCGAAGGCGAGGCGGGAAACCCAGTGGGGCTTTTGCCAAAGCAGGACTGTCTGAGCGACTGGGCCGCCTCAAACACGCAAGCGGACGGAAGCAGTTCCGCGCTTCCGTCCGCAATCAAACGTGCCTTACCAACTCCACTGATCGACGTTGTTCACGATCGACCAGCCATGACCATGCGGATGCGGCTTTTGCTCGGCAACCTTCAGGCCCTCGGTCACGAAATACAAGTGGTCCACGTTCGCAAACCACACCCACGTGGCTGCGCCCTGCGGCGCCACGCCGTTTTCGCCGTCCCACATGGCCAGCTTCCATTCGTCATACGAATCGGCGACCACAGGGTTGGCCAGCGCGGCGTTCAGATGCGCGTCAACCGCGGCGTTCTCATAGCAGGCGTAATTGCCGTTGCCCGTGGAGTAGTTCAGGTTGTACACCTCGATCGGGCTGTTGGAACCCCAACCCCACACGACCGGGTCGCTGAACTGGTGCTGGTAGATGTCATCCCAGCTTGCGCCCTTCGGCGTCACCTTGATGCCCAGCTCGTTCATCTGGTTGGCGAACTCCATGGCGATGGCCTGGCGCACCGAATCGGAGGACGAATAGTACAGGTCGAACGCGGCCGTCACGCCGTCCTTAGCGCGCACGCCGTCAGCGCCGGGCACCCAGCCCGCCTCGTCAAGCAGGGCCTTTGCGCGAGCAAGGTCCTCTTCGCACTTCATAGCATCGGACGACCAGGGCATATTGTCGCCCACGCTGTAGGCGATCTGGCCGTAGCCGTTCAGCACGTTGTCGATAAGCGTCTGACGCTTCACGCCATAGTTGATGGCACGACGCAGCGCAAGGTCTTGCGTCACCGCGTTGCCGGCGGGATACTCCTCGCCCGTCTGCTTGCGCGTGGCACCCGGCGCGATGGTGGGCAGGGAAATACCGCGAGAGTCCACCGACGCGCAGTTCAGCAGGTCGTAGCCCTTCGGCTGCTGGCTGGCGAACGTGGCTGACGTGAACGCAACGTCCACCTGGCCGGAACGAGCTGCCGCCAAGCTGGCGTCCTCCTCCATGAACACCACCACGACGCGCTCGATCTTCGGCGCCTCGCCGTAGTAGTCGGGGTTGGCCTTCAGGATGACCTGCTGGCCGCGATCCCACTGCTCCAGCATGTAGCGGCCGCTGCCCACCGGGTTGCTGCCGTAGTCGGCATCATGGCCGCCATCAGGCACGATGCCGATAACCGCCAGCGTGTATAGCAGCGCGTTGAACGGCTTGTTCAGGCGAATCTCGCACGTCTCGTCGTCGACGGCGACGGCCTTGTCGACCATGGTCAGGTCGCACTCGCTGGCCTCGTTGTTGGCGACGCCGTTGATAGTGTAGGCCACGTCATGGGCCGTGACCGGCTTGCCGTTGGTGAACTTCGCGTCGGTGCGGATGGTGAACGTCCAGGTCAGGCCGTCATCGCTGCACGAGTACGCCGTTGCAAGGTCGTTCTCGAAGCCCATGTCGGCCTTCGTGGTCAGAAGCGTGGACTGGATAAGCGGCTCGTGCACATGCTCGCCGCAGCCCCAGGAGACGAACGGGTCGAAGCCGGCGTCGGGCTCGCTGCTCACCGGCATGGAAACGGTCACCTGCGAGGCGTGCTCGCCGCCGGTCGCACCGGACCCAGACCCCGCGCTCTGCTGCCCGCTAGCACACGCGCTCAGCACGCCGCCGAAGCCCACTGCGGCAACGCTTACGCCCGCCACCTGCAAAAACGTTCGCCTGGAGAAGGTCTTCATCAAGATATCCTTTCATCGACCAGGCGAAGGCGCGCGACGTCTGCGATTTCATTGCGCGCCTACCTGGTGTTACGAAGTGAATTTCCGTAACACACTATAGCAGGCGCGGCCGCAGATTCGATGTTACGAATGTCAAATTCGTAACTCCTTCATGTGAACGGCCCGGAAACGCCGGCATTCGGCCGATTTTGCTATTCCCCAGCAACTTCCGGCACTTCGCCCGTCTCCAGAATCGCAAGCAACGCGGGCTCGTCAAGCACGGGTACGCCCAGCGCCACGGCTTTGTCGTACTTGCTGCCCGCCGCTTCGCCGGCCACCACGTAGCTCGTCTTCTTCGACACGCTGCCCGACACCTTCGCGCCGCGTGCCTTCAGCGCCGCGCCGGCCTCGTCGCGCGTCATGCCGCTTTGCACCAGACTGCCCGTCAGCACGAACGTCAGCCCCTCGAGCGTTTGCGGCAGCGCGTCGGCCGCCGCGGCCTCAACGTCGTCGGCCAGGCGCACGCCGTGCTTCGCCAACCGTTCGATGACCTGCACGTTGTCGGGCGTGCGCAGGAACAGGTACGTGGAGTGCGCAATCTTCGGGCCCACGCCGTCCACGGCCGCCAACTCTTCCTCGCTTGCCGCCATCAGCGCCTCCATGCTCGGGAACGCGCGCGCCAGCGTTTCGGCCATGGTCTTGCCCACGTGGCGCATGCCCAGGCCGAACAGCGGGCGGGCGAACGGGCGCGTACGCGACTCGTCGATGGCCGCCACCAGCTTCTTCGCCACCGTGTGCCCCAGGCGGATGGGCTCGCCCTCCTTGTTCGTACGGCCCATGTCCAGCTGCGCCAGTTCCACCTCGTCAAGCGTGTAGTAGTCCGCCACGTCGCTCACGCGGCCCGACTCCACCAGCCGGCGCACCACTTCCTCGCCCATGCCGTCGATGTCCATGGCTCCGCGGCTGGCCCAATGCAGCAAGCGCTCAAGCGCCTGAGCGGGGCAATCGATGGAAATGCAGCGGTAATCGGCCTCGCCTTCCTCGCGCACCACGGGACTGCCGCAGCTCGGGCACACCGCGGGCATGTTCCACGGCACGGCATCGGCCGGGCGCAGCGACTCCACCGGCCCCAGCACCTCGGGAATCACGTCGCCGGCCTTTCGCACGATGACGGTGTCGCCCACGCGCACGTCCTTGCGACGCACCTCGTCCTCGTTGTGCAGCGTCGCGCGCGCCACGGTCGAGCCCGCCACCAGCACCGGGTCCATCTCGGCCACCGGCGTCAGTTTGCCCGTGCGTCCCACCTGCACGGTGATGTCGCGCAGCAGCGTCGTCTTCTCCTCGGGCGGGAACTTGAACGCGATGGCCCAGCGCGGCGCGCGCGCCGTGTAGCCCATGGCCTCCTGCTGCGCGAACGAGTTCACCTTCACCACCACGCCGTCGATGTCGTACGGCAGCGCGTCGCGACGTTCCAGGCTTTTGCGGCAGAACTCATGCACCTCCTCGGCGCTGTGCACCAGCGCGATGTCGGGGTTCACGTGGAAACCGGCGCGGCCCAGCCATTGCAGCAGGTCCCACTGCGTTTCCACGGCCAGCTTGCGCTCATCGCCCACAGCGTACACGAACGTGGAAAGGTCGCGGTGCGCCGTGATCTGCGGGTCCTTCTGGCGAAGGCTGCCGGCGGCGGCGTTGCGCGGGTTGGCGAACGGCTGCTTGCCGTTGGCCTCGGCCGATGCGTTCAACGCCTCGAAGCTGGCCTTCGGCATGTAGCACTCGCCGCGCAGCTCGATAGGCACGCCGGTATCGCGGATACCGTCGTCGGCGTCGGCCCGCAGACGCAGCGGCACGTCCTTCACGGTGCGCACGTTCACGGTGATGTCCTCACCCGTGGTGCCGTCGCCGCGCGTAGCCGCGCGCATAAGCCGGCCGTTCTCATACGTGAACGCCACCGACGAACCGTCGATCTTCAGCTCGCACACCAGCTCAGGGATGCTGCCGAAGAACTCGCGCACGCGGTCAAGCCACTCGTCAAGCTCTTCGGCGCCCATGGCGTCGTCAAGCGAGTACATGCGGCGCTCGTGCTGGATGGGCGCGAACTGGTCGCCCACGTAGCCGCCGACACGCTGCGTGGGGCTTGACGGGTCGATAAGCTCGGGGTGCGCCGCCTCAAGCGCACGCAGCTCGTGCATCAGCGAGTCGAACGCCGCGTCGCTGATAGCCGGCGCGTCCTTGGCGTAGTACAGGTAGCTGTTGTGCTCGATCTCGCGGCGCAGCGCCTCGATGCGCGCCGCCGGATCGCTTGTCGCCTCGGCCAGCGCCTTCTCGCTCAGAAGCGACTGCTGCTCTTTTGCCTGTTCATCCGCCATGTGCAAACCCTTTCCGCACGATTTTCGACCGAAGCCCCGCGGCGCGAGACGCCTCGTGCCGCACTCCAACCACAGAAAAGCCCCGGGCACTTGCCCGGGGCCCACGTTGTCGTGAGAGATTTTACCATGCACCGCCAGCATCGCTTGCGACCGAAGACAACGAACACGGGCCCGCCACGGCCAGCTGGCTGCGGAATCTAGCAGCGACAGCGAACTTCAAGTGTCGAGATTCATCTCGACACCCGCTAGGCAACGCGAAGCGGACCGCATCCTTCCAACCACGGGCGCAATCATAAGATGGTGTCGCGCTTTGCGCTCTGTTTAATGGGTTGAACCTTCGCTCAACCCTACGTTTCGGTCGTGCCGTCCCCTTCAACTCGGATCTTCATCACGACACGCCACGGCTACAGCGCGATGTAGCGCCCCGCGTTCCAGCCGTACACAATCAGGCTTGCCGCACGCACCAGCAGAATCATTGCCAGAAACACGCTGAGCATTTCAGGCCACACGAAAAACGCGATGCCGCACAGGGCATTCAACACGCCGCTGAACAGGGGCCATCCCCACATAGGCACGCCGAAGCCCTTCGCTTTCACTGCCGCCACAATCTCGAAGATGGCGAAGGCCACAAAGCACAACCCCACCAGCCACGGCACCACGGCGGAAAACGCCAGCGGATGCAACAGGAACACCAGGCCCAGCAGCACGTCGACAATCGCGTACGCCAACTCCCAGCCGCTGCGCGGCATGATGTTGCGGAAACGCACATACCCGATGATGTCGAACACGCCCGCCACCAGGAAAAACGCGCCGACAACCGCCGCGATGGTCACGATGGTCAGCCCCGGCGCCGCCAGGCAGAACAGCCCGGCCACCGCCAGCGCGATGCCCGCGAACACCAAGCCCCAGTCATGCTTGCTTGCACTCATGATGCACTCCCTTCCACAAAGCCCGCGCACACGCGGTCACGCAAGCTCACAGGCCAACGCCCTTGCTTTCGCCCCTATTGTACCCGCTGGCTACCGAAATTGCCCCCCGCACGCAAACCGTCACGCAACCGTGTATTGCCCGCACGCTATCGCACCCAAACACAAAGGTGCCCGCGTCAACACGACGCGGGCACCTTGCCGAGTTTCAGTTTGCAGCGCTGCGACCTACTAGAAGTTGAACATGGCCGTGGACAGGTAGCGCTCGCCGGTGTCGGGCAAGATGGTCACGATCAGCTTGCCCTTGTTCTCGGGGCGCTGCGCCAGTTTCGTGGCGGCGGCCACTGCGGCGCCGGAGGAAATGCCCACCAGCAGGCCGTCCTTGCCCGCCAGCTCGCGGCCGGCCTCAAACGCCTCTTCGTCGGTGATCGGCAGCACCTCGTCGTACACGGACTGGTCCAGCGTGTCGGGCACGAAGCCTGCGCCGATACCCTGAATCTTGTGCGCGCCCGCGTGGCCCTCGGACAGCACCGGCGAACCGGCCGGCTCCACCGCAACCACCTTGATGTCGGGGTTCTTCGACTTCAGGAACTTGCCCGTGCCGGACAGCGTGCCGCCCGTGCCCACGCCGGACACCAGGATGTCAACTTTGCCGTCGGTGTCGTCCCAAATCTCGGGGCCGGTGGTGCGCTCGTGCACAGCCGGGTTGGCCGGGTTCGTGAACTGGCTGGGGATAAACGAGTTCGGAATCTCCTCGGCAAGCTCGGACGCACGGGCGATGGCGCCCTTCATGCCCTTGCTGCCGTCGGTCAGCACCAGCTCGGCGCCGTACGCCTTCATAAGGTTGCGGCGCTCAACGGACATGGTTTCCGGCATGGTGATGATGACGCGGTTGCCGCGCGCGGCCGCGATGGCGCACAGGCCGATGCCCGTGTTGCCCGACGTCGGCTCGATAATGACGGTGTCGGCGTTCAGCTTGCCCTGCGCCTCGGCGTCATCAAGCATGGCCTTCGCAATGCGGTCCTTCACGGAACCGGCGGGGTTAAACAGCTCCACCTTGCCCACGATGGTGGCTTCCAGGTTGTGGTTCTTCTCGTAGTTGGTCAGCTCGACCAGCGGGGTTTTGCCGATCAGTTCGGAAACGCTCTTATGGATGGTCATTGGCTTTCCTCTCTCGCTTTCGCCGTTGCTTGTTGTTTGTTGCTTGCTCAATCGCTTACAGGTCTTGTTCCTTAGTACACCTGTTATCCTACTATGTCCCTAGGCATTGTCAATAATGAATTCGAAAGAAATTCCCCTAATCCCGGAATATTTTAGGGAATTGCGCTCGAGCACTCGAATTGCTCGCAGCCAACCTAGCAGGCTTCCGTCATTCGCGCAAACAAAAAGCGCAAGCCCGAAAGCCTGCGCCTTGCGTTAAATCGAATAGCTGTCCGCCGCCACCGCTGAGTGCTCGTCGATGATGCTCTGCAGCGTGATGCCGCCCAGATACTCGTTGATGACCTTGTACAGCCCGCGCCAAACGCCCAGCTCCATGCACGGAACCGGCATGTTGCATTCGAACGTGTCGTCCTCCAAGCACGATGCCGGCGCAAGCGACCCTTCCGTCACCCGCAGCACATCAAGCACGGTGATGACGCTTGCCGGCTTGGCCAGCTGATACCCGCCGGCCGCGCCGCGGATGGAGCGCACCAGCTTCGCCGTAACCACGTTCGACACGATCTGCTCAAGGTACTTCTTCGAAATACCCAGCGAATCCGACACTTCCTTGAGCGAAACCGGCCCGGCGCCATCGTGCTCGGCCAGGTACAACATCAAGCGAACCGCATACAAGCCCTTCGTCGATATCTTCATGCGCGCCGCCTTTCTACCCTTTGCGAACGAAGCTCCCCTTACAAGCCTCGTCGTTGACATTCGACTTCATTATACCCCGGATGCCTAGGGATTATGCTGACATTCGCACGGCGAATTCGCCCACGCTACCTTTTGTGGCCGCGAGGCACGCCGCCGCGCTTCCCGCTTGCGGCGTTCTTCAGCCCGGCCACACCCTGCTTCGCCGCCCCGCGACCGGCCGGCACATGGCCACCGTGCGGGCGAATCAGGCACTTCGGCCCGTATCCCACCAGGTCAAGGCGTCCGGCGCGGCGCAGCGCCTCAAGCACCAGCTCATAATTCTTCGGGTCGCGATACTGGATAAGCGCGCGCTGCAGCGCCTTGTCGTGCGGGCTTTTCGGCACGAACACGCGCTCCATGGTGCGAGGGTCGACGCCCGTGAAGTACATGGCCGTGGACATGGTGGACGGCGTGGGGTAGAAATCCTGCACCTGCTCGGGGTTGAATCCCATGTCGCGCACGTATTCCGCCAGCTCAACGGCCTCGTCGAGCGTGCTGCCCGGATGCGACGACATCAGGTACGGCACCACGAACTGCTTCAGCCCGCATTCCTCATTCGCCTCGGCGAACAACTTCACGAACTTCTCGTACACCTGGTGCTGCGGCTTGCCCATCACGCCCAGCACCGCGTTCGACACGTGCTCGGGCGCCACACGCAGCTGACCGCTGACGTGGTGCTCGCACAGCTCGCGCACGAACGCGCGCCCGCCGTCCTTGTCGGCCAGCGCGAAATCGAAGCGGATGCCCGAGCGCACGAACACCTTCTTCACGCCCGGCAACGCACGCAGCTCGCGTAGAAGCTGCAGGTAATCCGTGTGGTCGGCGTTCAGCTTGCGGCACGGCTGCGGCGAAAGGCAATGCTTGTTGCGGCACGCGCCGCGGCGCAGCTGCGCATCGCACGCCGGCGCGCGATAGTCGGCCGTCGGCCCGCCCACGTCGTGGATGTACCCCTTGAACTCGGGGTCGGCAATCATCAGCTTCGCTTCCTCGATGATGGACTCGTGGCTGCGCACCTGCACGATGCGCCCCTGATGGAACGTCAGCGCGCAAAACGCGCATTCGCCGAAGCACCCGCGGTTGCTGGTCAGGCTGAATTTCACTTCGCGAATGGCCGGCACGCCGCCAGCTTCCTCGTACATGGGGTGGTACGTGCGCGCATACGGCAAGCGGTACACCGCATCCATTTCGGAGGTGGTCAGCGGCTTGCTCGGCGGGTTCTGCACCACAAACTCATGGTCGGAATACGGCTCCACCAGGCGTTTTCCCGTGAACGGGTCGCTGTTAGCGTACTGCACGTTGAAGCTGCGCGCATACTCCAAGTTGTCGGCCTGCATGCTGGGAAACGAGGGCAAAAGCTCGTAATCGTACACGTGCTCAAGCGACTTCGCGCGGTATACTGTGCCGTCGATGAACGTGATGTCGGACACGGAAAGCCCCGCCGCCAGCGCGTCGGCAATCTCGACGATGGAATGCTCACCCATGCCATAACTAACCAGGTCAGCGCCAGAATCAAGCAGAATCGACCGCTTGAGCTTATCCGACCAGTAATCATAATGCGCCAACCGACGCAGCGATGCCTCAATGCCGCCGATAATGATGGGCGTGTCCTTGAACGTACGGCGAATAAGGTTGCCGTACACCACGGCAGCGCGGTCGGGCCGCAAGCCCATCTTCCCGCCCGGCGAAAACGCGTCGGCGCCGCGATGCTTCTTCGCCACCGTGTAGTGGTTCACCATGGAGTCCATGTTGCCTGCGGAAACCAGGAAGCCCAGTCGCGGTTCGCCCAGCAAGGCAATGCTTTCGGGGTCGCGCCAATCGGGCTGACAAATCACGCCGACCTTGTAGTGATTCGCTTCTAGCAGGCGCGTGATGATAGCCATGCCGAACGAGGGGTGGTCCACATACGCGTCGCCGCACACGAACACGAAGTCGCACTGATCCCAGCCACGCGCCTGCATATCGGCGCGATTTACCGGCAAAAACGCACTGCGATCAGGCATAACCGTCTGCTGCTTGCCATGTCGTTCCGCGCCGTGCCCGTGCTTGCCCGTGTGCTTCGGCTTGCCGCCTTGCGCGCCGGCACGCTTTGCCTTGCCGGTCGCCTCTCTGCGCGCATCGCGGTCCGCGTGCTTCACGCCACGCGTCACACCGTCGCGCGCCTCGTCCCGCTTTCCACGCGCACGCTTATCCGCACCACCGCGCGCATCGCCGCGCCCACGCCGCTGGCCGCCGGAGCCGCCATGCTTTCGCGACGCCTCCGCACCCTTTGCCGGCTCTGCAGCACCGCGCCGCGACGGTTTGCCGCTTCGTCCGCCTTGCGCGCCGGCGCCTTTGCGTCCAGCGCCCTGCCCCGTATTCCCTTGTTTCACGAATCCGCCTATCTTTGCGCCTGGCCCGACGCCATCTCAAACGGCATGGGGTCATCTTGACCGCGCCATGCCGGAACATCAAATTGCTGCACCCAGTATCCCATGGCACGCACGGTCATGATGGTGATAAACGCGGATGCCGCCGAAAGCACCACAAGCGCTACCAGGCACACCATCATGGCCGCCAACGCGAACAGCATCACCGCCAGCGCACTTGCCATGCCGCCGCTTCCCCACACGCCCAGCGCTGTAAGCGCAGCCACCACAACGCCCATTCCCAGAGCGAAACCGCCAAGGATCGCGCCCATGCATACCGTCAGCGCCACGCCAACGCACACCACGCGCACAAGGCCTTTCGTGTCGTGGCGCATCATCGCCCACAGCCGCGACAGCTGAAACCCGGGCCCTAAGCGCCCGTAGATGCTCGCACGCGCAGCCGCTACCAGGTAAAACAGCGAAGCAATCACCAGAATCAACAAGCTGAACAGCCCGGAGATGTTCCCTGACAGTACATGCCCCGTACCGCCAAACACCGCGCCCGATACCGTATCAAGCCCGCGCCCCGCCATAACGCTGAACACGCCCTCCACCACGCCGGGGGCAATCAAGCAGAACACCGTATTGATAACGAAAACGATCAGCCCGCGCCGGTACAGCTGGCCGTCCTCGTTGCCGAAGATACGCGGCGGCAGCGGCGTTTCCACGCCCCAGGCGATGTCGCGCAGCCACCCGTATGCATAGCCAAACAACACCACCTGGCCGAAAATGGGAATGAGGGACAGCAATCCCAGCAAGAACATCTTGCCAAGCCAACCTTCAGATTGCTTGATGTCGTTCCATGCAGCTTTGAAGTAACCCTTTTGCATGACAGGCACCCTTTCCCTTTTCCCGATTTTGCCGCGCGCGGCTTTCCCTTGCCAATGCGTTGCGCAAACGCCCTGGCAACGAACAGCCGCACTCCTGCAGCTTCGAACAATACACGCGCAAACACGCGCGCTACACAACCGTAACCATCTCGTTTCATTCACCCGCAACCCCGCACAAGAAAAGGACCCGCTGCAAGCAGCGGGTCCTTCGCAAACCAGTCTGGGACTGAATTTACTTCAGGGTCACAGCAGCGCCGGCGTCCTCCAGCGTCTTCTTGATCTCCTCAGCCTTGTCCTTGGCAACACCCTCCTGGATGGTGGAAGGAGCGGACTCGACGGTCTCCTTGGCTTCCTTCAGGCCCTGGCCGGTGATCTCACGGACAGCCTTGATGACAGCGATCTTGTTGTCGCCGAAGCCCTCGAGCACAACGTCGAACTCGGTCTTCTCTTCAGCAGCAGCAGCGCCAGCAGCCGGAGCGGCAGCAACAGCAACCGGAGCAGCAGCGGACACGCCAAAGGTCTCCTCGATGTCCTTGACCAGCTCGGAAGCCTCGAGCAGGGACATTTCCTTCAGAGCCTCGATGATCTCTTCGCGAGAAACAGCCATGTTAGTTTCCTTTCAAAGGGGCTGGTGCGCCTTATGCACCCCAGCCGAAATTTCAAATGCATTACGCGGCACATCTTATGCCGCTAGAAGGTTGCGGCTTACGCAGCTTCCTTCTGATCGGCAACAGCCTTCGTGACCTGAGCCAGGCCGCGCGACACGCCGTTGATGGCAGTAGCCAGACCCTGAGCAACACCGTTGATGGCAGCGGCGATGTGGGCGTACAGCTCCTCGCGAGAAGGCAGGGAAGCGATGGCCTCCACCTCTTCTGCGCTGACGGCAGCACCCTCCATCAAGCCACCCTTGATCTGCAGGTTCTCGTTGGTCTTAGCGAATTCCTTGACGGCCTTAGCGGCAGCAGCCACGTCGGAGCCGGCAAACACGAATGCGCTGGGGCCATGCAGCATGTCGTCGAGCGTCGGCAGCTCGGACTCAGCCAGGGCGATGCGCATAACGGTGTTCTTGTACACCTTCATGGCTGCGCCGGCCTCGCGAACAGCGCCACGCAGAGCCTCGACTTCCTTCACGGTCAGACCGCAAGCGTCGACAACCCAGACAGCACCGGCACCCTCGAGATCTTCCTTGATCGCGGTGAGCATCGATTGATTCTTTGCGTTCGGCATGTATTACACCTCCTTCTTCCTCAAACTCGGGTTCCGCCCCATGCGGGTGGAGTCGCGCTTGAGAAAAAGAACGACCCCTGCCGTCCTCAGACACAGGGGTCGTTGAAGTGCGATACTTAACAACCACCTCGGCGGGCCGCTTTCGCGATTGAACCTTTCGGTGCCTGCTGTCTTTGGCAGCGGAACTGCTTTACGTTACGCCTTCACGGTATCGGCTGTTTCCGCGGACTTGTCGTCCGTCTTCGCAGCATCGCCCGATGAAGGCTTATCTATAGTAGCAGAATTCTTCGAGGTGTCAATTTCCTGCACCGAATTTGTGGTGTCGCCCTTCACATATTTGAACGTGATGGTGTCGCCTTCCTTGTAGCCCACGATGCCCAGCTGCCCCGGGATGGCGAAGTCGAAGATGCCGTCCACGCCGTCAAGCGTTACGTAGAAGTGCGAGTTGCCGTCCATGACCGCCTGCGTCATGCTGCGGATGACGCCCGTGGCCTCCTCCATGTTCGCTTCGGCCGCATCCGTGGACAGCGCGCCGCTGGTTGCCAACATGGCCTGGTACGACTTCTGCGTTTCCGCAACCGTGTCGCCCGTGGCAACGTTCTGGTAATGCTGGATGTCCACCATTGCGAACTTCTTCACGGTGCCCGCGTTATCCTTCAACGCCATGAAGTACGTCGGCTGCTCGGAAACGTTGATCAGGATGGGGAACGTTGCGGAGTAACGCAGGTTCTGCACCGCGCCTTCGGCCGACTGCATGGCCGATTCCTCGGTAGCGCCGGCCACCGGGTAGTAGTGCGACTCGGCCGTGCGCTGGTTCACCAGCACGAAGCCCACGATGGAGTTGTCCGCCGTTGCCGACGTCACGCCCGTGTACACCCACACGTCATCGTCCTTGGCGATGTAGTTGTAGCCCACGTTGCCATCGGTGCCCGGCGTGGTCTGCACCACGTTCTTCTGGCCCAGCCAACTGTTCAGCCAGCCGTCCTGGTACTTGCCCGACCAGTTGTACTGCTGGATAAGCAGCTCGGCCGGATAAGCGCGGTCGACCCATTGGGGCACATCGTCGATGGACAAGTCCGTGCATTCGCCCGTGGTGGCGTTCACCATGACCACGCGCTCGATGGTGGTGCCACCGAACAGGCCGATGGTACGCGTCTGCACCGGACAGATCCACCAGGGCTGGCCGTCCTCGTCGATTTCGAACGACTTCTCATCGAACATGTAGAAGGGGTACTTCAGCTGCACGTAACGGTCGATGTTGCGGGCCAAAGGCTCGGAACGCGAATAGAAGATGGCGCGGTCGCCCAGCTTCACGATCTGCGCATCCTGCGTGGTCATATCCACCAGCGCGTACGCCGGGATGCCCTCGGCTCGGTTCGTCAGCCACTTGAACAGGTCGGCATAGCCCAGCGGGCTCACGCGCACGGGCGTGCCCTGGTAGTTGATCTGGCTATACGTACCCGCAATCTCGAACTGGCTGACGTACTCGGGAATGTTGCCCATGGCGCGATTGCCCAGAAGCGCCGCGGAATCGCGGTCGATGATGGGAATCTCGGAGTAGTCGACCTGCTGGATATCCTGCGCGAAGTCGGCGTCCTGCGTTTGCAGCACGTTGGCGTATTTGGCGGCGTTGCCCGGGAAAATGGACAGCGACGCCACGGCGCCCAGCACGCCCACCAGCGCGATGACCGCCGGCACCCACGATGCGACCTTGAACGCCTTGGCCTTCGTGCGGCTGGGATCAACCTTGCTGTTGCCCGTTTCGTACGTGCGCGATTTTGCGCGCCAGAACACAAACAGCGGCAGCAGCACGAACACGGCCACGAACAGCCACGTGTCGGTGCTACGGACGTTGATGGGCGGATGGAACCACCAGTAGGCAACCAGCAGCACCACAATCAGCAGAATGGCAAGGATGACCAGCGCTTTCTTGCTCATCTGGCCCATTTTGTCACCGAACGAGAAATCGGCGTCGCCGCCTTTGCCGCCCGAGCCGCCATGGCCACCGAAGCCCGCGAACGGGTTTCCCGCGCCGCCGCCGAACGGGCTTGCGCCGCCTTGCTGCGACCCTCCTTCGCTGCCGGCGGTCGGACCGCTCTGCGGCCCACCGAATCCCGCGCCCATGTCGAAGCCCGACTGTTTGAGGGCATCGATGAGCGATTCAAACCCGGATGTCTGTTTCACGGCATCCCTTTCTTCCCTTGAAGTTTGCGATTCTCCCCATCATACACGAAAGCGTCCAGCTTCCGAAAAAGCTGAACGCTTTCGTTACCTTATAGTGACGCCGGGGCAACGCCGAGCGCAATGCCTCGAGCATCAGCGCGCTTTCGCGCTTGCGCAGCAGAAGCCTTTCGACCAAGCGCGCACGCCGCTTCAGCAATCGCGTCGCAGCGGGGCAAAGCCGGGCACGAGCGCTGCCGCGCCGCCTACGCGCCGCCCCGGCACGCAACCGCTATTTTGCCAGCTGGCGCAGCACGTACTGCAGGATGCCGCCGTTCTCGAAGTACTTGCCCTCCGTCGGCGTGTCCACGCGCACCGTTGCCTTGAACGCCACCGCAGACCCGTCGGCCTTCTTCGCCGTCACGTCCACCACGCGCGGCTCGGGCAGGCCGTGCGAGAAGTCCACGGCGCCCACCGTGTACTGCTCGGAGCCGTCAAGCCCCAGGCTTTCGGCGCTTTCGCCTTCCGCGAACTGCAGCGGCATGACGCCCATGCCAATGAGGTTCGAGCGATGGATGCGCTCGAAGCTTTCGGCGAACGCCGCGCGAATGCCCAGAAGCATCGGGCCCTTCGCCGCCCAGTCGCGCGAGCTGCCGCTGCCGTACATCTTGCCGGCAACCACCACCAGGGGCACGCCGGCCTGCTCGTAATCCATAGCCGCATCGAACAGGGGCGTGACCTGGCCGTTCAGGAAGTCGCGCGTCCAGCCGCCCTTCTTGCCCTCCGCCAGCTTGTTCGCCAGCTTCACGTTGGCGAACGTGCCGCGCATCATCACCTCGTGGTTGCCGCGGCGCGCGCCGTACGTGTTGAAGTCGGCAGGCGCCACGCCACGCTCCTCCAGGTACTTCGCCGCCGGGGAATCGGGCGCGATGCTGCCAGCCGGCGAGATGTGGTCGGTGGTGATGAAGTCGCCCAGGAATGCCAGCGCGCGGGCGTCGGCAATCGGCGCCGCCGGCTCAGGCTCGGCGCCCATGCCGTCGAAGTACGGCGCACGGCGCACGTACGTGGAGTCCGCATCCCACGCGAACGTGTCGGACGGCTCGCTGCCCAGCTGCTGCCACGCCGCGTCGCCGTCGTACAGGCCGCGCGAGCCTTCCTCGTACAGCTCCTGCGTGGCGAACTTCGCCAGAAGCTCAGCAACTTCCTCGTTCGTCGGCCAGATGTCGGCCAGGTGCACCGGCGTGCCATCGGCACGTTTGCCCAGCTCGGCGGTGGTCAGGTCAACGTCCATGGTGCCCGCCAGCGAATATGCGATAACCGTTGCCGGCGCGCCCAGGTAATTCTGCGACACATCGGGGGAAATGCGGCCCTCGAAGTTGCGGTTGCCCGAAAGCACGCTGGCAAGTTCCAGGTCGTCGGCAATGTCGTGCAGCTGCGGCAGCACGGGGCCGGAGTTGCCGATGCAGCTCATGCAACCGAAGCCGCACGTGTAAAAGCCCAGTTGACGCAGGCCGTCAAGCAGCCCGGCGCGCTCAAGCAGAAGCTCGGTGGCACGGCTGCCCGGCGCCAGGATGCACTTCACCCACGGCTTGGGGGCAAGGCCCGCTTCGGCTGCCTTCTTCGCCACCAAACCCGCCGTCAGCATCATGGACGGGTCCGTTGCCGTGGTGCAGCTGGTCACCGCGGCAATGGCCAGCGCGCCGTGGCCCAGCTCGCACGCCTGGCCGTTTACGTCAACGGTAACCTTCTTGCCCAGGTCAAGGCCGCGATCGGCGCAAATGCCGCGGAAACGCTCCTGCGCCTCGTCAAGCCAAATGCGGTCGTGCGGGCGCGACGGGCCGGCAATGCTGCGCTTCACGCTGCCCAGGTCAAGCTCCAGCACGTCGGCGTACACGCGCTCGGGCGCGGCCGGGTCGTTCCAGAAGCCCTGCACCTTCGCGTACTGCTCGACCAGCGCCACCTGCTCTTCGCTGCGGCCGGTCAGGCGCAGATACGCCAGCGTCTGCTCGTCAACGGGGAACAGCGTGCACGTGCTGCCGTATTCCGGCGTCATGTTCGAGATGCACGTGCGCTGCGTAGCGTTCAAGCTGTCAAGGCCGGGGCCGAAGCACTCGACGAAGCAGCCGACCACGCCCTTCTCGCGCAGCATCTTCGCGAACGTCAGCGCCACGTCCATGGCGGCCACGCCTTCGGCAAGCTTGCCGGTCAGGCGCACGCCCACCACCTTCGGCACCAGCGTGGTGATCGGCTGGCCCAGCGCCGCGGCCTCGGCCTCGATGCCACCGACGCCCCAGCCCAGCACGCCGATGCCGTTGGCCGTAGGCGTGTGGCTGTCCGTGCCCACCAGCGTATCGAAGTACACGGTGGGGTTCTCGCCCGCAGGCGTTTTCACGCCAGCAGCTTCCGACGTCATGGCCACGCGCGCGAACTGCTCGATGTTCAGCTGATGGCAGATGCCCGCTCCTGGCGGCACAATGCGCACGTTCTCGAACGACTCTTGCGCCCACTTCAGGAAGTTGTAGCGCTCGCCGTTGCGCTGAAACTCCAGCTCCATGTTCTTCTCCATGGCGCACGAGCAACCCGCCACATCGGCGATAACGGAGTGGTCAATAACCAAATCGCACGGGATTTGCGGATTGATCTTCGCAGGGTCGCCGCCCAGGCTCGCGCATGCCTCGCGCATAACGGCGAAGTCCACGAACACCGGCACGCCCGTGAAGTCCTGGAACAGCACGCGCGCGGGGCTGAACTCCACCTCGCTGCCAACTTCGCCGGCACAACCGGCTTCAATCACGCGTTTCGCCAGGTCAGCAGCCGCTTCCGGCGTTTCAGCGTTGCGCAGCACGTTCTCTAGCAGCACCTTCAGCGCATACGGCAGCTTCTCAGAGCCGGCAATCTGCTCGATCGGATAATACGTGTACGCGGCATCCCCCACGGAAAGGGTAGCGGCGAACTTCTCGTTCTTCATATCGTCCCCCTTGAAGCGCCGATGCGCTTCCATCGTGTCGTTGCAAAATAGGGAAGGGCCGGGATGAATCCAAAAAGCGAAGTCGAGAATCGCACCGGTTGAGCAGATCGCATCGGGGCACGGCCTTCACCGGCCAAGCTTCGCCCCTTGCGCCCTATTAGCCCGAAACCCGTCCTCGCGACCAGGATTGCTTCTGCAGCCCCGTCCCTTCAAACGAAAGAGGGAAGGCCGCACCCCAACGACGCGTAGCCTTCCCTCGCCTATGCCCTTACGCCTGCGCCTTGATGGCCGCCACAAGCGCGTCGGTGAACTCGGTGCAGCTTGCGGCCGGGGCGCTGCTGCCCGTCGCCTTGCGGATGTCGCCCGTCAGCACGGTGCCGTCGGCGTACACCGCGCGCACGCCGCGGCGGATGCGCTCGGCAATTTCCAGTTCGCCCAGGTGATCAAGCATCATGGCTGCCGACATGATCTCTGCCGTGGGGTTGGCCTTGTTCTGGCCCGCAATGTCGGGCGCCGAACCGTGCACGGCCTCGAACACGGCATATTCCTTGCCGATGTTCGCGCCCGGGGCAATGCCCAGGCCGCCCACCAGGCCCGCTGCCAGGTCGCTGGCAATGTCGCCGTACAGGTTCGGGAACACCACCACGTCGAACTGGGCCGGGTCGATGACCATGTTCATGCAGAACGCGTCGATGATGCGATCGTCGAACTCAACCTTGCCCTCGTACTCCTTGGCCACTTCGCGCGCCACGCGCAGGAACAAGCCATCGGAATACTTCATGATATTGGCCTTGTGAGCAGCCGTAACCTTCTTACGGCCATGCTTGACCGCGTAGTCGAACGCATAGCGCACGATGTTCTGCGTAGCCGTGATGGAGATGGGCTTGATAGAGATGCCCGAGTCGGGGCGAATGACGCCCGCGCCTTCATCGGCGCAGAACTGGATGAGCTTGCCCGCAGCCTCGGATCCCTCTTCAAACTCCACGCCCGCGTACAGGTCCTCTGAGTTTTCGCGCACGATGGTCAGGTCCACGTCATCGTATCGCCCACCGGCACCCGGCAGCGAAACCACGGGGCGCAGGCACACGTACAGATCAAGCGTTTTGCGCAGCGCAACGTTCACGCTGCGGAAACCCGTTCCCACCGGCGTGGTGCACGGGCCCTTGATGGCAACCTTATTGCGCTTGACGGCCTCAACCGTCTCATCAGGCAACGGCGTGCCCGTCTTCTCGGCGCATGCCGCGCCCGCTTCAGCAACTTCCCACGCGATATCCGCGCCAGCCGCCTCGACGACGCGCTGCATAGCCGCCGACGTCTCAAGGCCAATACCGTCGCCCGGAATCAGCGTAACCGTATGCTGTGCCATTGCCACTCCTTCCAGCAGCCATATTCGAGCCGGCGAAAGCCGACCCCTGCTTGCATTCGAACTAACCCCCGCAGACACTTGCGGACGGTTCGAAACAAACAGGCTGCGCCGAAAAGCGGTGCAGCCTGAGGTTTCCAAGGCTATTTTCCTTGCGCGTTGTCAATGATGGTTTGCGCCTTGCGTTTCAGCGCGCCCTTGCCATTATGCGCATCGAACGACATTCTCTCAACGAGCTGTTCCTTAACGCGCTCCGAAAGCTTGCCAGTGGCGAATTCGGCAACGGCGTTCAGCATGTCGTTGAACTCCACGTCGCCGTGATAGCACTGGATGGCCTCGTCGATAAGCGGCCACACGTGCTCGGAACGCTTTTCGGTGGTTGCACCATATGCGCAGAAGAAGCGCATGGCGGCCAGGCGGACAAAGCCGCTTTCCTCGTCGAACAGCGCCGTTTCCGCACCGGGCAGCGCCTTGTCCGTGCAGCGCGATTCCTGCGCAACCAGCGCAGTCAGCACGTCCAAGCACTCCCAACGCGTCTGGGCCTCGGGGCGGTTAAGCGCGTCGATGACGTCCCCTGCGCAGGGCACCAGCAAAGCCGGGCTTACCTTCGCGATGAACGCAAGCGAGCTTGCCGCATTTTGGCGGTTGCGGCGGGAAGAATCGCCCAGCTGCGCAACCAGCTTCTTGAATTTGTCTTCGTTGTTCAGCGCTTCGCGCGCCACGAATTCGTTAACATCCATGCTACCGGCCATGGCCTATCCTCCATTTACCTAGTATTTTCCAAAATCATTATACCTGGTCATATGCACAACACGGGAACTTCCCGCAGAATAAACACGGCAGCAAACTAGGTATTGAAGGAATTCGCTCGGCTCAAGCCCGGCGCCGTCTTCGCCGTGCACCCCATCGATCCCAACGCCCATAAGCTCGCTCAGCTTCGCCTCGGGAAGCACGAACATGTACGCCACCGACACCAACGCCGCAGCAACAAGCCCTGCCGCAATAAACGACGCCTGCCCCAGGTTGTCGAAATACTGCCCCGGCACCGACCACGCCCTGGCGCTGGCCTGGGAAAAGATCATCCTCGACGAAAAGCTTTACGACGAGCTGTACATCAAGCGCTGGACGAACGCGCCCATGCTGGTGGGGGGGGAGGACATGGGGCCTTCGGGCGACTACCTCATCGACAACTCCGGCGGCGGCATCAACGTGAAAACGAAGCTGCTCAAGGAAAGCGACCTGGTGACGGCGGCATCTACGCGCGCTTCATGGTATACGACCAGGCGAAAGCCGCTGCAGGCAAAACCGGCAACGACGCGCTGTCCTACCTTGACGCCGACACCACCCAATGGGAAGGCGAAAACAAGGTGCCGCCCATGCTCGACCAGTGCGAATACCTGGAAGAATACGGCGGCCACCGGCCTCCCACCTCAACATTCGACTCCATCGGCCCGGCACTTACCGGCTCGTTCCAGGTAACGCTGAAAGACAGCTCCACCCACACCGTCCGCCCCGTGTGGTCCTACCTGCTCGATTCCGTGAAGGAATGCACGTGCGAATGGGCGGCCAACATCACCGGCGTTAACGCGGAGCTTATCCGCGAGGCGTGCCTGGCTTGGGCCACGCGCCCCGAAGGCCAGCGCTGGGGCAACGGAGGCATCCATTTCCAGCTTGCAACCGACCAGGTTGGCGACGTGGTGCAGCGCATCCGCACGCTGCTGCACCTGTGCCACCTCACCGGCAACGTCGACACGCCCGCCGGCAACCGCGGCCCCACCCGCGCCCCGTCGCTGGGCGCAGAAGGCGCCGGCCCGCTTGGCCCTTACTGGGAAGTCACCGACATGACGAATGGCTGCCCGATTACGACATCAGAAAGGAGGCGTAACGCACCGTGTCCCATTACTCGATCATGACCGACCTCAACCGCTGCGTCGGTTGCCTATCCTGCTCGGTGGCATGCAAAACCGTGAACAACGTGCCTATCGGCAGCTTCTGGATCAAGGTGCTGCGCGTCGGCCCGAATAAATGTGGCGATTACCAGGGAAAACGCCCGAATAACGAAACGTATTTCCTGCCCATGCAATGCCGCATTGCAAAGACCCCGAATGCGTGAAGGTGCGTCCCACCGAAGCTTCGCACATCGCAGCCGACGGTACCATCCAAATTGACAAGTCGAAGTGCATCGGCTGCCAGTTCTACGTCATGGCCTGCCCTTATAACGTGCGCTACCTCAACGAGGATGAACGCGTTGTCGAGAAATGCACGCTCTGCACGCAGAAAACCGCCCAGGGTGAGCTTCCCCAATGCGTCGCGCAATGCGGCGGGCGAGCCTGCTTCTTCGGCGACCTGGACGAAGGCATCGACAACTTCGAATGCCCCGCGAACCCTACGAAGCAGGGCAAAGGCGTTTCGTACGACGACGTGCCCAACGCGCGCCAGAAATACAGCGACATCGCCAAGCCCTACGACGCTTCCGATATGCAACACCTGCCGAACGTGGGCAACAACCCGAAGTTCCTCTAAGTGCTGCGCGGGCGCACCTGGCAAGGAAAGGAGTAACCCATGGAATTGCAGTGGCCCCTCATTCTGTTCACCACGTTCATTTCCGCAAGTGCCGGGCTTTTCGCCGCTCAAGGTTGCTACGCGCTTGCCGGTGAAGGCCGCAAGGCTCAGCTGCCGGCGCTTATCACCAGCGTCGTCATCATGGCCATCGGTGGCATCGCGGTGTTTTTCCACCTCACGCACCCCGACCGGCTGTTCAACGGGTTCGGCCATATCACCAGCGGTATCACGCAAGAGCTCATCGCCATTGTCTCAACGTTTGTGGTGATGGCCATCTTCTTCGTGTACCTACGGCGCAGCGAGGAAAACCCGCCGAAATGGCTTGCTTGGATTGCTGTTCTTGTTTCCCTGGTGCTGGTTGTTGTCATGGGACATTCGTACATGATGCCCGCACGCCCCACTTGGGACAGCGTGCTGCAGCCGCTTTCGCTTATCGGTAGCGGCTTCGCCATGGGCATCGGCATCTTTGCCGCACTTGACGCAATGCGCTCGCAATCTGCTGCAACGTGCAGCGGTATCCTCGCACTTGCTTCAAGCGGACTTGGCGCTCTTACCACCATTTGCTATGCAATCGCTATGTCTACCCGCGAAAACACGTTCGTCTCCATGGGGTATCGCTACGATCCAACCCGCCCGACGCACGCGCTCGTCGATGCCGCCAACTATTCGGCATTCTCCGGCGGGTCGCTGTCGTTGACAATAGCCGCAATCGTACTCGCCCTCGCAGCATTCGCCTGCGCATTCTGGGGCAAGAAATCCACGAAATGGAGCATTGCCGGCCGGCTCATCGTAGTCTGCTCGTGCGCAAGCGCCATCCTGCTTCACATGGTCTTCTACACCACCGGCGGCAGCGTCTTCGCCTTCTAGCCTCAATCCAAGCCCGAAAGGCCAATCTACAGAGGTGCGTCCCACCTATCGTCACAGCCCAGAAGAAAGAGATGCACCCCTAGCCTCAACAATCATTCAACGATCAAAGGCACCCGCCCTTGGGCGGGTGCCCCCAACAACCTCAGCAATCGATTTGACTCCAGGTCAAACGCTTTCTCGCTCCACGTTGCTCGACCATCCGCAATTACCAATTGTCAAATGACCTTTTATCGCGCCACCTGCTCCCCATCCCCCTTGCTAACACGCAGGTGACTCGACAAAAGGTCATTTCCAAACACCAATACTTCAGAAACCCCGCTATTCCCTTTACGGCAGTTTACGCAAAAAGGCCCGCACAACCGTGCGGGCCTTTTGACAACTTCAACCAGCAAACAAGCTCAAGCTCTTAAAATAGCATCCCTTAGACGACGTCACTAGGCGCGCAAATCAATACCCAATTCGTCTTTCACCAGGTCGAACGCGGCGTCAATCGCCTTGTCCATATCATAATACTTATAGCCGCCCAAACGACCAGCGAACACCACATTGCCCTCTTGTTTGGCCAGCTGTTCGTACTCCGCATACAGCTTCGAGTTGCGCTCGTCGTTGATCGGGTAGTACGGCTCATCGCCGGGCTTCCAGTCGGCCGGATACTCACGAGTAATCACCGAAACCGGAGACTCCTGCTTCTCAAAATGCTTGTGCTCGATGATACGAGTGTAAGGCACTTCGCGCTCAGTGTAGTTCACCACAGCGTTGCCCTGCCAGTTCTCGCACTCAACCGTCTCAGTTTCGAAACGAAGGCTGCGATACTCAAGCGTGCCCAACTTGAAGTCGAAGTACTCATCAATGGGACCACAGTAAATCGTGCGGTCGGCGATATCGGGGTTCTGTTCTTTGAACTCGCGATATTCCGTAGACAGCTGAATCTCCGCATCGCCGAACATGCGCCGGACCATCGTCGTATAGCCGCCCATAGGAACGCCCTGCCAACGGTCGTTGAAGTAGTTGTTATCGTACGTCAGACGCACAGGCAGGCGTTTGATGATATCAGCGGGAAGCTCGGTGCAGCTGCGACCCCACTGCTTCTCGGTATAGCCCTTGACCAGCTTCACATACACGTCGCGACCGATAAGCGAGAGCGCCTGCTCCTCAAGGTTGGCCGGCTCCCCATTGCCAATAAGCTCAGCAGCTTCGGCTTTCTGGCGCTCGATAATCTCGACGGCCTCGGCAGGAGTCCGGATGCCCCACATCTTCGAAAACGTATTCATATTGAAGGGCAAGTTGTAGAGCTCATCCTTGTACACAGCCACGGGGCTGTTCACGTAGTTATTAAACTCAGCGAATTGGTTCACATAATCCCAAACAGGACGAAGCGAGGTATGGAAGATGTGCGCACCATAACGATGCACATTGATACCCTCAACCTCTTCCGTGTAAATGTTACCCGCGATATGGTCGCGACGATCAATGATAAGGCAAGACTTACCGAGCTTAGCAGCTTCATGAACAAACACAGCGGAAGAAATGCCCGCGCCGACAACCAGATAATCATAATGGGACTGCTTCATGCTACTCCCTTCAACAGCTTACATATGTCAATACCGAAATGTTACCAGATAGCCAAATGTCAAGCCGCACCCCAAACCATATACCACCGACACAACAGAGACCAACTGGAGAAAACAAGTTATCCAGCCAAATTAGGAAGTAAAACAGGGAAACGACAACGGAGAAGGTCCTTAAAGATCAATCAGCGAATCAGGAAAGTACAAGATACTCCATACTTGCCGGACGAATGAAAAGAAGACGCGAAGCAATGTGCGCCACAATGAAACAAGGAGAGACACAGCCACCCACCGCCGCGAAGCGCGCAAGTTCGCAACCTGCCAAGAGGTACGGCGCTCCGCGGTTTCGCGCTTCGCATTCCAACGGCGTCCGCAAATCGCATTCCGGCGACGTACCTTGTCGATGCAGAGAGCAGCCGAAAGAGCATGCGCCCCCCTGAACGAGGAAAGGCCCCGCATGCAGGAAACGGCGCCCCCGAACGCAGAACGAGCCCGCGCGCAGCAGGCCCCCGAGCGCGGAAGGAGCAAGTGCGCATAGACGCCCTAAAACGCAAGAAGGGCCCGCGGGGGGATAGTCTCCCCCGCGGGCCCTGCCGGCCTCTCGGCCGCTCGCGCGCATAGAAAAGCGCCCTCCGCGAGCGCGACGCCCTGCCCTCCCGCAGCCTTGCGCTGCAGTACTCTCGGCGAAGGCGGGCTTAACTGCCGGGTTCGGGATGGGACCGGGTGATCCCCGCCTCTGTGGTCGCGCTCGCGGGGGGCGCTCCCCCGCGGCTCATGGATATGAGCCTGCCCGGGTCCCCTTCCGGGGCGACCCTGGCGGCCGTGCAGCGAAGGAAGCTGCCCGCACATCGACGCCTCGCAAAATCCCTTACGAGGATGCGAAGAGCTCGGGCTATCAGCAGCGCTCGGCTGAGCGGGTCGCCCCGCTTGCACCTGCGCCCTGTCGACCGGGTGTTCTACCCGGGCCCTTACCGGAAAGTGGACTCATCTCGGAGACGGCTTCCCGCTTAGATGCCTTCAGCGGTTATCCGTGCCGGGCGTAGCTAGGCGGCCGTGCCGTTGGTCGACAACCGCTGCACCAGAGGCCCGTCCACCCCGGTCCTCTCGTACTAGGGGCAGACCTCCTCAATCCACTTGCGCCTGCGGAGGATAGGGACCGAACTGTCTCACGACGTTCTGAACCCAGCTCGCGTACCGCTTTAAACGGCGAACAGCCGTACCCTTGGGACCGACTTCAGCCCCAGGATGCGATGAGCCGACATCGAGGTGCCAAACCTTGCCGTCGATGTGGACTCTTGGGCAAGATCAGCCTGTTATCCCCGGAGTACCTTTTATCCGTTGAGCGACGGCCGTTCCACTCTGTGCCGCCGGATCACTAGAGCCTGCTTTCGCACCTGCTCGGCCCGTCCGCCTCGCAGTCAAGCTGGCTTGCACTCTTGCGCTCTCGGGACGGTTGCCGACCGTCCTGAGCCAACCTTTGCGCGCCTCCGTTACTCTTTAGGAGGCGACCGCCCCAGTCAAACTACCCGCCTGGCACGGTCCGCGGCCCCGGTCAGGGCGCCGCGTTAGGCCGCCGGAACGGAGGGGGCAGTATTCCAAGGGCGGCTCCGCCGGGGCTGGCGCCCCGGTTTCGATGCCTCCTGCCTATCCTCTACGCGCCGAGCCAACGGCCAATGCCAAGCTGCAGTGAAGGTTCACGGGGTCTTTCCGTCCTTCCGCAGGTAATTCGCATCTTCACGAATAGTGCAATTTCACCGGGTCCATGGTCGAGACAGCGCCCAAGTCGTTACGCCGTTCGTGCAGGTCGGAACTTACCCGACAAGGAATTTCGCTACCTTAGGACCGTTATAGTTACGGCCGCCGTTTACCGGGGCTTGGCTTCAGCGCTTCGCACGAGTGCTAACGCATCCGCGTAACCTTCCGGCACCGGGCAGGCGTCAGACCCTATACTTCCCCTCGCGGGTTGGCAGAGTCCTGTGTTTTTGGTAAACAGTCGCTTGGGCCGTTTCGCTGCGGCCGCCCAGGGCTCGGGGAGCGTGTCCCTCCACCCCGGGCGGCGCTCCTTCTCCCGAAGTTACGGAGCGGTTATGCCGAGTTCCTTGACCATGGTTCCCCCGATCGCCTCGGTATGCTCTACCCGCCCACCTGTGTCGGTTTTGGTACGGGCGCCTCTGTCCCTGCCTAGGGGTTTTTCCAGGGAGCGTGGGCTCCGCAGCTTCGCCATGCGGCTTCGTCTCGCGTCTCGGCCTTTCCTGCAGGGCGGGTTTGCCTGCCCTGCGGCCTACGCGCTTTCACGGGGGCGTCCAGAACCCCGCCTGCGTACCCTTCTCCGTCGCCCCGTCGGTCTGAATAGCGGTCCAGAGGCGGTACAGGAATGTCCGCCTGTTGCGCATCGGCTACGCCTTCCGGCCTCGCCTTAGCTCCCGACTGACCCTGGGAGGATTAGCCTTCCCCAGGAAACCTTGGGCTTACGGCGGCGGCGTTTCCCGCGCCGCTCTCGTTACTCATGCCAGCATCCTCACTCCCCTGCGCTCCACCGTCGGTCGCCCTCCGGCTTCTCCGCCCAGGGGAAGCTCCCCTACCAATGTGTCTACATTCCGCCGCTTCGGCGCGTCGCTTAGCCCCGTGAATTGTCGGCGCGCCCCCACTCGACCAGTGAGCTGTTACGCACTCTTTGAATGCATGGCTGCTTCTAAGCCAACATCCTGGTTGTCTGGGCAGGGGCACATCCTTTGCCACTCAGCGACGACTTGGGGGCCTTAGCGGGCGGTCTGGGCTGTTTCCCTCTCGAGCACACAGCTTAGCCCACATGCTCTGACTCCCGGCCTTTCCGTCCCGTCGGCATTCGGAGTTTGGTCGGCATCGGTAGGCGGTGAGGCCCCCTCCTCCGTCCAGTGCTCTACCGCCGCGGGAAAACGGCCGGGGCTAGCCCTAAAGCTATTTCGGGGAGAACGAGATATCTCCGGGTTTGATTGGCCTTTCACCCCTACCCACGGGTCATCCCCTCCGTTTTCAACCGAAGTGGGTTCGGCCCTCCACGGGGTCTTACCCCCGCTTCAGCCTGCCCATGGGTAGCTCACCCGGCTTCGCGTCCACCGCGCGCGACTACGTCGCCCGCTTAAAGACTCGCTTTCGCTGCGGCTCGCTTCTATAGCTTAACCTCGCCGCGCGCGGTGACTCGCTGGCTCATTCTACAAAAGGCACGCCGTCACAGCGCGATGGCTGCTCCGGCTGCTCGTGGGCGCGAGGTTTCAGGCGCTGTTTCACTCCCCTCTCGGGGTGCTTTTCACCTTTCCCTCGCGGTACTGGTTCGCTATCGGTCGCGGGAGAGTGTTCAGCCTTGGAGGGTGGTCCCCCCTGCTTCGCGCGGGGTTTCACGTGCCCCGCGCTACTCTGGGAATCGGGAACCCGCTGCCTGCGCCTCTTCGGGTACGGGGCTCTCACCCTGTTCCGCCGGCCTTCCCAGGCCGTTCCCCTGAGGGGCAGGTTTATGACAGCGGGAGGGGGGTGCGGCCCCCTCGCGTCCCGCCCAGCAACCCCGGCGCGGAAGCGCCCGCACGCTGTGACACGCGCGCCGGTTTGGGCTGGCCCGGTTTCGCTCGCCGCTACTCCCGGGATCTCGGTTGATTTCTCTTCCTCGGGGTACTTAGATGTTTCAGTTCCCCCGGTTGCCTCCTGGCGCCCTATTTGATTCAGGCGCCGGTAGCGGGGCATTGCCCCCGCTGGGTTCCCCCATTCGGGAATCCCGGGATCGAAGGCCGTTTGCGCCTCCCCCGGGCTTATCGCAGCTTGCCGCGCCCTTCGTCGACTTCCCGCGCCAAGGCATCCGCCTCGCGCCCTTAACATCTTCCATCCAAGGGATCCTGACTGAATTAGTACAGGTCGTTCAAATCGATAGAGAATACCAGATGAATGATCGTTGCGATCGTGAAGAATCCGAATCGTCTTAATTGGATCGATTCTAAATAATTCGTTCTCGGGGGCCGGGGGGATTGCCCCGGCCCCGCGTCGTTGTGCTTTCGCTTCGCTTCGCTGTTCGGCTGTCAAGGTGCCTCGGGGCGGGAGCCCCGGGAGCCGGATGCTGGATGGAAGAGACTTCCAGTGAGGCAGCGATTCTCTTGATTGGTCGAATCTCCCTAGAAAGGAGGTGATCCAGCCGCACCTTCCGGTACGGCTACCTTGTTACGACTTCACCCCCCTCACCCTCCACACCTTCGACGCCTCCGCCCCCCGGAGGGGTTCGGCCGGCGGCTTCGGGTGCAGACGACTCGGGTGGTGTGACGGGCGGTGTGTACAAGGCCCGGGAACGTATTCACCGCGGCGTGCTGATCCGCGATTACTAGCAACTCCGGCTTCACGGAGGCGGGTTGCAGCCTCCGATCCGAACTGGGGCCGGCTTTGCGGGATCCGCTCCCCCTCGCGGGGTGGCAACCCTCTGTACCGGCCATTGTAGCACGTGTGCGGCCCAGGGCATAAGGGGCATGATGACTTGACGTCGTCCCCGCCTTCCTCCGGCTTGACGCCGGCGGTCCCCCGCGAGTCCCCAACTGAATGCTGGCAACACGGGGCAGGGGTTGCGCTCGTTGCGGGACTTAACCCAACACCTCACGGCACGAGCTGACGACAGCCATGCACCACCTGTCACCGCTCCTTCCGGCCACGGCGTCTCCGCCGCTTCACGGTGATGTCAAGCCCTGGTAAGGTTCTTCGCGTTGCTTCGAATTAAGCCACATGCTCCGCTGCTTGTGCGGGCCCCCGTCAATTCCTTTGAGTTTTAGCCTTGCGGCCGTACTCCCCAGGCGGGGCGCTTAACGCGTTGGCTGCGGCGCGGAAGATGTTATCCCCCACACCTAGCGCCCATCGTTTACGGCTGGGACTACCAGGGTATCTAATCCTGTTCGCTCCCCCAGCTTTCGCGCCTCAGCGTCAGTTTCGGCCCAGAGAGCTGCCTTCGCCGTCGGTGTTCCTCCCGATATCTGCGCATTCCACCGCTACACCGGGAATTCCGCTCTCCCCTACCGCACTCGAGAGCGCCAGTTCGGGACCCGGCCGGGGGTTGAGCCCTCGGGTTAGAGGTCCCGCTTAGCGCTCCGCCTACGCGCGCTTTACGCCCAATGAATCCGGATAACGCTCGCCCCATACGTATTACCGCGGCTGCTGGCACGTATTTAGCCGGGGCTTCTTCTGCGGGTACCCTCGTTGAAGTGTTCCCCGCTGAAAGCGGTTTACGACGCGGACGCCTTCGTCCCGCACGCGGCGTTGCTGCGTCAGGGTTGCCCCCATTGCGCAAAATTCCCCACTGCTGCCTCCCGTAGGAGTCTGGGCCGTATCTCAGTCCCAATGTGGCCGGTCGGTCTCTCAACCCGGCTACCCGTCGTCGGCACGGTGGGCCTCTGCCCCGCCGTCTACCTGATGGGCCGCGACCCCATCCCCCGCCGCCAAGGCTTTCCCGGCCAGGACATGCGTCCTTGCCGGAGTACCAGGTATTAATCCCCCTTTCGGGGGGCTGTCCCTGGGCGGGGGGCAGGTCGGTCACGTGTTACTCACCCGTTCGCCGCTTCATGTCCGCCCGGAGGCGGTTTCATCGCTCGACTTGCATGTGTTAGGCACGCCGCCAGCGTTCATCCTGAGCCAGGATCAAACTCTCCGTTGAAGAAGAGCGGGGCCGGTCTCCCGTCCCCGCGATCTTTGGCATAAAAAGAAAAACTTTAAAAGAAATTGTAAATCCGGGGCAGGCGGGCTCAAAGTAGGTAGGCCCTGCCTGCGCTGGCTTCACTGGCTATTGTGATCGTCTCTTGTCCAGTATCCGGTTCTCAAGGTTCCCGCCTGCGGGGGTGCTCCCCGCGGCTTTCCCTTCGGAGCAGGCCCGCTTTCGCTTGCCGCCCCTCAAGGCGAGGATGTACTTTACGCCTCCCCCGCCGGCTTGGCAAGCCCCCATCTTCGAGATGCTGGGTTCTACACATTTTGCACACATTCTGATATTCTACGAACATCTGTTTGTGTTTCTTGAATTTCAAGTTCATCGCATCTGATCTCTTAGATGCTCTTGTTTGATGCTTAGCTCATTCGCTCTTGTTCCTCATCCGTTGCTATCTGAGTTCTTTTGCATTCAACCTTGCTTGTCTTTTCAGACGTCACTGATTTCAATCCTTATACCTTCAGTGCTATTTTCTTTTGCAGCTTAGCTACTGCTACTTTTCTGTTCCTGCTTTTAATCTGCCTCCCCGTCTCCCACTCTTACCTTCTTTCACTCTTCGTTTTTGAGCTGTCTATTGTAATTAGCGTTTCTTCTATGAGCCGATTCGGCCGACTGCCACAACGTCTATATACTTCTATATATTTCTATATATAGATGTCTGCTTTCTCTGTCGACTACAGCAGAAGACTCGTTTTCTGAAATCTTTCTCGCTGCGCCCCAAATATCTAGGTGTTCATTATTTCGTCAACTAATTTTGAAGGCGCTTCTTAATGCGTGGGTAAATAGAATTGTAATCTCCTTATGGCATCTGTCCTTGTCTGCATGCAATCTTTTATCCTCTGCGTCTACTTGCAAATTTGATTTTGCTCTTGCCATATATCCGCTTCTATATTTCCACTCATGATTGCGTTTCTATTCGCGTAGTTACCTCTTTGCATGCAACTCGCCATACTTGCGCCTGCTGACACTGCTTTATTGCTACCCAATACTTGCTTCAAGTTTGTCCACACATCTCATCTGGTTCTGCTGAGCATTATTGTTTTTGAATCATTTCTTGTATTCATATATTTGCCATTCGGATTTTTCCCATATAGGCATTCTTGGTCTTTACGAAATTATCTTATGTAATCCTGCTGTATGGTGTCTTCTGAGTCATGCTGTGTCATATATTGTATTTCGGATTTGGTTTCATTTTGATGTTTGAATTTTCTTAATCCTATTTCTAAAGCAATATTTTGCAGTCTGTTTCTCTATCGTCTTTGCTGCTGTTTGCTTCGTTCTTCAAAATCCTTACTGTGCAGTCGCTGCACAGTAAGGATTTCCTGAATCCCCATATCACTTAGACCTGCGACACAAACAGCAGCAATTGAACTAATCAACATGATGCAGTCACCAAACTGATTGTGAACTTCCACTGAATTGAAAAAGCCTGAATCGAGTGGCTTCAAATATCTATTCAGCAATCAATCTAATACCATTCATCTAATCAAGTTCAAAGTGAATGAAACGCTGCTTGTAGCCGACAATCAATTGGACTTGCTCAACCAAGCCAAGTGAGTGATTTCGTCAACGTGGGTTAGTGGGTTATTTCGCTGATGACCGTTAGTGCTTGCTCGAGTCGATTCATCACTTATAAACAAGCACTCATAGGGATTTGATTGAGTAACTACCACAACTTTACTTGTCTTAAAGATGCATTAGTGAAACTAAAATGCAGTTGCAACTACGGATTCGCGCAGCTGCAACAGTATCTCCAACAATCAAACTAATCTAGACATGCATCCCGACAGATACATACCTATGGCAAAAGATAGAGCAGCAGTAAAAGATGCTCGCTGCGCATCAATCTGAGGACATTGAATTAGTCGATGTATGGATTCCGGCTAAGCTGCACAACTGGTTTCTCCTTTCCAGAATCATTACTGTGCAGTCGCTGCACAGTAATGATTCTGGAAAGGAGAAACTGGGTGCGACGAACTTAGGGCAAGCTCGGTCGGCTTATGGGGTCCAAGGAGATGAGGCCTGTCGACATATAGTTACAGGGTGAAATGCCATACTGTTCTTAGGAGAGTTTTAACAAATAGTTTGTGAAGTGAGCCATTAATTATTATATATTCATTGTTACTAAAGACACCGTTTGTTAGAATATCTACTGTGCAGCGACTGCACAGTAGATAGAATTTAGACGTACGTTTGTTCGTGTACAACCCCTTTCCATATAAGACAGGAGCCTTGATGGCCGGAAGAACCAAAGCACGTGGCGGAGAGAAGCAGCAGCAGTCTCTTTCGCTAGGACGCGAAACCGTCGAAGAGCTAGAAAAGGAAGCAGAGCGTAGAGGCCTCAACAAGTCTCAACTTGCCGACTTACTGCTAAACGGTCAGCTTACTCAATCGGCGGATAAACCGACGATCATTTCGATTATGAGTTACAAAGGCGGCGTGGCCAAAACCACTACCAGCACATGTCTTGCCGTTTGTCTTTCGGAACTGGGATATAAAGTACTGGTTATCGACATGGACGGTCAGGGCAACGTGAGCCAGAGCCTTCGCGTGTACGACCCGCGCTCCGAAGAGGCTTGCATTGCCGATGTATTGTATCAGACCTCCCCGAACTCGCCGCGCCTGACGCTGCGCGAAGTAATGAGGACAACCGAGTACGAGAACGTGTACTGCGTGCCTTCGAACTTCCGATTCGCAGATGCGGACACGCGCTTGAAAGCAGAAATTGCTGGCGGCGTGGATACCCGACTTCGCTATGCGATTGAAGATCTTATCAGCGAAACTGCAAAAGCAGGCGAACGTAAGTTCGATTACATCATCATCGACTGCGGTCCTCGCTTGGACATGACTACGACGAACGCGATTGTGGCACTTGAGGCAGGCAATAACGCTTCGCACATCATCATCCCGATTAAGGTCGACGGCTTCGCCATTGCCGGCCTGTCTCAGACGATCGATACCATCAACCGCACAGCAAAGGAGCGCCGTCGCCTTCCGCAGCATTGGAAAATCTTGCAAACGATGATCGAACGCAATACTTCCGCGTATAAATATGGTTGCCAGATGCTGAAAGAAGCGATTCCGAATGCTGAATACTTCAACACGAAAATCGAGAAGAGCACCGTGGTACCCGAAGCAAGCTTGGCAATGGAACCGCTCATTACGTACGACCCCAACAGCAAACCAGCCATTTCGTATCGACTGCTGGCTCAAGAAATCGAGGCCATGAATGCCTAGGAAGAAACTGCAAGCTGCCATGAAAAGCGGCGGGGGAGCCGTGGCAAACGTGATTCCTCGACACGAAAAGCTAACCGATGAGCAAATGCGCTTGGCCGCGTTCGAAGCTCGCGATAATCAGGAAACGTCTATCACCGATAAAATGGCGAACGACAACCGTCGCAATACGCTGCTGGCGGAAATGGGCTTTGACTGGTTCGACATCAATAGCCTGACGCCGAATCCTAACAACAGCTACACCATCACCGATGAAGACGTGAAAAACCTTGCGGGCTTGATCTGGAACAGCAAGGAAATAGAACCGCTGATTCTTCGCGAAACCGAAGACGGCATTCAGATCATCGATGGCGAGCGTCGCTGGAGAGCCTGTAAACTGCTGGCAGAGAAGTACGGCGATGCATGGCGAATGGTGCCCGGACGCTGCCATAAAATGGGAGCGATTTCCGACGAGCAGGCCAACTTCATCATGCATTCCAGCAACATAGGCCAGCGCAACATAAAGCCGTCGGAACGCGCCCAAGGCTTCAAAGTACTGGCTGACAAGCTGGTCGAATGGCGTAAAGAGGACCCGGCGCTGAAAGGCGTGAATACTAAGACGTACCTAGCGGAGCACTTCGGAGTATCGGAAAGAACCGCACAGGTGCTGCTGAACATCGCAAGGAACCTCTCAAAAGAAGGAAACGACCTTCTTGACGCGGGGAGCATCACGCAAACGCAAGCAGAGGCGCTGTCAAAACTGCCGAGTGTAAAGCAAGATGCCGTAGTAAACGCAATGCGAGAAGAGAACCTTACGCCGGACGAAATTACCACGCTTATCGAAGCGACCAAAAAGGCTGAAACGGAAACGGAACCCCAACCGGTAAGTGAGATTACGCGAACGATCAAAGCCGAGCCGCAAAACAAGGAGTCAAAGCCGGCAAAAGATATCAACGGGTATCTGAAAAGCGCGAGAAACGCATTGCGCAAGGCAGAAAGCGCTGAAGGCGAAGCAGACTTCAGGCTTATCGGCGAGATAAAGGCTTCCATCAGAAACATCGAAAAGTCACTGGAGTAAGCGGCAATAGTAAAGGCAATAAAACCGCCAACGTTTACGATAAAGAAGAGCATGCCAAGACAAAGCCCTCTGGAAACTGACAAGAATCAGTGGAAAGAGGGTTTTTGTCACTTTGAAGTACCTGACAACAGAAGGAGAACCAGAGGTTAAACCGATGGAATCCCCAAGCTTCAGGGCGAGGGAGATAGATGGCAGAACAGAGCACTTCAAAGACTCGTATGACAAAAAATTGCAAAGTATATCGTGTTTCTTGTTGTAGCGATTCATTGAAATGATGTTATATGATCTTGTACGTTTTCTTGTTACGGTTTGCCCTGCAGCCTTGAGGACGGAAGCAACGGTTCGAGGGGAGCAACCTACAGAATTTGCAATCTGGGCATGGGTGTATCCTTCCTGCCTGAGAGACAGAATCATGTGATTACGTGTTTGTTTGCGTTGTGCAGTGAGTTGCTTTTGCTCCTTTCGTTCGAGGGAACGCTTCGATTCGAAGAAGTTGAGGTCAACAAGTTCTTGAGGAGTAAGGGCAAGAAGCTCAGTTAAACGCTGAGCCCCAATGAGGTAGTAGCCTTTTTCGCCTCGAACGTTGGTGACTTCGTCAACGGAAGCGATAACGCCTGCAAGTTCTTTTTGATCCAGCGGCTTGATGAACTGGTTATTGAAAGTCTTGAGACGAGTTTTCGCTTCGTCGCGCATATAGATTTGCACCGCCGTGTTGTAGAACACGAACGACATGAGCTCGCGCGTGCCCTCGCAGTCGTAGTTGCGGTATTTCTGCAGTTCGATGAGTTTGCCGAGCCGGCTCATGAGCATCGGCTGGAAACGCATGATGCTTGCAGGACGCGCAAATGAAGCGCGCAAGGACTGGGTTTTCATTTGAGTATTCGACTGGGCGAAACGGTACAGACTCGAGAGGCTGTAGAACACGTCTGCGTGTTGCACGAGCGAGGCGAACTGGCCGGCTTTTGCGTTGAACGTACCGGGGATGCGCGAAACACGCGAAACATCGAACGTTGCGCGATCGACTTCGAGTCCCTCAACAGGGGAAACGATGCGTTCGAGCGTATCGGCCAGGCCGGATTGCACGAGTTCGAACAGGTGAACGGCCTTCTGGTTGATAGAGCCGCTTTCGAATCGGTACGGCACAGAGCGCTCAAGCACGAAGAAGAGCTGCACGCCACGGCCGGAATTGATGGTCATGGTTGGCTGGGGAAGCAGGTGCGCTTCGACAGCTTGTTGCAGCACGTTGAGCGCATGGTGCACCGTTGCGTGCGTGCGTGCAGCATCCTGGTTGTGGCAATCGAGGTCGAAGAACAACGCGTTCAGCTGTCTGACCTGGTGAGATTTGCGGCAGCACGAAGTGAACCCGTTGTGGGTCATGTAGTAGCTTGCCCGCGGGTTGAAGCCCAAAGCGGGAAGCGAATCTTTTTTCACAGCGGTATCGGTCCAGGTTCCGTTGGCGCAAGACGACACGACGTAATAGCTGTTGCGGTCGTCATGGGTGATGAGCCGGTAAAAGGTTTCCCACTCGGATTCCTGAATCGACGATGCCGCTGCGCTCGATTGCTGTCGAGACATGCTGCACCCTAAGCAGAGGCGGAAAGCCCCTGCTCCTCGTCGAAGTTATTTCGTTTTCGACAATGAAAAAAAGAGTGCAAAAACAAGAACGCCTTGTGAGCGCCTGTTCAAAGTGATAAAATATCAACTGTGAGTGAGTGGTCGATACATGATCACTTAGGCAGCCCCCAGTTGGCGCTGGGGGCTTCTTTTTTTTCTTTTGTCTGTTCACGGCTTGGGCATGTTGGCGCATGCTTGTGCCGCTTGTAACGCGTTCAGTCTATAACAAAAAACAGTGAAGTGTCCACTGGTTTTTGTTAGAAATACGGGGACGGCAGCGCGATTGCTACGAGACATTGCGAATAGAGCGCAGCGGCGAGAAGGTTGAGCCGCGCTCAAAACCGCTTCTTCACCAGGTAAAACGTCAATAATTGTTTTGTGTTGGGATGTCGCGTTGCTGAGGTAGCGGGCGGCATTTGGAAATTTGGGAAATGTGTTGCCGCTGGCAGGCTAATGAGGGTTGACCGCCCAGCTGCCAAGGGGAATGGCGTATTATGGTGAGTTACGGAATATGGCGGGCGAAGCGGAGGTTGCTATATGGTTCGTCCGCTGCGGCAAGGCCCGAGAGGAGTCTTTTCATGGATGATTTGCGATTGACCGATGAGCGCTTGTGCGTGCTCGATCACCCGCTTGTTGAGCATAAACTTTCAATTATGCGCGACGAAAACACCACGCCCTCGCAGTTTCGCCAGATGGTGCACGAGATTTCGATAATTGAGGTGTTCGAGGCGACGCGCGATTTGCCGACGGAGCCGGTTGAGGTGAAGACGCCGCTGCAGACCATGACGGGCAAGCATGTTCCGAGCAACCTGCTTGCGGTGGTGCCGATTCTTCGCGCGGGCATGGGCATGCTTGACGGCGTGCTTTCCGTGATTCCCTCGGCGGCGGTTGGCGTGCTGGGCATGGAGCGCAACGAGGAGACGCATCAGCCGCGCGAGTATTACGCGAAGATGCCGAAGGGCATCGAGAATCGCTCGGTGTTTTTGATTGACCCGATGCTGGCAACGGGCGGCAGCGCGTTGGCGGCCATTCACTACCTGCGCAAACAGGGCGTGAAGGATATTCGCCTGCTTGTGCTGGTGGCGGCGCCCGAGGGTGTTCGCGCGGTGCTTGCCGACGACCCGGAGGTTCGCATTTGGACGTGCGCGCTTGACGAGGGCCTGAACGACCAGGCGTACATTTTGCCGGGTCTTGGCGACGCGGGCGACCGCATTTTCGGAACGGTGTAATAAAGGTGCGCGGCTGTTTTCGCTGGAGAACGGCCGCGTTTGATTTGAAGCGTTTGGTTTGAGACGAGCGAAAAAGGCGAAGGGGCGTGATGAGCGTGTTTGGTGCGCATCGTCCGGTCAGCATAGAGGATATTGCCACGAAGGCGATGGGCGAAACGCGGCCCGTGATCGGGATTGTTCCGACGTACGACCCGAACGAAGGCGTGCTTCGCATGAACAACCACTATGCGCAGGCGGTTGTTGCGGCCGGCGGCGCCCCCTTGATCATCCCGTTCACCAGCGACGTGAGCGTGTACGAATCGCTGCTGCCGCGCATCGACGGGTTCGTGCTGTCGGGCGGGCAGGACATCAGTCCCGTTCGCTATGGCGGGGACATTACGTACGGCAAGCTGTCGGAGTTGACGCCGGAGCGCGAAGAGGTGGAGTACCTGCTGCTGAGCTATGCGTACCAGTTCGACTTCCCGCTTCTGGGCATTTGCCGCGGCATGCAGATGATCAACGTGTTCTTTGGGGGCACGCTGTACCTTGACCTGGAGGAACAGTTCGACGGCATGAGCGCGCTTGATGATGTTCCGGATGCGAGCGAGGGCGTGCGGACGCCGGCCGGCGGGCGCGTGAACCACTGGCAGACGGTGGAGTATGGGCACCCGACGCACACGGTGTCGATTATGCGGTCGAGCAAGCTGGGCGAGATTCTGGGTGTGGACCATGCGTCGGTGAACTCTATGCATCATCAGGGTGTTCGCACGCTGTCTGCCAATTTGTCGGCTGCGGCATATGGGCCCGATGGGCTTGTGGAGGGCGTCGAGGCGCGCGATTGCCGGTTTTTGATGGGCGTGCAGTGGCACCCCGAGTATTTTGTCGAGGACGGCGGGCATATGGCGCCGCTGTTCCGCGCGCTGATCAACGAGGCGAAGAACGTGCGCTGCCGCGAGGGGCGCTGCCACGATTGCCTGCGCATCGACCGCGAAGAGTGCGATGCGAACGCAATCTGGCCGGTGGTGAAGTTCGCCGATTATATTTAGGGTTGGTGCTCAATAGGGCCCGCTGCTTAGCGGATTGCCGAGGGCATGAAGGAGAAATCCCTGATGGAAAGCAAGAAACGTGAGCGCGTGCTCGTTGCGATGAGCGGCGGGGTGGATAGCTCTGTGGCTGCGCTGCTGCTGCGCGATGCGGGCTTTGACGCCTGCGGCGTGACGATGAAGCTGTTCGACAACGAGGTTGCCGGCGCCGGCGGTGCGTGCGTGGTGGGCGAGAGCACGTGCTGCAGCCAAAGCGACGTTGAGGATGCGCGGCAGGTGGCCTTTGGCCTGGGGCTGGAGCACTTCACGTTCAATTTCACGGGCACGTTCGGTCGCGAGGTGATCGACCGGTTTTGCGATGCGTATCTGGGTGGACGGACGCCGAATCCGTGCATCGACTGCAACCGGTATCTGAAGTTTGCGGCGCTGCAGCAACGGCGTGCGCAGCTGGGGTACGACTATGTTGCGACGGGGCATTATGCGCGCCGGGCGTATAACGAGGCGACGGGGCGCTACGAGTTGCGGCGCGGGCTGGATGCGGCGAAAGACCAGAGCTACGTGCTGTACCACCTGACGCAAGACGATTTGGCGCACATTTTGTTTCCGCTGGGTGAATTGACGAAGCCGCAGGTCAGAGAGCTGGCGGAGCGGCATGCGTTCGGGAATGCGCATAAGGCGGAAAGCCAGGACATCTGTTTTGTGCCCGATGGGGATTACGCGTCGTTTATTGCGCGGTATTTGGGCGTCGAGGGTGCTGCGGCGGATGCGCAGAGCGATTCGGGCCGCGAAGGGGCGGAGTTGCGCGGCGGCGCGGATGTTTGCTGCGGGCGTGGCGTTGACGTTGACGTTGATGTTGCGGCGAACGGTGCGGCGCGGGCCGGGGATGCTTGCGTGCCGGAAGCGTTTTTGCCGGGCGACATTGTTGATGCGAGCGGCAAGGTGCTGGGGCGGCATCGCGGGCTGATCCATTACACGATTGGGCAGCGCAAGGGCATTGGGGTTGCCGCGCCCGAGCCGCTGTATGTGATTGCGAAGGATGCGGCGGCAAACGCGCTGGTCGTGGGGCCGCGCAACGAGCTTGGCGTGCACGAGGTGTTTGCGCGGGACGTGAACTTGATTTCCGTTGCCACGTTGGATGAGCCGATGCGGGTGACGGCGAAAACGCACTATCGCCAGAAGGCGCAGCCGGGGCAGGCCGTGGTTGAGGACGGCGTGCTGAAGGTGCGGTTCGACGAGCCGGTTGCGCGGCCTGCGGCGGGGCAGTCGCTTGTGCTATATGACGGCGACGTTGTGGTTGGCGGCGGAACGATCGAAGGCGCGCGATAGGCCGCCTCGCCAGGTGCCGGTTGTGGGCAGGTTTGGACGGGCGTGAAATTGATTTGCTTGGCTCCTTGCGTTTTCGACCTGCTGTTTTGCATCGAGGCGGTTGAACGGTGGGGCGAAAACCGCTCACAACCGATGGGGTGGTGGCAGAATCGTGGAGGAAAAACGCCGTAACCGCCCACAACGAAAGGGAGGGGCGCGGTTTGTTGAGAACCGTGCCCCTCCCTTTCTTTGCTGTGGGTTGATTTGCTATTTCACGATGCGGACGCGGTGGACGCCTTCGATGGCGGCGAGCTTTGCGGTGAGCTCGCCGGTTGCGGGGGCGTTCAGGTCGAGCATGGTGTAGGCGGCGTTGCCGCGCGCCTTGTTCGTGAGGTTGTCGATGTTGGCGCCGACCTCGCCGAACACGCCGGTGATTTGGCTGAGCATGTCGGGGACGTTCGCGTGCAGAACTGCAACGCGGCCACCTTCGGCGGGCGCGGGGCCCATGTCGCAAGCGGGGTAGTTCACCGAGTTCTTGATGTTGCCGTTTTCCAGGTAGTCCTTGATTTGGCGGGCAGCCATGATGGCGCAGTTGTCCTCGGCTTCGGCGGTGCTGGCACCGAGGTGCGGCAGGACAAGCGTGTTGGTCATGGCCATGACCTCGGGCGTTGCGAAGTCGGTGACGTACGTTGCCACGCGGCCGGCGGCAAGCGCCTCGGTCATGGCAGCGTTGTCGACGAGCGTGTCGCGGCTGAAGTTCAGCACGGCGCAGCCGGGTTTGGCGACCTCGAGCTCGTGCGCGCCGATCATGCCGCGCGTGGAATCCATGGCCGGCACGTGGATGGTAACGTAGTCGCTGCGGTGCAGCACGTCGTCGAGGTTTGTGACGTGCTCGACGGCCGGGGACAGGCGCCACGCCGCCTCGGCGGAAACGTAGGGGTCGTAGCCGAGGACGTTCATGCCCAGGTCAATGGCGGCGTTGGCCACCAGTGCGCCGATGGCGCCCAAGCCGATGACGCCGAGTGTTTTGCCGAAGACCTCGTGGCCGGCGAACGCCTTCTTCGCTTTTTCGGCATCTTTGCCGATGGTGGGAGAATCGGCGTGGTCGCGGCACCAGGCGGCGCCATCGATGATGCCGCGGCTTGCCAGCAGCATGCCGCACAGCACCAGCTCCTTCACGGCGTTTGCGTTGGCGCCGGGCGTGTTGAACACGACGATGCCGGCTTCGGCGCAGGTGTCGAGCGGGATGTTGTTCACGCCCGCGCCGGCGCGCGCGATGGCGAGCAGGTCTTCGGGCAGCTGCATGTCGTGCATGGCGGCGCTGCGCACGAGGATGCCTTGCGCGCGGGAAATGTCGTCGGTGAGTTCGTAATCGGCGCCGAGCAGGTCGGTTCCCTTGGCGGAGATGTTGTTCAGGCAATGAATGTAGTGCACGATACCCCCTTCGGTATTCGAGCGGCTGGCCGCGTGCGGCGGGTTGCCGAGCAGGGCCGAAGGGCTGCGGCGCTGGGCGGTTCCGGCGGCAAGCTGCGCTTAGCTACTAAGTCAATGGATATGGTGGACTTTACTGCTAGTGCGCGTCAACGGTTGTGCGGTGGCCGGGCGATTTGCGGCGGGTTCGGTAGCAATTGAGAGATCTTTGCGACGAGCCGCGAATGAAGCTGACCGGTTTGTACTGGCTAAGACGCGCGGATTGACTTGATGGTGCGGGCGGGGTTGCGCGGGGCTTGATGCGTTCGCCGAAGAGTTGGAGCCGCGGGTGGGGCAGCTGGCGAAGGCGCAGGGTGAATGGGGCTGCGCGTATTGCGCGAGGCGGGCTGCCGAGATGACAGGTTGTTGACTAAAGGCGGCTTCGGGCGCTTGTTTGTTCCCTGTGTGCGATAATGGGCACCTGGGGAGGAAATAATGGGAAAACACGCCATGTTTCATAGAAAAGATTTCGGAACGGCAGAAGAGGCTCGCGTGTTCGCATCGGGTGCTTCCGCGGGTGATGCGGTTTGCGCCATAAGCGAAGACGCCGAGGTTTCCTACGATGCGCGGGCTTCGGCGCGCGAAGCGACGGCTCCTGAGGCCATCAAGCTTGACCTGTACCACCTGGTGTGGATTTTCACCGTGTGCTGCGTGGTGGGGCTGATTGGCGAAACCGTTGTGAGCTATTTCGTCGATGGACGTTGGGAAGATCGCGCGGGCTTTCTGTGGGGGCCGTTCAGCCCCATTTACGGCGTCGGCGGCGTTTTGATGACCGTGACGCTGTCGCGCTTGTCCGAGGCGCGCGGCGGTGTGCTGTTCGGCGTGGCCGCCCTGGTGGGCGCGGGATTTGAGTGGTTTGCTGGATGGTTTTGGGAGAACGCGTTTGGCATTGTGGCCTGGGATTACTCGAGCCAACCGTTCAATTTGGGCGGGCACACGTGCCTGGGAATGGCCCTGGTGTGGGGCGCAGCGGGCGTGGCCTGGATGAAGCTTGTGCTGCCGGTGCTGCAGCGTGCGGCGGACGTGGTGCCGGTTTCGTGGCGCGGCGTTTTCGCTTGGGGGCTGCTGGCGTTTTTCCTGGTTGACACGGCTATGACATTTTTAGCGTTCGACTGTTGGATGAACCGGCTGGCGGGGGTGGAGCCTGCCGGGCCGGTGCAGCTGTTCTTCGCCGACCATTACGGCAACGCGGTGATGGAAGGCAGATTCCAGACGATGTCGATGTATCCGGTTTTGGCGAATTTCCGCTGATTGTTCCTGATGGGTGTCGAAAGCGCGACCTGGGCGACGAGCCCGGGTCGCGCTTTTTGCTTTGCGGAGATTTGGGAGTTGCGATGAGGGGGCGGGGCTGATGCTGCCAAGGTAATGGGGCGCAGATCCCCTTTGCCCTTGGCGGCATCAGCCCCGCCCCTGCGTGTGCCCTGCAGTTGGGTTAGCGCTTCGCGTTGAGACGGGAGACGCGGCGGGTGGCGTGGATCCTTTCGAGGATGATGCTGCGCGGGACGCCTTGCGCGTTGCCGATCTGCTCGAGCAGAAACGCGGAGTTGCGCGCAAGAAAGCCGTTGAGCGCGTCGGGCGAGGTTTGCGCGGACGCGCGCATGGTCTCGTTGGCGATAAGGCCGATGATGCCGCTGGTGGTGTACTCGATGATGAACAGCGTTTCGGGCTTGAGGCTTTCGCCTTCGGCGCATAGGATGGCGGTCCACGTTTGGCGCACAAGGCGCTTGATCTGCGTTGACGGCACGTCGAGGCCGCCGCGGTCGATGAGCAGGCTGAGGCGCTGCATGCGCTGCTGGACCAGCTCGATTGCCGTGATGGAGCCGGGCGCGCCGGTGATGAGGTCGAAAATGCCCGGCAGCAGCGCTTGGGAGTTGAATTCGACTTCAATGGCGCGCGCGGTCAGGTCGTCGATGTCGCGGAAATGGTAGTAGAACGTGCCGCGGTTGAGCTCGGCGCTTTTCGTGATGGCGCTGATGGTGATGTCGGTGAGCCGGTGGTCTTCAAGGCAAGCCCAGAAGGCATCGATGAGCTTTGCGTTGGCGGAGGCGTGCTCGCTTTTCCGTGGTCTTGCCATGGCTACTCCTTGCTGTTTTCGCTGGTAGATGCATCGGACTGTGGGTTGCTGGCGTTTGATTCGCCGCCGACTTCGCCTTCTGCCGCCTGCGCTTTGGCGTTCATGATGAGCATTTGCAGGCGGTTTTCGATGTTGGCGAAGCTGACGTCGGGGTCGTAATCGAGCGGCAGGATGTTCGCGTCGGGATAGCGCGCCTTCAGCTGCTTGACGATGCCGCGGCCGACGACGTGGTTCGGTAGGCATCCGAACGGCTGCAAGATGACGAACGACCGGCAGCCGCGGGCGGCGTGGTGCAGGATTTCGCCGGGGATGAGCACGCCTTCGCCGGCGTCGAACGTGTGGTGAATGATGGGGTCGGACGCTTTCACAAGCTCGGGCATGCGGCAGGCTGGCTCGTAGAGCGGGTGGGCCTGTGCGATGCGGTCGCACACGTCGTGCGTGCTTTCGAACAGCTGGTTGGCGATGCGGTTGAACGCCTTGGTGGAGGGCGGCTGCGAAACGTGGAACTCGCGCGCCTGGGCGTCCTGGTAGAAGTACGTTTTGCGAATGACGTCGGTCATGCGCGCTTCGATGACTTCCAGGCCGTTCGCCTCGAGGTACGCCTCGATGTTGCGGTTGGCGCCGGGGTGGAAGTTCAGCAGGTATTCGCCGACGATGAGCACCTGCGGGCGCGGGTGCGAGCGGTCGTAGCGCACGCGCGACATGACGGCGATGGCCTGCTTGAAGCCACCGACGGCGCCGTGCACGCCGCTTTCGCGCATGCCGGTCATAACCAGGTTGATGGCCTGGTCAAACGCGGCGTCGGCGCTGCCGGGTTCAAGTTCGTACGGGCGCATTTTGCGCAGCAGCTCTTCAAGCGCGTCGATCATGGGCAGGCCGAACGCGATGCGCACGGCGCTGCCAAGCGACATTTTGAAGCCGGGGTGCATGTTGTGCGCGTCTTTGTCGTCGTTCGTGATGATGGGGACGTAGCTGTACCCGGCGTCGTCGAGCGCCTTGCGCAGCAGCGCCGCGTAGTGCGTCAGGCGACAGTCGCCGATGTACTTGCCCGTGCCGATGGCGACGGTGCGCGGGTCCCACTGCCCGCTGTCAAGCGCGGCGAGCGCTTCGCCGATGGTCATTTGCGCCGGGAAGCAGATGTCGTTGTGGACATAGCGTTTTCCCAGTTCGATGGCGTGTTCGCGGCCAAGGTCGAGCGAGATGGCCTGCACGCCCTGGCGCGCGAACGCCGCGGACATGAGCAGAGAGAACGCGTGCGAGGTGTTCGGCACAAGGATGGTTTTGATGCGGCGATCGGCCTTCTCGTACTTGACGGGGTAGGGGTCGGGCAGCGGGCGGGGCTGCGGCGTGCGGCATTCGCCGTTGGCGCACCCGCGCGCGTTTTCGGCTGTTCCGCGCGCGCGGCGCTCGTCGATAGTTTCGATGAACGAGCGGACGCGAATGCGCAGCGGGCCGGCGACATCGGACTCGTCGAGCTTCAAGATGAGCGGGGATGCGCCCGAGCGCTCGCGCATGAGGCGGCAGATTTCGTCGGAGAGGTAGGCATCGTGGCCGCAGCCGAAGCTGACAAGCTGCACGTATTCAAGCGCCGGGTTGTCGGCAGCGATGACGGCGGAGCCGAGCATGCGCTGGTGGAAGTTGTTCACCACGTCGAGGCGGCTTTTCGACAGGTCGACGTCGCCGACGCCCGGCACAGCGTCGGGCGGCAGCACGGCGTGGCCGAGCTGCGCGAGCATTTTCGGCAGGTTGTGGTTGACAAGCGGGTCGTTGTGGTACGGGCGGCTGGCCAGCACGATGGCGTAGCTGCCTGCTGTGCGCGCGGACTCGATGGCACGGGCGCCGGCTTCGGTGAGCAGCGACTTGAACGCGTGTTGCGCCCTGTCGGCTTGCTCGATGGCCTTATGCGCTTGATATGCGGGAATGTCGAACGTGTTCGCCAGATACTCCGTGAGCTGGCGGTTGCGGTCCCGCGTTGCGAACCAGTGGAACAGCGGCGTGTCAAACGGGATGCCCCAACGCGCTTCGGGATCGTCCGAGCTTTTCACCACCATGGGGTAGCCTTTGACGACGGCGCACATGGAGATGGACGTGCTGGCCGCGTTTTCGCTGGGAACCGTGGTGATGATGGGCATGAAGATGCGATCGACGCCGGCGCGCGCAAGGTCGAGGATGTGCCCGTGGACAAGCTTCGCCGGAAAGCAGATGGTGTCGGACGTGACGTGCGGCAGGCCTTCTTCGAACATGGCGCGCGTGGAGGGGCGGCTGACATGGGCGGTGAAGCCGAGCGTGCGCAGCAGCGTGCTCCAAAACGGCATGGTGTCCCAAAACGCCAGCACGCGGGGGATGCCGATGGTGATGTGGCGGTCGGGCGCGACCTGCTCGATGGGCCAATCCTGGAACAGGAGCTTCTGGCGCGCCTCGAAGAGGTTCTCGCCTTCGCCGGTTTTGCTGCCTGTCTGCTTGAGCGCTGCGCGCACGTCGGGGCTGTTGGGCGCGCCGACGATTTCGCCGCGCGGGCAGCGGTTGTTCGTGACGAACGTGGAGCCGTCGGGGAACGTGATGATCGTGCGGTTGCAGTGGTTGGCGCAAAACGGGCACGTGACGTTTGCCTGCTGGCGGTACGTGAAGCCGTCGAGCGCGTCGAGTCCGATAAACGTGCTGGTGGCGGGCGTGTTTTCGGGTGCGCTGGCGTTTGCGGCGTTCGCGTTCGCCCCCGCCTTCGCCATGTGCTGCTGGGTGAGCAGCGCGACGCCGATGGCGCCCATGAGGCCGGGGTAGGGCGCGCGCGAGACGGGGCGGCCGAGGTGCTGGATGAGCGCGCACAGTACCGCGTCGTTGCGGAACGTGCCGCCTTGCACGACGATGCGGTTGCCGAGGCTTGCCAGATTGGGCACGCGCACGACCTTCGTGAACACGTTGGCGATGATCGAGCGGCACAGGCCGGCCATGATGTCGGCGGGCGTGCGGCCGTTTTTCTGCTCGCTGACGATGCTGGAGTTCATGAACACCGTGCAGCGGCTGCCGAGCACGGCGGGTTGGCGGCTTGAGAACGCCTCTTCGGCGATGCGTGATGTGGGGATGTCAAGCGCCCGTGCGAAGTTTTCCAGGAACGAACCGCAGCCGCTTGAGCACGCTTCGTTCACGACGATGTTGCTGATGACGCCGTTGTCAAGCCAGATGGCCTTCATGTCCTGGCCGCCGATGTCGAGGATGAACGTGGCATCGGGGATGAAGCGGGTTGCGGCGTGTGCGTGCGCGACCGTTTCGACGGTGTGGAAATCGGCGTGCAGGGCGCGCGCGAGCAGCAGCTCACCGTAACCGGTGGTGCCGACGCCGGCGATGTCGAACGTGATGCCGGCGGCGGCGTAGCTGTTTCGCAGGTCGACGAGCGCGCGGCGGGCCACTTCGAGCGGGTCGCCTTCGTTGTTGGCGTAGAAGTTGTCGATGAGCGTGCCGTCGTCGGCGACAAGCGCAAGCTTCGTGGTGGTGCTGCCCGAATCGATGCCGAGCCACGCGCGCAGCACGCCGTTGCGCGTGTGGGAGCGCGCGGCGGCGCTGTGCGGCCCGTGGGATTCGGCGGGAAGCTTATAGCGCTGCTCAAACTGCCGGCGCGCTTCTTCGCTTTCGAAAAACGGCTGGCCAGGGGCGTGGTCGGTGTCGGCGCTGGTGAAGTTCGCAAGGCGCTTTGCGGCGGCTAGCGGGTTGATGTCGGCGGACGTGTCGGTGAAGATGCCGGACAGCGCAAGCGCCGCGCCGCGCGCCACCATGGTTTCGGGGTGGTCGGGCACGATGGCCTGGTCGGCGGTAAGGCCGAGACGTTCGGTGAACACGTTGATGAGCGTAGGGTTGAACGTGAGCGGGCCGCCCTCGAAAATGACGGGCGCTTGAACGTCGATGCCTTGCGCAAGGCCGCCGAGCGTTTGCTTGGCGATGGCGTGGAATGCCGATAAGGCCAGGTCATCGCGGGAAGCGCCCTGGTTGAGCAGCGGCTGGATGTCCGTTTTCGCGTATACGCCGCAGCGCCCGGAGATGTCGTAGACGGTGCGCCCGCGCGCGGCGGCTTCGTTGAAACGCTCGATGGGCAGGTTGAGCACCGAGGCAATTTCGTCGATGAACGCGCCCGTGCCTCCGGCGCAGCTGCCGTTCATGCGCATGTCGGCGACGTCGAGCGCACCGGTGGCTTCGTTGACGCGGAAGAAGATCATCTTCGCGTCTTGACCGCCGAGCTCGATGGCGCAGCGGGTGCGCGGATAGAGCTCCTGGATGGCGCAGGCGTTTGCGACGACTTCCTGCAAAAACGGCACGTCAAGCGCGCGGGCCAGGGGCGCCGCGCCCGACCCGGTAAGCGCAAGGCGCACGCTGGCCTGCGGAAACGTGTTCGCGATAAGCGTAAGCGCGGCGCGAACGCTTTCGGCTTGGCGCGCGCCGTGACGTTGGTAGGACGTGTGCAAAAGCGCATGGGTGCGTGCGTCGAGCGCGCAGATTTTCGTGGTGGTCGAGCCGACGTCGATGCCGACGTTGATGGCCGAGACGCTGTTCATAGCTTCACCTCGGGTAGTGCTTGTGGGCCGCTTCTAGGCGGCATAGTTGTCCTTTCTAGTATATCCAACACAATGTTGGGATTAAATCGACAAGATAATGAATTATGTATGGTCGAAGGCTGTTTTTGCTTTTGCCGTTTGCAGACGCTATGAAGGGGGTGAGCAGGACGGTGAGGGCTGTTGACAAGGGTGCTAGAATAATCAGCTGGTATTTGCTGTAATTTGAAGGGACGTGTTATGTCAGGGCATTCTAAGTGGGCAACCACGAAACATCGCAAGGCTGCGCAGGACGCTAAGCGCTCCGCTTTGTTCTCCAAGCTGTCGCGCAACATCACCGTTGCGGCCAAGGAGGGTGGCGACCCGAACCCCGACAACAACGCGTCGCTGGCCGCCGCTATCGAAAAGGCCAAGGGCTACTCGCTGCCGAAGGACAAGATCAAGACCGCTATCGACAAGGCGTTCGGTTCCGGCAAGGATGCCGCGAACTACGAGACCGTCGTGTACGAAGGCTACGGCCCGTGCGGCGTTGCCATCTACTGCGAGGCGCTGACCGACAACCGTAACCGCACCGCTGCCGACGTGCGCGCGGCGTTCACTCATGCGGGTGGCAACCTGGGCACCTCCGGTTCCGTGTCCTACATGTTCGAGCGCAAGGGCCAGATCATGGTCCCGAAAGAGGTTGAGACGGGCGACAAGAAGCACCCCATGGGCCCGAACGGCGCCGCTGCGGATGAGGAAGAGTTCGAGATGGCCGTCATCGAGGCCGGTGGCGACGACTACGAGGACGCCGACGAGGAGTGGATCGTCTACACGCAGCCGTCCGACCTGATGGCCGTGAAGAAGGCCCTCGAGGAGCAGGGCGTGCAGGTCAAGGGCGCTGAGATGACCATGGAGGCCACCACGCCTGCTACGGTTACCGCCAACGACGCGAAGAAGGTCATGCGCCTGGTCGACCGTCTGGAGGAACTTGAGGACCTGCAGAACGTGTACCACACCATGGACATCACCGAGGAAATCGCCGCGGCTCTGGAAGAAGAGTAAGCAGCGCGAAAATTTTGCGGATCGAAAGCGCCCCTTCGCCAACCGGCGGAGGGGCGCTTTTTGTGCCTGGAGTGGTTTCGAGTCAATTCTCCGCTTTGCAGTAGACGTTCTGTCGCGCCTCTGACGGAATGGTTGCAGGGAGAGGCGCTCTCTTAATCAGCTCATAGTCTGATAAACGAGGGAACTCCCTGTTGAGTTTCGCTTTGTAGTACCATCTTAGGGCATTTTGCAGGTTTCCTCTCGTGTCGTGGCCTTTGAGAGTGCTAAGCGACTCGTGCATTCTGTCATTGGTCGATACTGCGTAATCCAGCGAATAGCCAAGGATCTTTTCGGCCGATCTAGCTCGAGATAATCTTGATCGTATCGCCTTGTCGGTGAGTGTTTTGTTCGAGTTGTAAAGCTTATTTAGCAGGATGGACTCAACCATGGTTGCATCCTTTCTAGGGTTTAGAGCGTCTTTGTTTATGCTGGGGCGTTTCAGGTTGCGTTGAAAGCTGGTTTTGCGAAATGGAACGAGTCTATTTATGCTGGCTGAGGTAGAGCAAGACGTGTTTGCCGAAATTGCCAAATTGCGATTTGCTCCAATAGGGAACAGAGCGTTCCAAAGACAGTAGGGCATTTTGATAGTCCGATGCATTGAACTCATTCTGAATTTTGCTCATGTAAGTTTCTAAATCCGCCATCTTCATGTTGCGGGTGTTAGGTTTGCCTTTGACAAGGTTGTCGAGGATGGTCAGGTAGATGAAGGCGCTTCCCGGATTCATTCCGGTTGAATTCGAAACTTCGGAAGCAAGCGAATTTGCGGAATAGCCGAATTGCCTCATTTTAAGGAATGCTTGCCAAACCGCTTCCACCATTTCTTCCGTGATTCGCTTGCCGGTTGGTTTGGATTCGAAGCGAGGATCTGATTCCGGAGTCGGAGCTGGTCGATCTGTTGAAGCGTGGTTTGCGGGTGGGGGGGTTACGGCGGATAGAGGAAGCTTACCGTCCATGACGGTTCTGCGGATGAATAGGGACAGGGCCATTTGCGTATTCATTCCGAGCGCGTTGTATATTTGTTCGGCTTCAGAAGCCAGTGTTTCATCGATTTCAAACGAGATGGTGATGCTCATAGGAAACCCCTTCCTAGTGATTACGTATCACTAATAGTAAAAGGAAGTTCACTATCGGTCAATAGAGAATAGTGAATATAGTGAATATGTTGTAAACATCACGACATCGTGATATCATTGCGATACAGGTAGACTTGGTAAAGAGACGTTGCATATGCCGGTAATTGCTCGATTTTATGGAATCGTTATCAGGATGTACTTCCTTCAATCCGAGCATAACCCTCCGCATATTCATGCGATATATGGAGACGACACTGCTGCTTTCGAGATCGATACAGGCGAGTTGCTTGACGGGCCGAAACGGGCAAAGACCATGGTCGAAGAATGGGTTGAACTAAACAAGGGCGAGTTGCTAACCATGTGGGAGACCCAGGTATTTAAGAAGCTTTCGCCGTTGGAGTAGGTGATTAGCATGTTCCATAAAGTGAAAGAAGTTTTTCCGCAAGCGGATTTGATGCTCAACGTCATGTTCGCGGATGGAACGACGAAAGAATACGATGTTGCTCCTTTGCTCGAGAGGTTCGAGGCGTTTGCGCCGCTGGCCGACGGGGGGTTGTTCAACGCAGTCAGCGTTGATCCTGGTGGGTACGGCGTATCTTGGAACGATGACATAGATTTGTCATGTGATGAACTTTGGGAGCATGGGTCGGTCGTAAAAACGCCTTTTGATGGGCTGATGGCTTTTTCGACTGCCGCCGATCTTTGGGGCTTGAACGACTCGACGTTGCGAAAAGCGCTGGTGTACGGAAAGATCCGCCCAGGAATAGATGCCCGAAAATACGGTAAACAGTGGATTGTGACGCGTTCGGCGATGATTCGGGAATATGGTGATCCGCAAGAAATAAAGCAGGTGCTGTAACGCAGGAAGCCTATTTGATAGGGTCCGGGTTAAGAAGGCCTTTGCGGCAGTAACGTTCGACCTGGGAATTTCGTGTGACTTGCAGGTGATTTTAGCGACTCTTAGGAAAGCGGCGAGTTTCCTTATGAAAGCGAACGTTTGTGTGGTAATATGTTGACGAACATACGTTTGTTTTTCGTGGAAAAGGTGTTATGGCTGCTAGAACCATATTGGGGATTGATCCTGGCTTGGCTAATACCGGTTGGGGTATTGTGCGCCAAAGCGGGTCGCGCTTGGAATGTGTGGCGTATGGGTGCGTGTCTACGCCTGCCGGGGTGGAGTTGTCGCGGCGATTGGCGAAGATTCACGAGCAGATCGATGCGGTGATCAGCCATTTCGGGCCAACGTGTTTGGGTATCGAAACCGTGTGGTTTGGTCAGAACATCACGGCGGCGTTCGCCACGGGGCAGGCCCGCGGGGCGGCCTTGGTGGCGTGCGCGCAGCACGGGCTTTCCGTTGGCGAGTTCACACCGCGGCAAATCAAGATGGCCGTGGTGGGAACGGGCACGGCGGACAAAGCGCAGGTGCAGTACATGGTGAAAAAGCTGTTGAGCTTGCAGGTTGAGCCGAAGCCCGATCACGCGTCTGACGCGCTGGCTGCGGCTATTTGCTACACCACGCACGAAGGTTTCGGCGGCGCGGGTGGGGCTGACGCGTTGGCGAAGCTGGAAGCGCGCGGCCGCGTGATGGCGGGCGCTGGAACGGGTGGCCCGGCAGGCGCGGCGGCTCGTAAGATTTTGGAAGAAGGTGCGCGATGATTGCGTTTTTGAAGGGCGTGCTAGCAGGGAAAACAGCGAACTGCGCGTTTATCGACGTGCAAGGTGTTGGCTATGCGGTGGGCATGTCGCAAGGCGCGCTTGCGAAGTTGCCTGCTGTGGGACAAGCGGTGCAGGTGCATACGTATTTGCAAGCATCGGACAACGGCATTGCGTTGTATGGGTTTTTAACGCTTGAGGAAAAGGCGCTGTTTGAGCGCTTGATTGGCGTCAGCGGTGTTGGCCCGAAGGTTGCGTTGGCGGCGCTTTCGTCGTTCACGCCCGAAGCGCTGGTGGCTGCGGTGCAAGCGCAGGATGTGGCGGCGGTGCAGAAGATTCCCGGCGTGGGAAAGAAAACGGCATCGCGCATTATCTTGGAGCTGAAGGGATCGTTCGACCAGGGACTTGCCAGCTTGTTCGATGCATCAAGCGCACCTGCTTCGGCGGTCGCAGCCGCGGCGGAGCGGTTGAAGGGTGCTCGCGAAGCGCTGCTGGCGCTCGGATTCGCTTCGGCGGAAGCAGATGTTGCGTTAAAGGGCGCTCCTGAGGATGCCGACGAAAACGCGCTGATAAAATACGCGTTGAAACGACTGGGCAACTAATGGAGCACGTATTGTGGCAGATGGAGTGAAAATAGAGGGCATGGTGTTCGAGGCAGGTGCGGGCGCGCCTGCGCCCGCAGACCCGATGCAGCGAGCAGTAACGCCTGATTTGACCGAGGATGACCTGGCGCTTGACCGCAGCTTGCGGCCGAAACGTCTGGGCGATTACCTTGGGCAGACGAAAATCAAGGAATCGCTGGCCATCCTCATTCAGGCGGCGCAAGAACGCGGCGACGTTGCCGACCACATCTTGTTTTCAGGTCCTCCGGGCTTGGGCAAGACAACGCTGGCAACGGTCGTGGCCAACGAGCTGGGCGCGAACATCAAGACAACCAGCGGGCCGGCCATCGAGCGTACGGGCGACCTTGCGGCCATCCTGACGAATCTCGAAGAAGGCGATGTGCTGTTCATCGACGAGATTCATCGGTTGAACCGCATGGTCGAAGAGGTGTTGTATCCGGCGCTTGAGGATTTCGCGCTTGATATCGTGGTGGGCAAAGGTCCCGCTGCGCGGTCTATTCGTTTGGATCTGCCGCGTTTCACGCTTATCGGCGCAACCACGCGCACGGGTTTGCTGACAGGGCCGCTGCGAGACCGCTTCGGCATTGCCTTCAGGCTGCAGTACTACACGCCGGAAGAGTTGGCGGCTATTGTCCAGCGCTCGGCTTCCATTTTAGACGTGCCCATCTCCTATGATGGTGCATTGGAGATTGCGCGCCGCAGCCGCGGCACACCGCGTTTGGCGAACCGCATGCTCAAGCGCGTGCGCGATTGGGCACAGGTTCGCGGCAACGGGGTAATCGATGAGGATGTTGCGGCTCAGGCGCTGAGTTTCTTCGAGGTTGACCCGCTTGGCTTGGACGCTGTGGACAACCGCATTCTTGAGCTGCTGTGCGTGCAGTTTGGCGGCAGGCCCGTGGGCTTGACTACGCTGGCATCGGCTTTGGCGGAAGATCCGGATACGCTTGAGGATGTGTACGAGCCGTATCTGATGCAGCAAGGGTTGTTGATCCGCACGCCGAAGGGGCGCCAGGCAACCGAGCGCGCGTATGAGCATCTGGGGATACTGCATGCGCCGAACGCGTAGGATTGCGTTTCGGCTGTAGCGCGAACCGGTAAGCGTTGGATGGTAGGTGGGCTTTGAGAATGTATGAAGCCGTCTGCTGCTCCTGCGCATCGGCATTGATGGCGTGGCCACATTGAGCGGGAAAGGGTAGGTTTTGTTCGAGCAAGATTATCTGATGAAGTTGCTGCTGGCGTTTTATCAGGCCATGTTTAAAAGCCTGCGCCGCGTGATGGATGAAGACGAGGATCCCAAAGAGGCGGCAGACACCCTTGACGAGGTAGTGGGCAACGCTATCGGCATGGACGGGAAAAGCCTGCTGTCGCTGGCGCCCGAGTCGATAACGGGCGTTTTGCAGATATCGGGGACCGACCCTCGCGTCACGGAGTTCGTGGCTCGCAGCTTGTTGCTGTCGTCTCAGTATTTGACGCAGGCTGGCCAAACGGCGCTTGCCTCGCTGCGCGCGGAGCAGGCTCGCGCGATTGCGCAGGCGTATGGGTTCGAATTGCCTGACGACCCCACCGATTTGTCTGACTTGAAGGAAATGGCCGAGCAGGCAAACGCGTAGCGGCAGACACACACGATAGGGGTTTCGCGATGGCGAAAATCGTTGCAGTTGATACGGACTTTGCGGACAATAACCTGGAAGCTGCCATGGCGCAAGAGGCCGGCGTCGACTTCGAAGCCACGCGCGGTCGCACGGTGGAGGCGGTAATCCGCAGCTTGCAGGAAACGGGGGCGCAAGGCGCAGTGACGTCGTACGCCTTATTCCCGCGAGAGGTGTTCGAAGCGTGTCCGAACCTGAAGGTGGTCAGTCGCACGGGCGTTGGCTACGACGAGATTGATGTAGAGGCGGCAACGGAGCATGGCGTTGCTGTGTGCAACGTGCCCGGATACGGAACGGAAGTGGTGTCCGACCATGCCATTACGCTTGTTTTATCGGTACTGCGTCGCATTAACGAACTTGATGCCGACATGCGCCGGGGAGTGTGGGATTACGCTCGCACGCGCCCGCTTGGCCAGTGCCGTGGCCGTACGTTCGGCGTCGTGGGCATGGGCGAGATTGGGCGCGCTACGGCTCGCAAAGCGGCCGGTTTGGGTTTTGACGTAGTGTGTTGGTCGCGAAGTCTAAAGCCGGGGCGTCGAACTCCCGAGGGTTACCCGGTGCTTCGGTTGGAAGAGCTGCTGCAACAGGCGGACGTGGTGAGCTTGCATACGGCGCTGACGCCCGAGACGCATCATCTTATCGATGCGCAGCGTCTTGCGCTTATGAAGGACAGTGCTGTGCTGGTGAACACGGCGCGCGGCGCCGTGGTGGACACCGTGGCACTTGCGCAGGCACTGTGCGAGGGCAAGCTGTGGGGCGCTGGCTTGGATGTATTCGAGGAAGAGCAGCCGTTCGACTTCAGCCACCCCATCATGAAGGCACCGCATGCGGTGCTGTCGGCCCATGCAGCATATTGGTCGGAAGAGTCGGGACGCGAGCTGCGCCAACGTGCCATGCAGGCAGCAATCGATGCGGTGCAAGGGCGCGTTCCGGTCGATTGCCTGAACCCTGGGGTGTTCTCGCGCTAGACCCATTTGCAAGGCGGGGGGCTGCTTGTGCGATGGCGGGACCGAGCATGCGGCAGCAGGAATGCGCGATAAGGCGATTACCGCATGAGCAAAGAGGGCGCCGTGCTTGCATATCGAAGTGTCGTGCGACAGTGGTATGCTGTCCGTAGCAAACGAGAGAGGGGGTTGCATGACATTCAGCGAACTGATTGCGGTGTACCTGTTTTTGGGTGGAGCGGCAGCGGGCGCGTATGTTGTGCAGGCCACCCTTGACATTTGCAACGGTGTTGCGCAACGTAAAGGACGAAGCGATTATCGTGCACCAGAGTTTCTGTGCGAATCAACATATCGGCGCGTAAGGCGAATCGTTTATGGTGCATCGCTGGCGATAATAGCTGCTGGCGTCGTATGTCTTATTGCGGATTTAGGCCGTCCTGAAGCGTTCTACTATCTGCTGATCTATCCGACGGGGAGCTTGGTCTCCATCGGCGCGCTTGCGTTGTCGTTGTTGTGTGCGAGCCTTGTTGCCTCGTTTTGCGACGCAACTTTTACCATGGGCCAGTGCGCTCGCAGAGCGTTGCGGGTGATAAAAGTGATGGGGATACCCGTTGCCGTGGTGGTGATGGCGTACACGGGCATGCTGTTGAAAAGCGTTGTGGCGGTTAAGCTTTGGCAGTCAATGTGGCTTCCGGCGCTATTTGTTGCATCTGCGCTGTCGTGCGGCTGCGCCATCGTGCTGTTGGGGATGTGCGCTTGTGAAGATCGTCGCGCCACTAGACGTTGGGAGGCCGGGTTGCTGCGGGCCGATATGGTGGTTATCGTGCTTGAAGTTGTGGCAGCGGTTTTCTTGCTAGGGGATATTGCGGGCGCGTCTGGCTTGTCTGCGGTGTGGAGTATTTTGGCGGGAGCTCAATCCCTACTCTTTTGGGTGGGGTTCGTGGGATGCGCGTTACTATTACCCTTGGCTGTTGAAGGCGCTGTAAACATCACAAGAAGTCGTACGACGGTAGCAGCAACGGCGTCGGTTTCGACGCTGGTGCTGGTTGGCGGTTTGTGCTTGCGGCTTGTCATGGTGGCGGCGGGCGTTCAGCCGGTGGTATGAAGTTGAGATACGAGAAAGATTGCGCGTGAAATTGAGCAAAGAGGCACCAGCATTTGAATTCGACGAGAGCAGCGACTTGCCGCTGTGGGTTCAGCTGCGCAACAGGATGGCGTATCTCATTAACTCGGGCTTCTATAAAGCGGGGGACAAATTGCCCACGGTAAGGAAGTACGCGGCGGATCTTCGCATTGCGTACAACACGGTGAGCAAAGCGTACATGGGACTTGAACGCGATGGGTTCGTAACCACGGTGCGTGGAAGCGGCGTATTCGTGAACGATCCGGAGAAGATACGAAAAGCAAGCGGGCAAGTGGATGCGCTTGTCGAGGACTTCATGAAAAGCTGCTTGAAAGAGGGGATGGCGTACGAGGACGTCCCGAAGTTGGTATCGGCGTGCGTGAGAAGGATGAAGAGGGAGCATGAGAAGCAAAAATAACAACGGCGGGCAGGCGCTCGGCCAAAAAGACACGTATCGTCGCTCCGAAATGGAATTCGGCGTAGCTGCCGAAGCGTATCGGTCCGACCCGACGAAAAAAGCAACACGCAACGGCGCGACATTGATAACCATCGTGCTTGCGATCGTAGCGTTTTGCCTGGTGCTAGGCGCGTCGGCTCTTATTGCGCATAAACTGACGCTTGTAGGCATTGTGCTTTCGGCGATTATCGGCTTGGCGGTACTGTCCTCGGTTCATGTGTGTATGGATTGGGAACGCGTTGTGGTCATGCGTCTTGGACGTTTCAATCGGTTGGCCGGGCCGGGCCTGTTCTTCACCGTTCCCCTGTTTGAATTTTGTACGTTGCGCGTGGACCAGCGCATGAACGCAACGCCGTTTGGTGCAGAAGAGGCGCTGACCAGTGATTTGGTGCCGCTTGATGTTGATGCGGTGCTGTTCTGGGTGGTGTGGGATCCCGAAAAGGCTTGCACCGAGGTTGAGGATTATCACTTTGCCGTGGCGCTGTCGGCTCAAACGGCATTGCGCGATGCGATTGGCCGTGCTTCGCTGTCCAACGTGGTGATGCGTCGCCATCAGCTTGATCAAGAGCTGCGCGAGGCGGTTGAGGAGAAGGTGTCGGACTGGGGCATCTCTATCGTGTCTGTTGAGGTGCGCGACTTGATTATCCCGAAAGAATTGCAAGGGGTTATGTCGCTTGAGGCGCAAGCTGAGTGTCGCAAGAGCGCTCGTATTACGTTGATGGAAGCCGAGAAAGACGTGTCGGCAATTCTTGACGAAGTGGCACAAACGTACAATCACGACGAGGTCGCGCTTGCGCTGCGCAAACTCCATCTGACGTATGAAGGTATGCAGGACAACGACAGTACGCTGGTGGTGCCGAGCGCGTACAGCGAGGGTTTTAACGTGAAGGGTGACGAAGTGTCCGCGAAGTAAGTGTCGCATGGGGAGTGTGCGGCACATAAGGCAGTGTGCGGCTAATCCTGAGGAAAGCAATAAGGTATGGTTCGAGGGTCGTTTGACTGAACTGCGCAGATGACCTGGTGTTTCGTTACGGCTCAGTCAACAAAAGCGCATACCTGCTATTCTCAAAATAAGATAATATATAGAAAAATTGTCGTGCGACACTATTGATTGTCGCACGACAATTTTGCTATAACAGCCCATGGAGGGTTTCAGCTGATTTCCTACAATCGTATAACGCCGATTCAAGAAAGACCGTTTTGCGTGCAAGGCGCAAACCAATGAACGGTTTCGAATCGGAGCGATGCGCGCGGGCGAGGCGCGTATCGAAGGCTGCGCCGATTTTCAGGCGCAAGGAAATAGAGGAGGGAAACATGGGACTTGAATCCCTGTTTGCATTCACGTTGCTGGGGGGCGTTGCTGCGGGCGCATATGTGTTCGAAGCCTGCTTTACCCGCAAGCGTTCCGGCGAGCGTCCGTGGCTGCTTCCGCTGGTGGTGGTTGCGCTGTTCGCCATTGGCATGATTGCCGCTTCCGCCCATGTGCAGAGCATTCCACGCGCTATGGGCTCCCTGACCAGCGGAACGGTGAACTTCGGTTCCGGCATGGTGCGCGAGGTTGCCGTGTCCGGCGTGTTCTTCGTGCTGGCGCTCATCGACATGATCGTCACGTTCGTGAAGAAGGACAGCCCGTTTGCGCTGCGCGTGGTCACCGCCGTGTTCGCGGTGCTGTGCATGATTTTGATGGCAACGGCCTACATCGACGTGTACGGCAACCCCGTGTGGACGGACGCTCCTGCCACCGTATTGAGCTTCTTGGCGGGCGACCTGGCCGCGGGCTTGGGCCTGTGCGTTGCGCTTGGTGCCGCTGACCTGGGTGAAAAGCCGGTTGCGAACACGATGATCGCAATGGACGTTGTCCTTGCCGTTGGCATGGCGCTTGAGATCGCCGCATTCAGCGCGGCCGGCGCAAGCCCGGTCATGCAGATTGTCGGCCTTGTGGTGGCCCCGGTTGCATCCGCGGTGTTGACGCTGTGCGCATCTAAGTTCGCAAACAAGCAGATGCTGGCCATCATCGTGTGCGCCGCTCTGATTATCGGCGTTGCCGTTGCCCGTTACGCGTTCTACGCGACGTGCGCGCTGTAGGGAATCGAAGGGGGATATTACTGTGAGCTCCAACAACATTTCCCGTCGCGGCTTTTTGGGCGCCTCCGCGGCCGTTATGGCCGGTGTGGCTGGTTTGACTGCAACCGGTTGCTCTGCGGAGTCGAGCCTTGAAGCTGTTGACAAGCATGAACTTCCCGTTGATCCGGCAAAGGACGGCGAATGGATTTCGGCGGCATGCTGGCACAACTGCGGCGGCCGTTGCATGAACAAGGTTATGGTCAAGGACGGCGCCGTGGTGCGTCAGAAGACCGACGACACGCACGAGGATTCGATCGAGAACCCGCAGCAGCGCGGTTGCGTGCGTGGCAAGGCTCAGCAGCAGCAATGCTTTGGCTCCGACCGCATCCTGCACCCGCTGAAGCGCAAGGGCTGGCAGCCCGGTGGCGGCGAGAAATCGAACGGCCAGATGCGCGGCAAAGACGAATGGGAAGTCATCAGCTGGGATGAGGCCATTAAACTTGCTTGCGAAGAGATCAAGCGCATCTCCGACGAGTATGGCCCGACCGGTTTCTATTGCAAGGCGAACAACACCACGCTCAACGTGCTGTCCGGCTATGTGCGCGGTTGGGACACCACGTCGCACGGTACGTACACGCTCGATGTGACGAAGATGGGCCTTCCGGTGACCGACTGCGGCACGGGTGAGGCCGACACGTCCAACGACCGTTTCGACCTTGAGAACGCCGACTACATCATCATGTGGTCTTCCAACCCTGCTTGGTCTGCGGCGGGCACGCCGATCAACTACTGGATCAACGCGCGCGACAAGGGCACGAAGTTCGTGTCGATCGACCCGCTGTACAACGCGTCGGCCCAGATGCTCGATGCCGAGTGGGTGCCCGTGCGCACGGGCACGGACATGGCACTCATGTTCGCTGTGGCCTATGAGATGATGCGTCTTGACGAGGAAAAGGGCGGCATTATCGATTGGGACTTCCTGCATAAGTACACGGTTGGTTTCGATGCGGAAAGCATGCCGGAAGACAAGACCATCGACGAGAACCTGAAGGACTACATTCTTGGCAAATACGATGGCGTGCCGAAGACGCCGGAGTGGGCTGAACCCATTTGCGGCGTGAAGCCCGAGCAGGTGACCGAGCTTGCCCAGATTCTGTCGAAGAACAACAAGGTCATGATTCTGCACAATTACGGCATGGCTCGCTGCAATGGTGCCGAAATGCTCCCGCAGCTGCTGATTGCGCTTGGCGCCATGGGCGGCCATATGGGCAAGTCCGGCCACGCCACGGCCAGCGCGTACCACGCGAACGCCGGCAATGGCGGCGCGCGCCTGGTTTCCGCCGGTTCCGCGAAGATGGTCAAGACGTCCGACCCGGTTACCACGGGCGTTCGCCAGCCGCAGATGTACGAAATCATCAAGAATGGCGGCGGTCATACGCAGGACGTTTCGAACGCCTACGGCTCGTTCCATGAGCCGAAGCCTACCGAACTTGGCCCCATCAAGTGCATCTATCATATGACCGACGCGGTGCTGCAGACGTCGCTGAACCAGAAAGAGGGCATCGAGGCTCACCGCGCTGTGGACTTCGTGCTGACGTTGGCCCAGTTCATGACCACGAATGCGCGCTACTCCGACATCATCCTTCCCGTGACGACCGAGTGGGAGCGCTGCGGCGGCTTCGGCGGCTACAATAACCGCGAGTACCTGCCGTTCTACACCCGCGTCACACAGCCGCTTGGCGAAGCGAAGACCGACCAGGAAATCGGCGAGCTGCTGATCGCTGGCGTTGGCAAGGACCCGAAGCTGGCGTACGACAAGACCGAGGACCAGCAACTGTACGAGCAGATTGCCGGCTGCAAGGTTATGGGCGATGACGGCAAGATGAAGACGCTGGTCACGCTGACTGCCGAAGACATCAAGGGTCTGAATGCGGAAGGCGAGTCGCAGGAGGGCATTATCACGCTCAAGGAGCTGAAAGAAAACGGCGGTTACCAGTTCCCGCGCAAGCGCGATGACAAGTATGGCCACATCGGCTTCAAGAAGTTCGTGGACGACCCCGAGGCGAACCCGCTGAAGAGCAAGTCTGGCAAGCTGGAGATCTACTGCCAGGCCCGCTATGACCTGATGGCCTCGTTTGGCTTCCCGGGCATCGAGCAGTACAAGCCGTACCCGACGTATGTCGTGCCGGTCACGGGCTATGAGTCCACGTTCAAGGACGGCAAGATTGGCGGCGAGAAGGGCGAGTACCCGTTCCTGATGTTCAACCCGCACTACCTGCGTCGTTCCCACACGGTGTTCGATAACTGCCCGTGGCTTCGCGAAGCTTGGGCGAACCCGGTGTTCCTGTCCCGCAGCGATGCTGAGAGCTTGGGCATTGAAGATGGCGACACGGTGCTTTTGACCTCGCCTTATGGCAAGGGCCTGCGCAACGCCGCCGTTATGGACGTGCTTATGCCTGGTATGGTTGGCGTGCCTCACGGCGCATGGGTTGATGTTGACGAAGAAACGGGCATCGATATGGCCGGTTCGGACAACTACCTGATCGGCAGCGAATATGCCGGCATGGGCGTTTCTGGTTACAACAACCAGATTTGCAACGTTGAGAAGTACACCGGCGCACCGCTGGGTCGCGACTGCGACAAGCCGGCGCGTTGGAGCGCGAACTAGAGCTGCGGATAAGGAGAGCGAATCATGAGCGTTGGATTCTATTTGGATCAAAGCCGCTGCACTGGTTGCCGCGCCTGCCAGGTGGTGTGCAAGGACAAGAATCGTCTTGAGGTGGGTACGCTGTACCGCGAGGCGCATTCTTACACCGTTGGGGAGTTCCCGAGCGTGAAGGGCTTTAGCTATTCGTTCGGCTGCAACCATTGCGATGATGCCATTTGCCTGAAGAACTGCCCGACCGGCGCTATTTACAAGGCTGCCGACGGCACGGTGATTCAGGACCAAAGCAAGTGCATTGGTTGCCGCATGTGCGTTATGAGCTGCCCGTATGGCCAGCCGAAGTATTTCCCTGAGAAGGGGGTGTCCGGCAAATGCGATGGCTGCTACGGTTTGCGTCAGGAAGGCGCGCAGCCCGCATGCGTAGCGGGTTGCCCGAACCGCGCCCTGGATTTCGGCGACGTGGACGAACTTCGTGCGAAGTACGGTAGCAACCTGGACAACGGCACCATCGTCGTGTTGCCTTCGCCCGAGGAAACGCATCCCAACATCTTGATCAAGACGAAGGAATGCGCCTTTAGCGAAGACGCGCGCGAACTTACCTGGTAAGAAGCATTTTCCGCCGCATGGTGCTCGGGCGTCATGCGGCGGTTTTTTCTTTCGGTGGGATTTTGCCGTATGCTGGGAGGTGTTTGAAGGAGTGCAGATGGGTAACAAGGAACAAGAAGCTTGCACGGCCATGAAGCTGGCGCAGCGCACGTACCTGTGCAGTCTGTTCCACGGGTTGTTCGGAGGGGCGGCTGACAAGAAAATGGCGGCGCTGCTGATTGCCGACGAGACAAAAGGCGCGCTTTCGTGGCTTGAGGAGTCGCTTGCGCATGACAAGGAAATTGCGGCAAAACGCATCGGGCTGTCGGAGCGCACGCTGGGCGAATGCGTCGATGAGGCGCTGGCCTGCGTTGACAAGCTAGCTAGCGATGGCGATGTTGAGGGTATCGCGACAGTTTTGCGGGAAGATTACCCGAAGCTATTCCAGGTGCCGGGCGATGCGTTTGTCAGGCCATGGGAGTCGCCGTACGTGAGCACCGATGGCATGCTGTTTCGCGAAAGCACGCTTGATGTTCGCTCGTTTTACCATGACGCGGGGTTTCACTTGAAGGCCGAGCAGCATTTTCCGGACGACCATATCGCCGCGATGATGGATTACCTGGCGAAAATGGGGCAACGCACTTACGAAGCGTATGCGGATGGCGACGACGCGGCAACGGCGGAATTGCTGCGCACGCAGGCTGATTTCGTGCGAAAACATGTGCTGACGTGGGTTGATGCTTTTGCAGATAAGGTTGTGCAAAACGACACGCGGGCGTATTACGCCGCGTTTGCCGGTGCCTTGGCGGCTTTTGCATGGACTGACGGTGCTTTTGCCGATGAGCTTGCCAGGGAGCTTGCCGCGGCGTAGCGCGTGCGGTTTTGAGGGGGATGTGTGGACATTCGCGAATATGCGCAGGCGTTTGACCAGGTTGAGCGCGATTACGAGGAAGCGGTTGCGGCGTTCGGCGTTCCGTTCGAGGCGGGCGAGTCGTGCCCACGCAGCGAGCGGGTGCGCGTGGCCGGCGCATGCGGGGCTTGCTGCGAGAACGGCGGCGGGTCGCTGCGGCGTGGGTGGATCTCGCCGGCGTGCATGGCGTGCCGCACGGGCGAGCGCACGGCTACGTTCTTCGTTGACTTGCGCTGCACGCGAAAGTGCTACTTTTGCTTCAATCCCAATCAGGACCATTACGAGTACTTTCTATCGCACAAGCGCGATATCGTTGCCGAGCTTGAGCAAGCGCATGCCGCCGGGGCGCGTTTTGATTGCCTGGCGGTGACGGGTGGCGAGCCGCTGCTGCACAAGGACGAGGTGGTTGCGTTCGTTGCGCGGGCGAAGGAGTTGTTCCCGGGCGTGCACGTGCGCTTGTATACGTGCGGCGACCTGCTTGACGACGAGTGTCTGGCCGCGTTGGCGCAGGCGGGGCTTGACGAGCTGCGCTTCAGCATCAAGCCCGATGACGTGGCACGCATCGATGCGCCGGTGTTCGAGCGCATGGCCGCTGCGGTTGCCGCTGTGCTGGACGTGATGGTGGAGATGCCCGTGATCCCGGGTACGTTGCCGGAGATGAAGGCCATGCTTTCGCGCATCGACGGCATTGGCGTTCGCGGCATCAACCTGCTGGAGTTCTGCTTCCCGCTGTGCAATGCCGACGAGTTTCGAAAACGCGGATTTGAGCTGCGAAAACACCCGTTCAACTACCTGTACGATTACTGGTATGGCGGTGGCGTTCCCGTTGCGGGCAGCGAGGCCGAGGCGCTGGCGCTGCTGGAGCACGTCGAGCGCGAGGGGCTGCGTCTGGGCGTGCACTATTGCAGCTCGGACAACAAGAACACGGGGCAGGTGTTCCAGCAGAACAAGGTGTTCACCTGCGATGATGTTGTTCGCGGGGCGTATCCGTGGCTGACGGCGGATGCGGGCGACCGGTTCTTGAAGTGCGCGAAGGCGTTCGGCGCCGATGCGGTGCGCGTGCGCGATTGGGCGCAGCGCGCTGGTGTGCCGTGCGATTTCGATGGCAAAGTGCCGATGGCGGCGATTCCCCTGGCGCAGGTGGACGCTGCTCGTTCGGCGTGCCCGAACGTGCGCTTTGCGGAAAGCGCAAGCTTGTTCGAGCAGCGCGAAGGTGCGCTGTACCTGCGAGAAGTTGGCGTGCGCGAACTTTGAGATGAAAGCGCCCGCTGC